>NZ_CP071383.1:0-313727 GCF_017348915.1 Leclercia pneumoniae | reverse complement strand
AGCCGATTTATGACGAGTTCGCAGAGTTGCTGCTGGGCATTGAAGAGGCGATCACCGACACCGTGGCTGAGCAGATGCGCATCTTCGGCAGCGCGGGGCAAGCCTGATGGAACGCAAGGGCATTATCGCCGCAGGCAATATGCTGGTGGATCATGTTCACCAGGTCGTCGACTGGCCAGAGCGCGGCTGGCTGGCAGAGATCACCCACAGCGAGCGCGCCACCGGAGGCGCTCCGCTCAACGTCCTGCTTACGCTGGCAAAAATGCACACAGGTCTGCCTTTGCAGGCGGTGGGGCTGATTGGCGAAGATAACGACGGCGATTACATTATGGCGATGCTCGACCAGTATCACGTCAACCGCCAGCGGGTAGAGCGCACCAGCTTCGCCCCCACATCCATGTCGCAGGTCATGACCGACCCCAGCGGCCAGCGCACCTTTTTCCACTCTCCCGGCGCCAATCGTCTGCTGGATCTTCCGGCCTTCGAGCGGCTCGACGACAGCCTGAAAATCTTTCACCTAGGCTATCTGTTACTGCTGGATAGCCTGGACATGCCGGACGCGTCGTTCGGCACCCGCGGGGCTCGCCTGCTGGCGCAAATGCGCGATCGGGGCTTCAAAACCTCCCTCGACCTGGTCTCCCGCAAGGGCGACCCACGCTATCAGCCGCTGGTGCGCCCTGCCCTGTGTCACCTTGATTATCTGGTCATTAACGAGCTGGAAGCGGGGGAGTTCAGCGGGCTGGAGATGCGCGACAGCCAGGATACGCCCGATCTGGCCAATATCGCCCAGGCGGCTGCGCGGCTGCTGGCGGCAGGGGTCAACGAGCGGCTGGTAATTCACTGCCCGGAAGGCGCATGGGGGCAAGAGTCCGGTCAGGAGGGGCGCTGGATCCCCTCCTGGCGGCTGTCGCAATCAGAGATCATCGGTAGCGTGGGAGCGGGCGACGCGTTTTGCGCCGGTTTTTTATACGGTTGTCATGAGTCGCGGCCGCTGGAGGAGAGTATCCTGCTGGCCCACGCCTGCGCTCGCGCCAGCCTGCTGGCGGCCAATGCTATCGACGGTGCGAAAACGTTGCCGGAGTTACAGCAGTTTATTGATGAGCATCGTCAGGGGTTAAGCGGCGCGGTCGCCGTCCAGCACATCGGCTGAAAAGACATAGCCCAGCCCGCGGATGGTTTTAATGAGCAGCGGCTGATGTGGATTCACCTCAATTTTGCGCCGCAGACGCATAATCAGCACATCGATGGTGCGATCAAACACGTCGGCGCTTTCGCTATGCGTCAGCTCCAGCAGCTGTTCACGGCTCAGCACCCGGCGGGCGTTTTGCGTCAGCGCCAGCAGCAGGCTGTACTCTCCCTGGGTAAGCGGCACTACGCTGCGCTGGGCGTCGCTCAGTTCGCAGCGTTGGGTATCCAGCGTCCAGCCGTTAAAGCTGATACCGCCGTGACGAACGGCGACCGGCTCGGCGGCCAGCGCCCCGGTACGACGTAACACCGCTTTGACCCGGGCCACCACCACCCGGGGATTGAAAGGCTTACCGATGTAGTCGTCGGCCCCCATCTCCAGCCCCACCACCACATCAGATTCGCTGCCTAAGCCGGTAAGCATGATGACCGGAAGCGCCGGACGCTGTTTTTGTAGCTGCTGTAAAACCTGCAACCCGTTGATGTCAGGCAACATCATATCCAGCAGCACCAGCGCGATGGAGGCGTCGCTCTGCGCCAGGCGCAGGGCTTCATGGCCGGTATGGCACACATGCACCGTAAAGACATGCTCGTTCAGCACATCCTGCAGCAGTTCGCACACGGCGGTATCGTCATCAACGACCAGGATCGCGGGTTTCATCGCATAGTTCCGTCAGGAAGATCACTTTCAGTCTGGCCGATTCTGCCACTGGCTCCAGCCGTTTCGACTTTTGTGTATCGAAATTTCAGGCGACATCACATCCCGCAGGGATTTTGTCGAATGACTGTTTTCTATCAGGGTATTGACCAGGGATCCGCCGTAAAGTCAGGGTATTTCCACAATAAAAATAGGTCTTATGGGCCTGCATAATAACCATGAATTCGATTATCTGGAGCGGTACCGATGAAAAACGTCATCACGGTTTGCCCCTATTGCGCCTCCGGTTGCAAGTTAACGCTGGTGGTCGATAACGGCAAAATCGTTCGGGCCGAGCCCGCACAGGGTAAGACCAATCAAGGAACGTTGTGCCTGAAGGGCTACTACGGCTGGGACTTTATTAACGATACCGGGATCCTGACCCCGCGGTTGAAAACCCCCATGATCCGCCCTGTCCGCGGCGGTAAGCTCGTCGCCGTAAGCTGGGACGAGGCGCTGGACTATGTTGCCCGGCGCCTGAGCGCCATCAAAGAACAATACGGGCCGGATGCCATCCAGACGACGGGCTCGTCTCGCGGTACCGGGAATGAAACCAACTATGTGATGCAGAAATTTGCCCGCGCCGTTATTGGCACCAATAACGTCGACTGCTGCGCGCGCGTCTGACACGGCCCCTCGGTTGCAGGTCTGCACCAGTCGGTGGGTAACGGCGCCATGAGCAATGCCATCAATGAGATCGATAATACCGATCTGGTCTTTATTTTTGGCTACAACCCGGCCGATTCACACCCAATCGTGGCGAATCACATCATTCAGGCGAAACAGAACGGCGCGAAAATTATTGTCTGCGATCCCCGGCGGATAGAGACTGCCCGCATCGCCGACCTGCATATCGCGCTGAAAAATGGTTCGAATATCGCCCTGCTCAATGCTATCGGGCAGGTGATCATTACCGAGAAATTGTATGACGCGAGCTTTATCGCCGCACGAACGGAAGGTTTCGACGAATATCGAAACGTTGTCGAAAACTATTCGCCGGAATCGGTAGAAGCCATCACCGGCGTCAGCGCCCGGGATATCCGTCAGGCCGCGCGGATGTATGCCGGGGCAAAAACCGCCACCCTGCTGTGGGGCATGGGGGTAACGCAGTTCTGGCAAGGCGTGGAGACTGTACGTGCCCTCACCAGCCTGGCGATGCTGACGGGCAATCTCGGCAAGGCGCACGTGGGCGTTAATCCGGTACGTGGGCAAAATAATGTTCAGGGGGCCTGCGATATGGGCGCCCTGCCGGATGTCTATCCGGGCTATCAGCCGGTAACCGTCGCGGCAAATCGCGAAAAATTTGCCCGGGCCTGGGGCGTTGAGCATCTGCCCGAGCGGCCCGGCTATCGGATAAGCGAGCTGCCGCATCGCGTTGCGCAGGGTGAGGTGCGGGCCGCGTACATCATGGGCGAAGATCCCTTACAAACTGATGCCGAACTGTCGGCGGTGCGTGAAGCTTTCGCGGCGCTGGATCTGGTCATTGTGCAGGATATCTTTATGACCAAAACGGCCGCCGCCGCCGACGTCATACTGCCGTCTACGTCCTGGGGCGAACATGAAGGGGTCTACACCGCAGCAGATCGGGGATTCCAGCGTTTTTTCAAGGCGGTGGAGCCCCAGTGGGATTTGAAAACGGACTGGCAGATCATCAGCGAGATCGCGACCCGAATGGGTTATCCCATGCACTATGACAACACGCAGCAGATCTGGGATGAACTGCGCTATCTCTGCCCCAACTTTACCGGCGCCACCTACGAAAAAATGGGCGAGCTGGGGTATATCCAGTGGCCGTGCCGGGATGAGTCCGCCCACGATCAAGGAACCTCCTGGCTCTTTGCCGAATCCTTCGATACCCCGAACGGGCTGGCGCAGTTCTACACCTGCGACTGGTCGGCACCGATAGATACGCTGAGCGCTGCGTATCCGATGGTGCTCTCTACCGTACGCGAGGTAGGCCATTACTCCTGCCGCTCCATGACCGGCAACTGCGCCGCCCTCTCTGCCCTGGCGGACGAACCCGGCTACGTGCAGATCAATACCGCCGATGCCGCCCGGTTAGGCATTGAAGATGAGGCGCTGGTCTGGGTGCAATCGCGCAAAGGACGCGTAATGACCCGGGCGCAGGTCAGCGAACGGCCAAACCGAGGCGCGGTGTATATGACCTATCAATGGTGGATTGGGGCCTGCAACGAACTGGTGACGGAAAACCTGAGCCCGATAACAAAAACGCCGGAGTATAAATATTGTGCCGTAAGGGTTGAGCCAATTGCCGATCAGGCGGCGGCCGAACGCGATGTACAAGAGGAATATAAGCAGCTTAAAAACCGACTTCGTGAAAGCGCTGCGGGATAATTTATTTATTCCACTTTTATAATATTCACAGAAACTCATTTCTGTGAATATTATTATGCGGCCTTCCTTCCAGAGAATGTAATTAACCCGATATGTATTTACATCTTTGCTTTTTATTTCATACGAATAAGAATAACGGCGGGTGCTTAAGGCTTTCTGTCTTAAGCCGTGTTGAGAGACAGAAAGTGAAAAGCCCCGGTAATGTTTCCATTAACCGAGGCTACCTCTCAACTCCCAACAAGTTGTTGGTAGCCTCTTATTCTTTTCTTTGCAAGGAGTAAAAGGCATGACGCCATTAAAGTATGCGTTGGGCATCATATTAATTATTTGCCTGACAATTGTGTTATTCACCTTTATTAATCGCGGTGCATTATGCGAACTCACAATAAAGAGTGGGCAACATGAAGTGGCGGCTAAATTAGCCTGCGGTGCAGGCTAACTTCAGCGGGCGGGGTTTCCCGCCCGATTGTGGGATGTTGTGCCTTAACGCACCCTTTTTTTTCTTCTCGTACCCCGCTTATACTGCGCGCAATCTCCTTAAAAGAAATGAACAGATGAAACATCTTCTCTACCTGCTGCTGCTCTCCTCTTCCCTGGCCTGCGCCGATGAGATTGGTAGCCAGTACCAGGCTCAGGCCGAGGCGGGCGACAGTCGCGCCCAGTATCTCCTTGCAGAGACCTGGTACAGCTCCGGTAACGATAAACAGGCTGAGGTGTGGGCCGAAAAAGCGGCCACCGGTGGCGATGTTGATGCCATGGCGCTGCTGTCGCAGATCAAGTTCAAGCACGGCGATTACCCGCAGGCAAAAGGGCTGGCCCAGCAGGCAATGCTGGCTGGCAGTATGCCCGGCACCGTGATGCTGGCGCGCCTGCTGGTCAATACCGAAGCCGGAACCCCCGACTATCCGCAGGCGCTTACCTTGCTGCAAAAAGCGGCAGCCAATACCGAAGATGACGCCGCCGTGGATGCCCAACTGCTGCTGGGGCTGATCTACGCGAACGGTGTGGAAGTGGCGCAGGATGATGTTCAGGCTGCAGACTGGTTTAAGCGCAGCTCTACCCTTTCGCGCACCGGTTATGCCGAGTACTGGGCAGGGAAGGTATTTCAGCAGGGAGAGAAAGGCTTTATCACGCCAAATAAACAGAAAGCGCTGTACTGGTTTAATCTGAGCTGTACTGAAGGGTTTGATACCGGCTGCGAAGAGTTTGAGGCGTTAAGCGGGGAGTAAATTCCGCCCTCGCAAGAGGGCGGAAGCGGCATTACCGATCGGCAGTCTTATCAAAACGGCCCAGCACCTCGCGTTCATACGCCAGCGCTTTTTTATGGTCGAATTTGTGTTCCCATTTAGAGATAACCAGTACCGCCAGAGCATTCCCCACCACGTTCAGCGCGGTACGCGCCATGTCGAGAATACGGTCAACACCGGCGATAAACGCCAGTCCTTCCAGCGGGATCCCCACGCTTCCCAGCGTGGCCAGCAACACAACAAAAGAGACGCCCGGCACGCCCGCGATCCCTTTCGAGGTCACCATCAGGGTCAGTACCAGCACGATTTCCTGCCACAGCGAGAGGTCGATACCGTACAGCTGGGCGATAAAGATCGCGGCAATACTCTGGTACAGCGTTGAGCCATCGAGATTAAAGGAGTAGCCGGTCGGCACCACGAAGCTGGTAATCGACGCCGGTGCGCCATAGGCTTCCATCTTCTCGATGATACGCGGCAGTACACTCTCGGAGCTGGCGGTAGAGTAGGCCAGAATCAGCTCATCTTTCAGGATACGAATCAAAATCCAGATGCTTAACCCGCACAGTCGCGCCACGATGCCCAGCACCACCAGCGCGAAGAACAGGATGGCGAAGTGTACCAGGATCACCAGCTTCGCCAGCGGCCACAGGGAGGCAAAACCGAAGTTGGCCACGGTGACGGAGATCAGCGCGAACACCCCTACCGGCGCATAACGCATCACCATGTGGGTAACTTTGAACATGGTTTCGGAGATGGAGCGGAACACGGTGACCAGCGGCTCGCGGTGGGTAGAAGGCAGCGATGCCAGACCCAGGCCAAACAGGACGGAGAAGAAGATAATTGGCAGCATTTCGCCCTTCGCCATGGAGGCCACGATATTGGTGGGAACCAGCGCGAGGATCGTGCCCATCAGGCCATGGGAATGGCTTTGCACGTCGGCCGTTGTGCTTTGGTATTTCGAAATATCCACCGTTGCCAGCTGCGACATATCAATACCCGCACCAGGCTGGAATACGTTTGCCAGCGTGATGCCAAGAATGATAGCCACCGTAGTGATCACTTCGAAATAAAGGATGGTTTTTGCCCCGATACGTCCCAGCTGTTTCGCATCACCCACGCCCGCAATACCTACCACCAGCGTCGAGATAACGATTGGGACCACAATCATCTTGATCAGATGAATAAAGATATCGCCTGCCGGCGACAGCAAGTTGGCGATCAACCATTCGCGGCTGTCACTGTGATAATGCAGATAACTACCCAACAAGATACCCAGCACAAGGGCCAGCAAAATTTGCCAGGCCAGGCTGACTTTCAAATTTTTCATAAAAACAGACTTCCTCAATGAAGTGATCGGCCTCGCGAAAGCGTGAGGACGACACATACTGAAAGGGTATGAATTGTGTTGCGTTCATTTATGGGGTTTTTTAACGCGGCGTATCAGTATCATTTGCATGCCATGCTGCGCAAGCCTTTAAGAACGAGGCATTTGACTGACAAAATGCTTTATGACGCTAATTTCCACCAGTGATGATTAATAACCTTTTGTTATAAAAACGCTTTTTTATCCATAAATGTAAATAATCATTGAGGGCAATTATTTTAAGATAAAGTGTTATTCGGTCGTTTTTTGAACTCCTGAATTATTGCGTGATCTGTCGCCCAAATAGTAAACAAAGCTGGCAAAGCCCCTACTATTAACGTTTTTGCGACATATTATTAACATCTTACAAGGAGAAAAAAGCCATGAGCCAAATCCACAAACACGACATTCCCGCAAACATTGCGGACCGCTGCCTGATCAATCCGGAGCAGTACAAGGAGAAGTACCAACAGTCTGTCTCCAGCCCTGAAATCTTTTGGGGTGAGCAGGGAAAAATCCTCGACTGGATGACCCCTTATCAGAAGGTAAAGAACACCTCCTTCGCGCCGGGTAACGTCTCGATTAAATGGTATGAAGACGGCACCCTGAACCTGGCCGCGAACTGTCTCGATCGCCATCTCGCCGAGCGCGGCGACCAGACGGCCATTATCTGGGAAGGCGACGACGCCTCGCAGAGCAAAAACATCACGTACCGCGAACTGCATCGCGACGTCTGCCGCTTTGCCAACGTGCTGCTCTCTCAGGGCATCAAAAAAGGCGATGTGGTCGCTATCTATATGCCAATGGTGCCCGAAGCTGCGGTTGCCATGCTGGCCTGCGCCCGCATCGGTGCCGTGCACTCCGTGATTTTTGGCGGTTTCTCGCCGGAAGCGGTTGCCGGCCGCATTATCGACTCCAGCTCAAAACTGGTGATCACCGCCGACGAGGGCGTACGTGCCGGCCGTACCATTCCGCTGAAAAAGAACGTCGATGACGCCCTGAAAAACCCGAACGTCACAAGCGTAAGCAACGTAGTGGTGTTCAAACGCACCGGTAGCAACATTGAGTGGCAGGCGGGCCGCGATCTCTGGTGGAGCGATCTGATTGAGCAAGCCAGCGACCAGCATCAGCCTGAGGAGATGAACGCGGAAGATCCACTGTTTATCCTTTATACCTCTGGCTCCACCGGCAAGCCGAAAGGGGTGCTGCATACCACCGGCGGCTACCTGGTGTATGCGGCGACCACCTTCAAATATGTCTTTGATTACCATCCGGGCGACATCTATTGGTGTACTGCTGACGTAGGCTGGGTCACCGGCCACAGCTATCTGCTGTATGGTCCGCTGGCCTGTGGCGCCACTACGCTAATGTTCGAAGGGGTGCCAAACTGGCCAACCCCGGCGCGCATGAGCCAGGTGGTGGATAAGCATAAAGTGAATATTCTCTATACCGCCCCTACCGCGATTCGTGCCCTGATGGCAGAAGGTGATAAAGCGATTGAAGGGACCGATCGTTCCTCGCTGCGTATCCTGGGCTCCGTGGGTGAACCCATCAACCCGGAAGCGTGGGAGTGGTACTGGAAGAAGATTGGTAATGAAAAATGCCCGGTCATCGACACCTGGTGGCAGACCGAAACCGGCGGTTTCATGATCACCCCGCTGCCGGGTGCGACCGAGCTGAAAGCGGGCTCTGCGACGCGTCCTTTCTTTGGCGTCCAGCCTGCGCTGGTGGATAACGAAGGCAATGCGCTGGAGGGGGCTACTGAGGGCAACCTGGTGATCACCGACTCCTGGCCAGGCCAGGCGCGTACGCTGTTTGGCGATCATGACCGCTTCGAGCAGACCTACTTCTCTACCTTTAAAAACATGTATTTCAGCGGTGACGGTGCCCGTCGCGATGAAGACGGTTACTACTGGATCACCGGCCGCGTGGATGACGTACTGAACGTCTCAGGCCACCGTCTGGGCACGGCGGAAATCGAATCGGCGCTGGTATCGCATCCGAAGATCGCGGAAGCCGCTGTCGTCGGCATCCCCCACAATATTAAAGGCCAGGCGATTTATGCCTATGTCACGTTAAATCATGGCGAAGAGCCAACGCCGGAGCTCTATGCCGAGGTGCGCAACTGGGTACGTAAAGAGATCGGCCCGCTTGCCACGCCGGATGTGCTGCACTGGACAGACTCCCTGCCGAAAACCCGTTCCGGCAAGATTATGCGCCGCATTCTGCGCAAAATCGCCGCAGGCGATACCAGTAATCTTGGCGATACCTCAACGCTCGCGGATCCTGGCGTGGTGGAAAAACTGCTCGAAGAGAAGCAGACCATCGCAATGCCTTCATAATTTTCTCCCTCTCCCCGTGGGAGAGGGGCGGGGTGAGGGCATCAGACCGCTCCTTCCTTCACCCTCACCCTAACCCTCTCCCTCAGGGAGAGGGAACAAAAACAAACCAACCTTACCTTTGGAGACTCTGTGATGAATGACCATATTTGTCAGCAGATAGAGAATAGTGCGCACTACAGGGAGCTCGTGGAAAAACGGCAACGGTTTGCCTTCATGCTGTCCATCATTATGCTGATTATCTATGTCGGCTTTATTCTGCTGATTGCGTTCGCGCCGCACTGGCTCGGCACGCCACTGCATGCGGGCACCAGCGTCACGCGCGGGATCCCGATTGGCATTGGCGTGATTGTAATTTCGTTTGTGCTGACGGGCGTCTATGTCTGGCGCGCTAACGGCGAATTTGACCGTCTGAACAAGGCCGTACTGCGCGAGGTAAAAGCATCATGAAGAGAGTTTTGACGGCGCTCGCCGCCACCCTTCCCTTTGCGGCAAACGCTGCGGATGCCATTACCGGTGCGGTTGAACGCCAGCCCACCAACTGGCAAGCCATTGTGATGTTCCTTCTTTTTGTGGTGTTTACGCTCTACATCACTTACTGGGCATCAAAACGCGTTCGCTCCCGTAACGACTACTACACCGCAGGCGGTAACATTACCGGCTTCCAGAACGGGCTGGCGATTGCCGGTGACTTTATGTCTGCCGCCTCCTTCCTCGGGATCTCCGCGCTGGTGTACACCTCCGGCTACGACGGGCTGATTTACTCTCTCGGCTTCCTGGTCGGTTGGCCGATTATTCTGTTCCTGATCGCCGAGCGTCTGCGTAACCTCGGGCGTTATACCTTTGCCGACGTGGCATCCTATCGTTTGAAGCAAGGTCCTATCCGCACGCTTTCCGCCTGCGGCTCGCTGGTGGTGGTCGCCCTTTACCTCATCGCCCAGATGGTGGGGGCAGGTAAGCTTATCCAGCTGCTGTTCGGCCTCAACTACCACATTGCCGTGGTGCTGGTGGGCGTACTGATGGTGATGTATGTGCTGTTTGGCGGCATGCTCGCCACCACCTGGGTTCAGATCATCAAAGCCGTGCTGCTGCTGTTTGGTGCCAGCTTTATGGCCTTTATGGTGATGAAGCACGTTGGATTTAGCTTCAATAACCTGTTTACCGAAGCGATGGCGGTCCACCCGAAAGGTGAAGCGATCATGAGCCCCGGTGGACTGGTGAAAGATCCGATATCCGCCCTGTCGTTAGGGCTGGGACTGATGTTTGGTACCGCAGGCCTGCCGCACATCCTGATGCGTTTCTTCACCGTGAGCGATGCACGTGAAGCGCGTAAGAGCGTCTTCTACGCCACCGGCTTTATGGGTTACTTCTACATCCTGACCTTTATCATCGGTTTTGGTGCGATCATGCTGGTGGGGGCGAACCCGGCCTTCAAAGACGCAGCGGGCGCACTGATTGGCGGCAACAACATGGCGGCGGTGCACCTGGCCGATGCCGTGGGCGGTAACTTGTTCCTCGGCTTTATCTCCGCCGTGGCCTTCGCCACCATTCTGGCGGTGGTCGCCGGCCTGACGCTGGCGGGCGCGTCTGCGGTTTCTCACGACCTGTATGCCAACGTCTGGCGTAAAGGGGCGAGCGAGCGCGATGAGCTGAAAGTGTCCAAAATCACGGTACTGGTGCTGGGGGTGGTCGCCATCCTGCTGGGGATCCTGTTTGAAAACCAGAACATCGCCTTCATGGTCGGCCTGGCCTTCTCCATCGCAGCGAGCTGTAACTTCCCTATCATTCTGCTCTCCATGTACTGGTCAAAACTGACGACGCGTGGCGCGATGATTGGCGGCTGGCTTGGCCTGCTGACGGCGGTGATCCTGATGATCCTTGGCCCGACCATCTGGGTACAGATCCTCGGACATGAAAGCGCCATCTTCCCGTATGAATATCCGGCGCTCTTCTCTATCGCGGTGGCCTTCATCGGTATCTGGGTCTTCTCTGCCACTGACAACTCAGCGGAAGGGAATCTTGAGCGCGAGAAATTCCGCGCCCAGTTTATCCGTTCACAAACCGGTCTCGGCGTTGAGCAGGGCCGCGCACACTAAAATGGCTCCCCGGCCTCTGGTCGGGGATCACAGTTTTCCCCTCTTCAGGTGACGTTAATCACGTCACCAAAACAAAAAAAGCCGACCCACTTCACAGGCTTTATCTCTGTTTCGTAAAGGCCATCACACTTTTCCCGTTTTTACCTCAAACCCCCCCTTTCCCTCTGCGGCCAGTACAGACAACCCTGGCCACAGTTTTTATGCTTTAACGCAAGCTTTCGGCAAATTGCGTGAGACGCGCCGGGCTAAGCAGGAGCGGCAGGAACAGCGGCCCACCGGCGGGAGGATGCGCCAGCCAGTGCGCCAGCGTCTCGGCGTATTCGTGCAGATGTTGTTGATGTCGCTGCAGGGTCGTCGCGGGCAGGCTGTTTGCACCGTAATGGTCAAGCCACAGCACATCGGTGACAGCCGCCGCCACGCGGGAGAACATCTGGCTGTAGATTTCTGCGCTACGCCAGGCGGCCAGCAGGATCTCCAGGGTGTCGTTCGGGCAGGCGATACGCGGCATCAACTCACGCAGGTTTTGCACCGTGCGCGACGCGATAAAGCAGGCGGCCTCTTTTTCCAGCGCGACCCGCTCTCGCTGCTCTTTGCCAAGCGCGGGATCGTCGGCTGGCATCAGCGGTTGCCAGGCATGCAGCCAGTTGGCACTGCGGGTGTCCATATGCAGCAGTTGTTGCGCCTGGGCCACGCTCTCCGGGATTTGGCTTTGATAGTGCAGTCGCCGCCCAAGGAAGTTTGGCGTCTTACAAAGCCAGTCGTAGCTGGCATGCAAAATGGCCGCGAGCTGATGCTTGTCCTGCAGGGAGCGAAAACCGAGCTGCTGTTGTTCTGCCCAGCGCTCAAACGGCGTGGTCTGTGCGGCATCGTCCTGCTGGTTTGCGGCAGACAGACCGAAGAGATTGATGGCGTTAGCCGAGTCCATCACCCGGCTATCCGGTAGCCACTGCCAGCTCACCCGTGAGGTAATGGCTTCGATTTCGTTTTCAGCCGCGCTTAGCGCCCAGCTCAGACGCCCACTGATCTCATCGGCCAGATAGCAGGGCAGCGCGGTCCAGCCATATCCGGTGCCGAAAAGATCGTATTCGATCCACTTTTTATGCCCCGGCAGCGTGGCGATGTGGGGATGGTTGGCAAAACCGGGGTGGTAATCCAGCTCCGTGGCTTTAATCGAGGCGCGTACATCGTCTGATAAACGGGCCAGGATGCCGGACAGCTGCTGTCGCGGCCAGCTGTCATCAATGAAATCACGCAGGATCAGTTTCTTGCCCTGCCCGCGCAGTAGGCTCCAGACATCATGCAGGCTCTGCTGCCAGCGGGTGGTCTGAAAATCGGGGGTGGTGAGGCTAAGAATCAGGCCGCTGAGATGGGGCAAAGAGGCTAATAACGGATGCAGAATTGACGCATAGAAAGGGTGCCAGAAATCGGGCGTGCTTTTTTCATCAAAGCTCAGTTCAGGAAATTTACGCTTAATAATGTCGTCGTTCGGCGCGGCCTCTCCCTGAAGCCAGAACGTTAAATTATTTTCCGCCAGGTAACGATCGACACGTTTTAAATATTGCAGCGCGTAATTTTGCTGATGAATTAAGTTCTCGACGTTAAGTTTCGCGCTTAACGGCGAGGGCGTCGCAAGAAGAGAGAGCAGTTCCTGTTGGTGCAGGATGATGCCGGTGAAACCATGCTGCTTTGCGCTTGCCACTCCCTGAATAAACCAGGGCCAGTGCCAAATAAAGGTGCTATTCAGCTCCATCAATTGATGTGGAATACGTTTCATTGCGCCACCTTGCTGATATTTATTTTCTTATCTTAATCGAGGATGCCATGAAAAAATATGCGCTGGTCGGAACGGGAGGTCGTGCGGGTTTATATATCTCTGCCATTGGGGGAGCCTGGCGTGAAAATGCCAGGATGGTCGCGTTTTGCGATACCAACCAGACGCGCATGGACTATGCGAACCAGTTACTCCAGAACGAAGGGGTCGCGCCGGTCTCTACCTGGAAAGCGGAGCAGTTTGAAGAGATGATCCGCGAAACCCGCCCGGACAGCATCATCGTGACCACAATGGACCGCACCCACGATGACTATATCGTTCGCGCCCTGCACGCCGGGTGCGATGTGATCACCGAAAAGCCGATGACCATCGATGAGAAACGTGCGCTGCGCATTCTTAATGCCATTGAGGAGACGGGCCGCAGCGTGCGCGTGGCCTTTAACTACCGCTACGCGCCGCACCACAGCAAAGTGCGCGAGCTGCTGATGCAGGGGGGGATTGGCAAGGTCACCTCCGTTCACTTCGAATGGCTGCTTAACACCGAACACGGCGCGGATTATTTCCGTCGCTGGCACCGCGAAAAGCGCAACAGCGGTGGCCTGCTGGTGCATAAATCCACCCACCACTTCGACCTGATGAACTTCTGGCTGGGCAGCTATCCGGAGCGGGTCTACGCCGAAGGTAGCCTGCAGTTCTACGGTAAAGAGAACGCAGAAAAACGCGGCGTGACCCGGTTCTATCCCCGCGCCCACGGCTTCGCCGAAGCGAAAGATGACCCATTCGCGCTGCATATGGCAGATAACGCCCAGCTTAAAGCGCTCTATCTGGATGCCGAACATGAAGATAACTACTTCCGCGATCAGAGCGTATTCAGTGATGGCATCACCATCGAAGACACTATGTCGGTGCTGGTGAAGTATCAGAATCAGGTCCAGCTTACCTATTCACTGAACGCCTATCTGCCATGGGAAGGGCTCAACGTGGTCTTCAACGGCACCGAAGGTCGTCTGGAGATGAAAATCATTGAGAAATCTTACGTTAACGCCGGGGGTAAACGCGAAAACGAGGGGAGCCTGGAGCAGTGCGACATCACCGTCTTCCCGATGTTCGCCGAGCCGTGGAAGGCAGAATTCAGCCTGGGCGAAGGGGGGCACGGCGGCGGCGATAACGCCATGCTGGCCGATCTGTTTGGCGAGCCGGGCAACGATCCCCTGCAGCGTGCAGCCGATCACCGCGCCGGGGCGATGTCTATCCTCACCGGCATTGCGGGCAATCTCTCTATGCAGCTGCAGCGACCGGTGAACTTTACGGAGTTTGAGCTGGTCTCTCGTCTTACTAAATCTTAAGTGCTTCTCAACGGCGCGGCAGGAGGCTGCGCCGAAACTGCTGGTCAGTATTGTGCAGTTACTCACCTGTTTAATAACAATAATGCTGCCTCTGTCCCGGAGACAAAAATGAATAAACTCGTATCAGGTGTCATCGCATCGCTGTTATTTTCCTGTACTTCCACCTGGGCGCAACAGCCCGTTGAATTACGTATGTCCTGGTGGGGGGGAAACAGCCGCCATCAGGCCACGCTGAAGGCGCTGGAAGCCTTCGAGAAAACCTATCCCCATATCCACGTGAAGGCCGAATACACCGGCTGGGACGGGCACCTCGCGCGCCTGACCACGCAAATGGCCAGCGGCACCGAACCGGACGTCATGCAAACCAACTGGCCGTGGCTAAGTATCTTTTCTAAAAACGGCGAAGGGTATTACGACCTCTATAAACTCAAAGATACGCTGGATTTAGGTCAGTATTCCGCCAACGATCTCGCCTCCACCACGGTGAAAGGCAAACTTAACGGCTTGCCTATCTCGGTCAACGCGCCGGTCTTTTACTACAACGACGTCACCTGGCAAAAGGCCGGGCTGGCTTATCCCAAAGACTGGGATGCGTTTTTTGCCGCCGGAAAAGTGTTCCAGCAAAAATTGGGCAATAACGCCTATCCCTACGCGATGGTGGATCAGGATGTCATCTTGCTGCTGAATACCTGGATGATGCAGAAGTATCAAAAACCGATGTTTAACCGCGACGGGTCGTTCGGCTGGGACGATGCCCAGTGGGCGGAAGCGTTTAGCTTTTTGAAGCGCTTAAGTGACGAGCATGTCCTGCCCTCGCCAAAAACGCTCTCTGCCTACGGCAAGGGGAATCTCTATGAGATGAAGCCCTGGATTAACGGCGAATGGGGCGGCCTGTTCACCTGGAATATCACGATCCGGATGTTTGCCAACAACATGACGCCACCGGCGAAGCTGGTGCTGGGAGATTACGTGATGCAGCCTGGCGCAAAAGAGTCTGGCGCTTACTTTAAAACTGCGCAGATGCTGTCGGTGGCGAAATCCACAAAACATCCGAAAGAGGCCGCTTTACTGATCAATTTCTTGCTCAACGATCCGCAGTCGGTAGAAGCACTGGGGCTGGAGCGCGGTATTCCGCTGAACAAATCGGCAGAAACGCTGCTCACCGGGAAGGGGATTATTGACCCGAACGATCCGGTGATTGCCGGTTTGCGCCAGGCCCAGGCGCTGCACACCACCGTGGTCGCCACCCCGTATATCGAGGATTTACAAATCATCGATCAGTTCACCTCGGCGCGTGAAAAGCTAGACCAGGGCCAGCTCACGCCTGCCCAGGTTGCGGCCGAGTTTCGCCAGCAGGTTGAACGCATTGTGCGCCGTCTGAATCGCTAATCCATTAGGCCGCTGGCAACGGCGGCCTAAAACATAACCCACGCCACCAGCGGCGCAATCAGTACCATCACTACGCCAGAGAGCATCATCACCAGACTGGCGACCCCCCCCTCCTGCTGACCCAGCTCATAGGATCGGGCGGTGCCCGCTCCGTGGGAGGCGGCACCGAAGCCAGCCCCTTTCGCCATCCCCTCGCGGATGGAGAGGCGTAAAAACAGCATATCGCCTACCGCCATGCCAAACACCCCAGTGACGACAACAAACAGCGCCACCAGATCGGGCTGTCCGCCGAGCGGTTTCGCCGCGGCCAGAGCAAAAGGGGTCGTGACCGAGCGCACCGCGAGGCTACGCTGGATCTCGTCAGAGAGCGTGAACAGCCGCGCCAGCCAGACTGAACTGGTGACGGCCACCACCGTCGCGGTGATGACGCCCGCGGTGAGCGACATCCAGTGGCGCTTAATCACCGCCAGGTTGTCGTAAACCGGTACCGCAAAAGCAATGGTCGCCGGCCCAAGCAGCCACAGCAGCCAGTGCGATTCGCCAATATAGTTTTGCCAGGAGATATGGCCCAGGATCAGCATCAACACCAGCAGGATCGGCGTGAAGACCAGCGGCATTAGCGGCAATTTATGAAAGCGGCGATAGAGGCGTTTATTGGCGAAATAGATCACCAGCGTAATCACCAGACAGAAGAGGCTTATCTGAAAATTACTCATCTTTCAGCCTGCTGATCTCAAAGCGATAGACCCTGTCTACCACCCACGCGGTGGCGCCCAATACCATCAGCGTACTGAGGGCAATCACCGCAAAGATACGCCAGCCGTCCACCATCAGCAGTTGGGCATAATTCACCACCGCCACCACCGCAGGGACAAAGAAGAGGAGCATCTCCGCCAGCAGCCAGCGGGCCCCCGCGCGTACCCACTTCAGGGGGATAATGCGACAGAGGATCAGGGTCAACATCAGTAACATGCCCACCAGGTTGGCAGGTAGCGGCAGATGCAGCCAGTTCACCAGATACTCCGCAAAAACGAACAGCGCGGCATACAGCAGTAACTGTACGGGCACCTGGAGTCGTTGCACAACGGCAGGCGTAACACGACTTAACGCCACGGCCATGGCTTATTCCTCAAAAATGAGACGGAGCGCCAGTATAGTGAGCACACCTAATCCACTGAAATGAATTAAAATCATCGAATGTATAGTTTCGAGGAATAGTTATGGACATCAGAACGCTGCGCTATTTTGTCGAAGTGGTACGCCAGCAGAGTTTTACTCGCGCAGCGGAGAAGTTGTTTGTCACCCAACCCACCATCAGCAAGATGCTGAAAAACCTCGAAGATGAACTCAACTGTAATTTGCTCATTCGCGACGGACGCAAGCTGCTGCTCACTGATACCGGCCGGGTGGTGTTCGAGCGTGGGCTGGCGATTCTGGCCGAGTTTCGGCAACTCGAAGCTGAACTCAGTGATATCAATCACCTGAACAAAGGCTTACTGCGTCTGGGCATTCCGCCGATGGTCGGAATGATGATGGCCGGGCCCATCAGCCTGTTCCGTCAGCGCTATCCGGGCGTGGAGCTTAAAATCGCCGAGTTTGGCGGGCTAACCGTGCAGCAGGCGGTGATTAACGGCGAGCTGGATCTGGCGATGACCGCCCTCCCCGTTGAAGAGGAGAGCGGCCTCGCGACCCTGCCGCTGTTCAGCCACCCGCTGTGCGTACTGGTGCCACGCTCGGGTGACTGGCTTAAGATTGACAAGGTTAAACCGGAGCTGCTGGCCGGGCATCCACTGCTCATTTATAACGAAGACTTCGCCCTTAGCCGCCAGTTAATGCAGCTCTTTAATCAACACGACGTGAAACCCCGCATTGCCGTGCGCAGCGGGCAGTGGGATTTTCTGGCCGCCATGGTGCAGGCCGGGGTAGGCATTGCGATTCTGCCGCAGCCCATCTGCGAGCGGCTGGACAAAAATACGCTGCGCTGGATCCCGCTGGAGAGCGATCTCCACTGGCAGTTGGGGATGATTTGGCGTGAAGGGGTCTATTTATCCCACAGCGCACGGGCGTGGCTGCAGTGTTGCGAAGGATTCTGGAGCCCCTCACCCTGAACGGATGAGGGGCAAAAGACTACGGGTTCTCAACCAGCAGCGCTTCCAGCAAATCGAGGTCGTGAAGCATCTTTTGCAGCGTTTCGTTACTGATCTCGCGCGTGGCGCGCAGGTGGTACAGCTCAGCACGCTCTGAACGCAGCGCCGCCAGACGGAATCGACGTTCCAGTCTCTCTTCCTGCATTGAACTCTCTACATCGTTACGGCCATCGGCGCGGCGACGCAGATTACCAATGACGCGAGAACTCACTTCGGTGAGCAGTTGAGTATCAATATTCTCTTCGGTATCTGCCGCCAGGCGCTCTTCCATCTTCTGGATCGCCACGATAGCGACCTCGGCGATGGCCGCACGGGCAATACGCTCTTCTTTGTGCTGCTGAACGTGGTCAGCCACCTCCATGTGCTGCAGCAGAATAGGCAGCATCACCACGCCGACAAACAGCGAGAACAGAATTACCCCAGCCGCCAGGAACACCAGCTCATAACGCGCCGGGAAGACATCGCCGGTGGGCAGCAACAGTGGAATAGAGAGCACACCGGCGAGGGTGATCGCCCCACGTACTCCGGCGAAGGTCGAAATCAGCAATTCGCGCGTGGTCCAGGAACCGAACTCCATCGGTTTTTTATTCAGGAAACGCACGCTAAACCGTTTCATGGTCCACAGCCAGCCAAAACGTACCAGCATCAGCGCGGCGTAGATCAGCACGATATCGGTAAAGAGCATCCAGGTTTCGACATTAGGGTCCGCCTCTGCCGCCACCAGCGAGGATTCAAGAATGCCCGGCAGCTGTAGACCCAACAGCAGAAAGACCATGCCGTTAAAGACAAATTCCAGCATCGACCAGGTGCTGTTAGCACGCAGACGCATCGCCAGCGGCGCCCGGCGCATCACGCCGGCGCGGGTAATGGTCATCCCCGCCGCCACGGCCGCCAGGATGCCCGACACGCCGATGTGTTCGGCAATCAGGTATGAGGCGAATGGCAGCAGGAACAGCAGCACAATCTGCGTTGCCGGCTCATCCCCGCCCCAGCGGCTGAGGAAGCCCAGTGAACGGCCATAAAGCCAGCTGACCACGAAGCCCGCCAAAATACCGCCAATCGCCACCTTGAGGAACTCCATGGTCGCGCCGCCGACGGTAAAGATCATGGTGCCCATCGCTACGGCGACGGCAAATTTCAGCGCCACCAGGCCAGAGGCGTCGTTCATCAGCGCCTCGCCCTGCAAAATGCCCATGATTTTCTTTGGAATTCGCCCTTCTCCGACGATCCCTGACAGGGCCACGGCATCGGTGGGTGAGAGCACGGCCGCCAACGCGAAGGCCGGAATCAGCGGAATACCGGGGACTACCCAGTAAATCAGGAAGCCAATACCCACGACGGTGACCACCACCAGCGCCAGCGCCAGACCTAAAATCTCGCGACCGTGTTCCAGGAACTCACGGGTCGGGGTTTTCCAGCCATCGGCAAAAAGCAGCGGCGGGATAAAGAGAACCAGAAACAGCTCAGGATCGAACTCAACGTGCAGCCCAAACGTGGGCCACGCCAGCAGCGCACCGATTGCGATTTGCATCAGCGGCAGCGGTAACTGGAAGGGTAATACGCGGGTTATTACCCCGGAAAGTGAGACCACAAGGGTCATGATCAATATGGTGAAGAAAATTTCCATGCGTTCCCTGTTTGCGATGTGTCTGTTTTAGTCAATCGTAAGGCGTCGTGCCTTAAGTCTATCTTCTTCAGAGTAACGCAATTGACAACGCGATGGGGTCCGAAAATAAAAAACGGGCGGCCTGAGCCACCCGTTTTAGCAAGAAAGATCAAATTAGATGGCCCAGCCACCCGCGTAGAAGGTCACCAGCGCCACGGCGATCACCACGGTACCGATGTTCAGCTTACGCCACTCTCCCGAGACCAGACGGCCAATCACCAGCGAGGCGAAACCGATCATGATGCCGGTCACGATGTTGCAGGTCAGCACGATGAAGACGGCAGTAATCAGCCCCGCCATGGCATCCACGAAATCGGCAAAGTCGATTTTCGCGACGTTGCTCAGCATCAGCAGACCTACATACATCAGCGCTGGCGCCGTTGCGTAAGCCGGTACCAGGTAAGAGAGCGGAGAGAGGAATAGGATCAGCAGGAAGAGCACGCCCACGGTAATGGCCGTCAGACCGGTTTTACCGCCCGCCGCCGTACCCGCTGCGGATTCGATATAAACCGCCGCCGGAGCCGCCCCCACCAGGCCTGAGAAGACGCTGCTCAGGGAGTCGGTGGTCAGCGCCTTGCCGCCATCGATAATCTGACCGTCTTTATCCAGCAAGTTGGCCTGGCCCGCTACGGCACGGATGGTACCGGTGGCATCAAACACAGCGGTCATGACCAGCGCCAGCACGCTTGGCAGGATCACCGGATTCAGCGCGCCCACAATATCCAGGCTACCAATCAGGGAGTTACCTTTGTCATCACTCAGGGATGGCATGGCGAAAATACCGGAGAAGTGCACCGTCGGGTCGAAAATCAGCCCCACAATGGAGATACCGATAATGGTCAGCAGAATGCCGCCCGGCACTTTCAGTTTTTCCAGACCAATGATCACCGCCAGGCCAATAAGGGACATGATCACCGGGAAGCTGGCGAAGTGGCCCAGCGCAACCGGCAGGCCGTCCAGCGGGTTCTTGATTACCAGACCCACGCCGTTCGCGGCGATGAGCAGCAGAAACAGGCCGATACCGATACCGGTGCCGTGCGCCACGCCCTGCGGCAGATTGCGCAAGATCCAGCTACGAATACCGGTGGCGGAGATAACCGTAAAGAGCACCCCCATCAGGAACACGGCACCCAGTGCTACGGGAACGCTAATCTGCTGTCCCAGCACCAGGCTGAACGCGGTAAAAGCGGTCAGTGAAATGGCGCAGCCAATCGCCAGCGGCAGATTGGCCCACAGCCCCATCACGATGGAGCCAACGCCCGCAACCAGACAGGTCGCCACGAAGACCGCCGCCGGCGGGAAGCCCGCTTTGCCCAGCATACCCGGTACCACGATGACGGAATAAACCATCGCGAGGAAGGTCGTCAGACCGGCCAGAACCTCCTGACGCACGGTGCTGCCGCGAGCAGAAATTTTAAACATGGCGTCAAGCGAACCGCCATTACGCGCAGATGGCGTAGACATAGAAAACATCCCCTGAAGATTTTTTTATCGTTCGTTGTTAAGCGTGGTGGACACTCCACTGCCAGCGAAACGTCATATCCTTGTGCTGCGTTTGCGACGAAAAAAGGGGCGTCACAAAAAAAGCAAACGTTTAGCTCCGCGCTTAAAAACGGGTGGTGAAATTAAGGCAAACGATTATCCAGCCTAAAGACCGGGCTTTTCAACTGAACTTTGCTGTTTTTCGCTAAAATTCACTTTTGACGATGAAGAAATAACCAGCGGATGCGCAAACGTTATCGTTTATGCGCAATAGGGTTACAGGTTTACGACTCGCCAGGGAGTTCGAACGGGCCGCCTTGTTGTATGGCGCGCTGCCAGGCCGGTCTCATTTCAACTTTTTTCTTCCATGCCTGCAGATGCGGGAGATCGTTAATACCGCCGCGCGCCAGCAGCGCGATGACCGGAAAACTCATCTGAATATCAGCCATGCTAAGGCGATCGCCGGCAAACCAGCTGTTTTGTGCCAGATATGACTCCAGATACCGGGCGTGGGTTTCGAGCTGTTTATTGAGATACGCTTTCTGCACCCCTTGCCCCAGCACTTTTCCCAGCGAACGCAGCCCAAAGGGCACCGGCGGTTTACCGAGGCTGGCAAACACCAGCTTCATTAATAGCAGTGGCATGAGCGAACCTTCCGCATAATGCAGCCAGAAGCGGTAGTTCAGTCGCTGCTCTGGGTTGTCGGGCTTGAGCTGCGACGCGCTGTCATAGGTTTCCTGCAGATACTCCAGAATCGCGCCCGACTCCGCCAGAATCAGACCGTTATCTTCCACCACCGGGGACTTGCCCAGAGGGTGGATTTTTTTCAACGCAGGCGGCGCCAGCATGGTTTTCTCACGCTGATAGCGAACAATCTGGTAAGGCAGAGAGAGCTCCTCAAGAGCCCAAAGTACCCGCTGTGATCGGGACTGGTTTAGGTGGTGAACCGTAATCATGGGCAGCTCCTGATATTCATACAAACTAACTATAGAAAATTGCACAACCTGGCGAAAATATTTCGCCGAGTTTTTACCCTTTTACGCTGGCGAAGCTCCCGTCCCTGGATAGACTTAAAGTGTCAGCACAAACCGGAACCTCGCAACGGCTCGACTGAGGGGTGTTGATGTCGGGGGAAACCCCCCTGTGAAATAAGCGGGATAGAGAGAAAGACAAAGACCGGGAATAAACTAAAGCGCCTTTATGGCGCTTTAGTTTTTTACAGACCCTGCGGATCCTCTTCCAGCAGGCGTGCGCCGGTACCCTGTTGGCCCAGTTTGTCGCCAGGGTTACGCAACGGACAATCGCTTCGCGACAAACAACCACACCCGATACAGCCGTCCAGCTCATCGCGCAGCGCGACCAGCGTATGAATGCGTCGATCCAGTTCATCACGCCACTGGGAGGAGAGCGCTTTCCACTCCTTCGCGCTCAGCGTATGCCCTTCCGGCAGCACGCCTAACGCATCACCAATCGTCGCCAACGGGATGCCGATACGCTGAGCAATCTTGATGATCGCAACGTAACGCAACACATCACGCGTATAGCGCCGCTGATTCCCGGCGTTCCGGATGCTTTTAATTAACCCTTTGCTTTCATAGAAATGGAGCGCTGATACCGCCACCCCGCTACGCTTCGCCACTTCGCCCGGCGTCAATAGCGCTTTAATACGCGGTAATTTCTTTTCCATAAAACCTCTTTACCTCAAGTTAACTTGAGGAATTATACTCGCCCGCAGACAAAACGACGAATCAACAGATACAGGTGTATCCAGAGAGAGGCAGCTTTATGTCGCATCAACAGATTATTGAGACACTTATTGAATGGATTGATGATCACATCGACCAGCCATTAAACATTGATGTGGTCGCCAAAAAATCGGGTTACTCGAAATGGTACCTGCAGAGAATGTTCCGCAATGTTATGCGTCAAACGTTGGGTGAGTATATCCGCCAGCGCAGATTGCTGATGGCCGCGCAGGCACTACGCACTACTCAGCGGCCGATTTTTGATATCGCGATGGATCTCGGATATGTGTCGCAGCAGACGTTTTCCCGCGTTTTCCGCCGGGAGTTCGATCGTACCCCCAGCGACTATCGCCACCAGCTTAACTAACAGGCCGGGCAACCAGCCCCGCAATAGGCTGCTGTTGCCAGGTCATAAACTCGTGGGGTGGCATCGCCTTTGCGAAGTGCCAGCCCTGACAGTATTGCACCCCGCGTTTGTGTAGCCAGGCGACCTGCTCTGCCGTCTCCACCCCTTCGGCGATGGTCTTCAGACGCAGGCTTTGTGCCATTTCAATAATGTGCTCGGCAATCAGATGGCTGGTACTGTTGGTGGTGAGAGTGTCGATAAAGGTCTTATCAATTTTGAGAATATCGACATTCAGCGAGTAGAGATTGTGCAGGTTAGAGTAACCTGTACCGAAATCATCGATCGCCACCTCGTAACCCGCCTGCCGGAAGGCCTGAATCACCGGGGTCGTTTTGGGCACGTCGATAAAACCGCGTTCGGTCACTTCAATTTTAATTTGCTGCGCGCGTACAGAATAGTGGCGAGCCTTGTCGCTAATCATGGCGATGAGCCGTGAGGAGTGGAAATCTGAAGCCGAGAGGTTAATGGTGACGTAGAGGTGCGGTCTGGACGCCAGAAAATGGCCGAGATCGTTAAAGACCTCTTCGACCACGTAGTCGGTGATGCGCTCGATCATCCCCTCTTTTTCTGCCAGAGGAATAAATTCCGCCGGGCTCATCACCGGGCCGCTAAAACCGGGCCAACGCAGTAACGCTTCCGCGCCTACACACTCGTTATTTTTGATATCGATAATTGGCTGATAATGCACGCAAAGCTGGCGATTATTTAACGCCCGGTGCAATAAACGCCCCGGCGAATTTAATTCACGGCGAGTTCGCGACCAGACTAATAATATGATGACGCTACAGATCATTCCCAGCGGCAGCGTTAATGTGGCTTCGTGGTAAAGCACATCGTAGAAACGCTGATTGGTAGTTGAAACAATTGCCGCAACGGGGCGCTTTTCTGAATGAACGATGGTGTAAAAACGGCCATCCTCCTGAAACGTGGTTTCCTTATCGCCAGTCAGCGTTTTTAATAAATTTTTATCCGCGTTTTCACTGACCGAGAAAAAAGCATTGGTGACCGTATCAAATATACCCCACGCCAGGGAGTGATCGGTTGACATTACTTCACTGTATGAGAGCGGATTCACCACCACCACATAATTGCCGCGCTGCATATACGTCATTTTATATCCCGCAAAGAAGGGCGTATCGCGGAAATAATATATAGCAACATCAGGCTTACGCGTGTAATTGGCGTGTGGGATGGTATATGCTGTGGCGGGCGTCAATACGGTGGAACAGCGAAATTCACGCCCTTCGGCATAGATTAAATCAGCAATATAGAGACGCCCGCGAACAATATTCAAAATATACTGGCGGTGAGCAGGCGAGCAAACATTACCCTGATAGTGTTCAGCGGCATTGCGCGCTAAATCCACTTGATGAATGACGAGTTCAGTTTTATCTAAGGCAAGCTGTGCGAAAGAGCGCAATTGATTACGGGTTTCTGAAACAGCACGCAGTTGGGCAAACCAAAGCGCAAGCATCACCGGTAGTAAAACTACCATGATGATCCCCACACCTCTCAGCACCTTGCCGCGCGCGCTATGATTCGTTTCCGCCCTATATCCATGCTTTTAATGTGCCTGTAGTATTGAAGGCCGGATGCTTTGATAAACAGGTGATTACGTTGCATGAATCATGCGAAGTTAGCAACTGACTTTTATCATCAAAATCCTAATATTTGGTTATGACGATAATATTTGTCCGTAAGCCAAACTAAAAGTATGCGTTCAGTTTTTATTAAGTTAAATAATTTTCCAGCACCGACGGCAGATTTTTTCGATTACGCCACAGCGGATCGCTGATTAAGTCAAACTACTGACAGCATGAAAAAAGCACAATCGGGTGATGTCAGTTCTGGCTATTTACCCATTCAACAGAGTTGAGTGATTTATAAATAATCAACGGCGACGATTGTTTTTCCTCTTCCTGCCCGCTTGGCATCATAAAGTGCTTTATCGGCGCGAATGAGTAATGAGGAAGTATCATGTCCACCGCCCATCACCTCTACTATCCCCGCACTGAAGGAGAGCGTGAGCGCCCTGGTGCCCACCTGTAACGGCCGGGTCAACAGCGTCTGATGCAGCATGAGTGAGAGCTGCAGCGCCGCGTCGCTGTGCGTGCCTGGCATCAAGAGCAGAAATTCTTCTCCGCCCACCCGCCCGAGTGCGGCGTCGGCCGGGGTCATCTCGCGGATGCGTTCGCAAAAGTGTACCAGCGCCCGATCGCCGACCAGATGGCCCCATTGATCGTTGATTTGTTTGAAGAAATCCAAATCAAACATCACCACGCAAAAGGGAGTTTCGGCTGCGAGACCATGACTGACCTCGAGCGCGGTGGTGAGCTGCTGAAGAATAGCCGATCGATTAAAGCAGCCGGTCAAATCATCGGTGGTCGCCTTTTTCTCCAGCTGTTTCTCGACGCGCTTACGCTCAGTAATATCCAGCCCAATGTTAAGGATTGAACCGTCCGGCAATAAGATATTCGACCAGAGAATGGTCAGCTGTGCCCCATCCCGGCGTACCGGGTGCCATTCGTATATATCATTTAGCGGGACCGTATTGACGGATTCACGCACCCGCCGGCGAACCTCAGGATCGGGATAGAAGAGCGCCAGCGGATCGGCATGCTCATTGAGCTCGGCCATTTTCCAGCCAAAGACCTTTTCACACTCGGCGTTCCACAGCACGTAGCGGCTACGGCGATCGAATGAATTCATCAGCACTGGGGCACGTTCGAAAAGGGTTTGGTATTGGGTGACGACCCGCTGCATCTCAATGGCGGTACGTTCGCGCGCAATAATTTCGACAAAATAGTCTTTCAGCTTTTCCACCAGGATCACCACGATATCTTTCAGCACAGAGAGTGGCGTCTGCGGATCAGAAAAACCGAGGAAAAAATAGCCGCTACAGAGGTGACCGTGAGGGGTGATTTTGCAAAGTACGCCGCTTTGCAGCTGGGTATAACCGGGATGGCGGTCAGAAAAGAGGTGTTTACCCATGTTGTCTTTCCAGTAAATGACACGCCACGCGCGGTGATGTCGCTGCAACAGGGTGCTCGCCAGCACTGACTATCTGCTGTAGGCCGTTCTCATCATCGACGGTAATCCAGCTCAGGCGGGCGCCAAAGGCGTGGTTAATTGTCTCAAGCAACTCCAGCAACGTTGATTGCGAAGACAACTGGGGCATAAGTTTTGCCAGCGTGCGCAGGGCCACCGTACTGTCATTAACGATCTCGCGATATGATTCATTCATCGTTTATTCGCGCTCATTAAATAAGAGAGAATGACCGCAACGAATAAGTCAGGATTGGAAAAGCAATACCTTAATTATTTGCTTTTCGATGCCATTTAAGGACGCGTGTGTATTGAAAAAATAACAGTTAAATAATAAAAGCCAGAAAATTCAAATACCTGAATTATTTATTACGAGTAAATTTTTTTGTCCGTTCAAGCATAATCCATACTTTAATACCTGTAAATATTGCACAAATTGCTTATTGCTGTGCAAGTTTATCTATCATGATGAATTCGCTGGAAACACCTGTGAAACAGGTCGCTTAGCAAGCGAAGATATATTTATTTGGCCCTAATAACCATGCAATTAAAATGGCTAAAAAGATGCCGTTTTTTTGCGCTCCGCTACTGGCGAATAAAAGAACAAATGTGATATATTTCACACATCTTGTGTAACGAGAAACGCTGTTTCATTGTTGTGTGTCTAAGTCTGCCGATAGCCAGTTTGCCACCTCTGTGAGCAATATCGCTATTTCCGGCGACGTTCATTTTGAGGATCGGTTTTATGGCAACCCTTACTACCGGCGTAGTGCTTTTGCGCTGGCCGCTGTTTAGCGCTGTACTGATGTTTCTGGCCAGCACGCTGAATATCCAGTTCCGGAAAGCAGATTACGCGGGGCTGGCGGTGATTAGCACCTTCCTGGGTGTCGCTGCTGCCTGCTGGTTTGCGACGGGGTTACTGGGTATCACGCTGATCGATGCGGCAGTGATCTGGAATAACGTAAAAGAGATCATGGTAGAGGCAATGAGCCATACCCCGCCAGACTGGCCGATGATGTACACCTGATGCTGAAAATAAGCGATAAAAAACCCAGACATGGTCTGGGTTTTTTTATGTGCATCGCAAATGCGGATAATCAGAACGGAATGTCGTCGTCAAAATCCATTGGCGGTTCGTTGGACGGTGCCGGAGCAGATTGCTGCTGCGGACGGGACTGTGCGCCGCCGCTGAACTGGTTTCCGCCCTGCGGCTGCTGAGGCTGACCCCAACCGCCCTGCTGCTGGTTCTGACCGCCACCCGCCGGTGCGCCGCCGCCCTGACGGCCACCCAGCATCTGCATGGTGCCGCCCACGTTCACCACCACTTCAGTGGTGTATTTTTCTGCGCCGGACTGATCGGTCCATTTGCGGGTACGCAGCTGGCCTTCGATGTAGACCTGAGAACCTTTACGCAGATATTCGCCGGCCACTTCTGCCAGCTTGCCAAACAGCACGACACGGTGCCATTCGGTCTGCTCTTTCATCTCACCGGTCGCTTTATCACGCCAGGATTCGGAAGTAGCCAGCGTAATGTTGGCAACTGCACCACCACTCGGCATGTAGCGTACTTCCGGGTCCTGGCCCAGATTACCGACGAGAATCACCTTGTTTACGCCTCTGCTGGCCATGATCGTGTCTCCTGAATACGTTTCTTAATAGTGTAAACGCGCGAGTGTACCATTTCCACGCGTCAATTTGCATAGTTGCGTGGCGGGTCCAGAAAACTCTCGCGAGCTTGACATTGTTACACAACCCGCCGGAATTTGCATTCCAATACTGTATATTCAAACAGGTTAATTTGTGTCATAATTAGCCGTTTATGCCGGTTGTCCTTCAAACAAACCAGGCATTCCGTGTTCCAACCGGGAAAGGTGAATGGATAAGATCGAAGTTCGGGGCGCCCGCACCCACAATCTCAAGAATATCAACCTCGTCATCCCTCGCGACAAACTGATCGTCGTGACCGGGTTGTCGGGTTCTGGCAAATCTTCTCTGGCTTTCGACACCTTATATGCCGAAGGGCAGCGTCGTTACGTTGAATCACTCTCAGCCTATGCGCGTCAGTTCCTGTCGCTCATGGAGAAGCCGGATGTAGACCATATTGAAGGGCTATCGCCGGCCATCTCAATCGAGCAGAAATCTACCTCGCACAACCCGCGCTCGACGGTAGGGACAATCACGGAAATCCATGATTACCTGCGTCTGCTGTATGCCCGCGTTGGTGAGCCACGCTGCCCGGACCACGACGTGCCGCTGGCCGCGCAAACCGTCAGTCAGATGGTGGATAACGTACTGGCGCAGCCAGAGGGCAAACGCCTGATGCTGCTGGCTCCCATTATCAAAGAGCGTAAAGGCGAGCACACAAAAACGCTGGAAAACCTGGCCAACCAGGGTTACATCCGCGCCCGTATTGACGGAGAAGTGTGCGATCTCTCCGATCCGCCAAAGCTAGAGCTGCAAAAGAAACACACCATCGAAGTGGTTATCGACCGCTTTAAGGTGCGTGAAGATCTGGCAACGCGTCTGGCCGAGTCGTTTGAAACCGCACTGGATCTCTCCGGCGGTACGGCGGTGGTGGCAGATATGGACGATACCAAAGCGGAAGAGATGCTCTTCTCCGCCAACTTCGCCTGCCCGATTTGCGGTTACAGCATGCGCGAGCTTGAGCCGCGTCTGTTCTCGTTTAACAACCCGGCTGGCGCCTGCCCAACCTGTGACGGCCTGGGCGTGCAGCAGTACTTCGATCCGGACCGCGTGATCCAGAATCCGGAGCTGTCGCTGGCTGGCGGCGCGATACGCGGCTGGGATAAGCGTAACTTCTATTACTTCCAGATGCTGAAGTCGCTGGCTGAGCACTATAAGTTCGACGTTGAAGCCCCCTGGGCCAGCCTGAGCGCAAACGTGCACAAAGTGATCCTGTTCGGTTCCGCTAAAGAGAACATCGAGTTCAAGTACATGAACGACCGCGGTGATACTTCCGTGCGACGCCATCCTTTTGAAGGGGTGCTGCACAACATGGAGCGCCGCTACAAAGAGACAGAATCCAGCGCGGTGCGAGAAGAGCTGGCGAAGTTCATCAGCAACCGCTCCTGCGCCACCTGTGACGGCACACGTCTGCGTCGTGAAGCGCGCCACGTCTTTGTTGAAAATACCCCGCTGCCGACCATCTCAGACATGAGCATCGGCCACGCGATGGACTTCTTCAACAACCTGAAGCTCTCCGGTCAGCGAGCAAAAATCGCGGAAAAAGTGCTGAAAGAGATTGGCGATCGCCTCAAATTCCTGGTGAACGTGGGTCTGAACTACCTGACGCTTTCTCGCTCCGCAGAGACCCTCTCCGGCGGTGAAGCCCAGCGTATCCGTCTGGCCAGCCAGATCGGCGCAGGGCTGGTTGGGGTGATGTACGTACTGGATGAGCCCTCCATCGGCCTGCACCAGCGCGATAACGAACGTCTGCTGGGCACGCTTATTCACCTGCGTAACCTCGGCAACACGGTGATTGTGGTCGAGCACGACGAAGACGCCATTCGCGCTGCCGACCACGTGATCGATATTGGCCCCGGTGCGGGTGTACATGGTGGCCAGGTCGTGGCAGAAGGTACCCTGAACGACATCATGGCGGTGCCCGAATCGCTGACCGGCCAGTACATGAGCGGTAAGCGTAAAATCGACGTGCCAAAACAGCGCGTTCCGGCGGATCCGGAAAAAGTGCTTAAGTTGACCGGCGCGCGCGGCAATAACCTGAAAGATGTGACGCTGACGCTGCCGGTTGGGCTGTTTACCTGCATCACCGGGGTATCCGGTTCCGGTAAATCGACGCTGATCAACGATACGCTGTTCCCTATTGCACAGACGCAGCTTAACGGCGCGACCCTGGCGGAGCCGGCACCGTATCGCGAAATTTCAGGTCTGGAACACTTCGATAAGGTGATCGATATCGACCAGAGCCCTATCGGGCGAACGCCACGTTCCAACCCGGCGACCTATACCGGCGTCTTCACGCCCGTGCGTGAACTCTTTGCTGGTGTGCCGGAATCACGTTCGCGTGGGTATACGCCTGGACGTTTCAGCTTTAACGTTCGCGGCGGCCGCTGCGAGGCCTGTCAGGGCGACGGCGTGATCAAGGTTGAAATGCACTTCCTGCCGGATATTTACGTCCCCTGCGATCAGTGCAAAGGCAAACGCTATAACCGCGAAACGCTGGAGATTAAGTACAAAGGCAAGACCATCCACGAAGTGCTGGATATGACCATCGAAGAGGCGCGTGAGTTCTTCGATGCCGTACCGGCGCTGGCGCGTAAACTACAAACGCTGATGGATGTGGGTCTGACCTATATTCGCCTGGGGCAGTCGGCAACCACCCTTTCCGGCGGTGAAGCTCAGCGCGTGAAGCTGGCGCGTGAACTCTCTAAACGTGGTACCGGTCAGACGTTGTATATTCTCGATGAGCCGACCACCGGTCTGCACTTTGCGGATATCCAGCAGTTGCTCGACGTACTGCATCAGCTCCGGGATCAGGGCAACACCATTGTGGTCATTGAGCACAACCTTGACGTGATCAAAACCGCGGACTGGATTGTAGACCTCGGTCCGGAAGGCGGTAGCGGCGGCGGTGAGATCCTGGTCTCCGGTACCCCAGAGACCGTCGCGGAGTGCGAAGCCTCGCACACCGCGCGTTTCCTTAAGCCGATGCTGTAGTCATCACACTGAAAGTTGCTGTCGGGTCGCTTCCGGCAGCAACTCAATTGCCTGCTGATACGAGGCATCCACCAGATAGTAAATTTGCGAATCCGGTAGCGAACCATCGAGATAGACGGTGCTCCAGTGTGCTTTATTCAGATGTTTACTGGGACGGACATCGCTGTGTTGCTGACGCAGCAGTTCTGCCAGTTCCGGGCTGGTTTTCAGTGACGCCGCCGGTCGCCCTTCGACCTCTTTCACCATCGCGAACAGGACATCCGCCACTTTAATCTGGGTGGCTTTCCAGTCGCTGTGCACGCTCTGCTCCGCGCCGGTTTTGTTCATGCAGTACTGTAATATCTCCGAAATGGTCATCTTTATTCCCCCGTGATGGTGGCGATAATCGTGCGCGAGCCGCCGTGGATGCGATGTTCCCCCAGCCAGATTCCCTGCCATGTGCCCAACTGTATCCGCCCTTTATGCAGCGGCAGCATTAACGAGACGCCCATCAGAGACGATTTGATGTGCGAAGGCATGTCGTCATCGCCTTCGTAGTCATGCTCATAAGGGGCATTGTCTGGCACAGTTTGCAGAAAATGTCGTTCCATATCGGCACGCACCGTGGGATCGCAATTTTCATTGAGGGTAAGGGAGGCGGAAGTGTGTTGCAGGAGCAGATGCAGCAGCCCGACGTTAATACGGCTCAGGTCGCGAAGTTGCCCGATGACTTCGTCCGTCACCAGATGAAATCCGCGAGGTTTCGCGCTTAAGGTCAGGGTTTGCTGATACCACATGAACGGCTCCGTATTGAAAGAATTGTCCTTCTAAGTGTGCAGCAATACGGCAAAAGGTAAAACCCGAAGAGCCCGATCAGGCTAAAAAATGATCAAATGCCCGGTGCGCTGACCGCACCGGGCAGCGATCAATATTCCGAATTAACAATGACCTCTTCGCCAAACGCCCCTGCCATCGGTAATGGTCGATAGGTGGAGTTAGAGGCGCGCAGCACGCGGATACCTCTGGCGCCCACGTCGCGGGCCGCGGAGATATCGTTATCCGAGTCGCCATAGAACACTTTGATCTGCTTTTGCTGCAACCACTCGGTTTTGGTGTTCTGGCCTGGCTGATCGCCCGCGAAAATCACCGGATTCATGTTGGCGGCCGGGATGCCGAAAAGGCCCTGCAGGGTTTTAGAGACGGTCTCGGTTTTGGTCTGGCTACGACCCGTCACGAAATAGATGCTATCGCCGCGTTTTACGTGCATGGCAATCAGCGAGCGAGCCACCTCTTTTGGAATACTGAACTCATCCCAGCCGTTATTCATCTTTTCCCAAAACTCGGGATTTTTCAGGTACGCCTCACTCTCAGGCGAGTATGTTTTTTTACCGCGCCAGAAGCCGGGGCTGGAAAAGAGGACGGTATCATCAATATCAAAGCCCACCGCCATCGCCGGACGACCCAGCAGGCTATTTTCAATCTGGGCAACAGAAACCCAATGAATCGGGGCTTGTTCCGCCAGTTTTGCGGCGGTAGTGCCGTTATATAACGGCGTGGGCGCGGAGGCGCGGGCAACAACGGAACTGTTAAGAGAGAAGAGTAAGCAGGCGGCGCTGAGCGCCAGTGTGATCTTGCGCATGTTTTCCCCTGAATATTCAGACATTTATTCTTTTAATTTGAGTGGATGGTCAAAAAACTCTCCGACCATAACCCCTGAAAGCGGTGAAGGAAAGGAGTATTTACTTATGAATATGAAGAAAAAAGAAGACGATCACAGAGTGTTAAGCGTGACCCGATGCCCTCACTCAGCGAGAGAGGGCATGGTAAGTAAGTGCTTACATTACAGCAGCAAAGGCCTGTGCAACGCGCTGGACGTTATGGGTATTCAGCCCCGCTACGCACATGCGGCCGCTGGCGATAAGATAAACGCCAAACTCTTCTCGCAGACGATCAACCTGCGCCGCGCTGAGACCGGTATAGCTGAACATACCGCGCTGCTTAAGCAGATAATCGAAGTTATGTCCCGGCACCGCCTCTTTTAGCACCTCAACCAGCGTCTGACGCATTGTCAGGATACGGCTACGCATGGCTTCGACTTCAGCAAGCCAGCTGGCTTTTAATGCCTCATCGCCCAGCACGGTTGCCACGACCTGCGCCCCAAACGCCGGTGGGCTGGAGTAGATGCGGCGCACCGTCGCCTTCAGCTGTCCAAGCACGCGGCTGGCCGCTTCGGCATCTTCACATACCACAGACAGGCCACCCACGCGTTCGCCGTAGAGCGAGAAGATTTTGGAGAAGGAGTTGCTCACCAGTGCGGGCAGCCCGGCGCTGGCAATGGCGCGAATGGCGTAGGCGTCCTCTTCCATTCCCGCGCCAAAGCCCTGATAGGCGATGTCGAGGAACGGGATCAGATTACGCGCTTTCAGCACCTCGATAACCGCATCCCACTGCTCGTTTGTGAGATCCGCGCCGGTTGGGTTATGACAGCATGGATGCAGCAGCACAATGCTGCGTTCTGGCAGAGTCGTGAGCTTTTCCAGCAACGCCGAAACGCGTACGCCGTTGGTTTCCGTGTCAAACCATGGATAAGTGTCTACCGTAAAGCCCGCGCCTTCAAAGATGGCGACGTGGTTTTCCCACGTTGGGTCGCTGACCCACACGCCGGAATCCGGGAAGTATTTTTTCAGGAAATCCGCACCGACTTTCAATGCCCCCGAGCCGCCCAGCGTCTGGATGGTAGCCACACGTTTGTTTTGCAACACCGGATGGTCGGCACCAAACAGCAGCGGCGCAATGGTATTGCGGTAGGTATTGAGTCCTTCCATTGGCAGGTAGAGTGAGGCACCGTGCGGCACCGCATTCAGGCGCGCTTCGGCTTCGGCTACGGCCTTAAGCTGAGGAATAATGCCGTCTTCGTTGTAATAAAGACCGATGCTCAGGTTCACTTTATCGCTGCGGGGATCGTCCTTAAAACGCTCCATTAAGGAGAGGATGGGATCGCCGGCGTAGGCGTCTACTTTCTGGAACACGCGATGGTTCTCCGGATTTTTATAAGGCAGGGATTTCAACAATAAACCGGAAGCGAAAGAAGATCGAGCCTTGTGAAGGGAATCGGGGCGCGGCATCTCACCGCGCTCCGATCTGTCTTAATCCAGGTAGTGCATGGCCACGCGGGAGGTGAGCCGCGTAATAAGTTCGTAAGCGCTCACTTTTGTTATTTCTGCAATGCGCTCAACCGGGAGGCCATACCCCCACATCACCACCGGATCGCCCGCGCGCTCGTTAGCCGCCGGCCCCAGGTCAACGCAGATCATGTCCATCGCCACGCGGCCAACAATCGGCACTTCGCGGCCATTTACCAGTACGGGGGTGCCGGTGGGCGCCGCACGCGGATAGCCGTCGCCGTAGCCCATCGCCACCACGCCTAAACGGGTATCGCGTTCGCTTACCCAGGTGCCACCGTAGCCGACCGGCTCTCCGGCTTTGTGCTCGCGCACGGCAATAAGCGTTGAAACCAGAGACATCACCGGCTGAAATCCGAAGTCCGCTCCGCAGGATTGGTCTTCGAGCGGCGACACGCCATACAGAATAATGCCCGGGCGCACCCAGTCGAAGTGCGACTGAGGCCACAGCAGAATACCGCCAGAGGCCGCGATGGAACGCTGGCCGGGTTTGCCTTCGCAGAAGGTGTTAAACAGATCCAGCTGCTGTTCCGTGGCGCCACACTCGGGCTCATCGGCGCGGGCAAAATGGCTGACGATATTGACTGGCTGACGCACGTTTTTGCACTGACTCAGACGCTGCCAGAACGCTTCAGCCTGCTCTGGACGCACCCCAAGCCGGTGCATACCGGTATCCAGTTTCATCCACACGGTGACTGGCGTGCTGAGCTGTGCGGCTTCCAGAGCGGCCAGCTGCTCTTCGTTATGCACCGCGGTATGCAGTTGCTGCGCTGCGATGACATCCAGATCCGCGGCGTTGAAAAAGCCTTCGAGCAGTAAGATGGGTTGAGAGATGCCCCCTGCGCGCAGGCGGAGGGCCTCTTCAAGGCGGGCGACACCAAAAGCATCGGCATCGGGGAGCGTTCGCGCGGTCTCAAGAAGACCGTGTCCGTAAGCGTTCGCTTTCACGACTGCAACCAGTTTACTGGCGGGTGCCCGTTCACGCAGGCATTGCAGATTGTGACGCAGAGCGCGGCGGTTAATGATTACAGTTGCCGCTTGCATGTGAATTCCTTAATAAAAGACTCTCTAAAATCCTTTGCGTTGCAGGAAGGCGACAAGCCCGTGAATCCCCGGGAGCTGAGTAAACTAAGTGACCGGGGTGAGCGGGCGCAGTCAATGCCCCTGCGGCGTGAAGAATGATGGAGAGTTATTCGTCGTCGTACTGCGGTCCCGCATAGTTATCGAAGCGCGACCATTGCCCATTAAAGGTCAGGCGCACGGTGCCGATGGGGCCGTTACGCTGCTTACCAATAATGATTTCCGCGATCCCTTTCAGATCGCTGTTCTCGTGATACACCTCATCACGATAGATAAACATGATTAAGTCGGCATCCTGCTCGATAGAGCCCGATTCACGCAGATCGGAGTTGACCGGGCGTTTATCGGCGCGCTGTTCCAGAGAGCGGTTCAGCTGCGAGAGGGCGACAACAGGCACCTGAAGTTCTTTGGCGAGCGCTTTGAGCGAGCGGGAGATTTCGGCAATCTCCAGCGTACGGTTGTCGGACAGTGACGGCACACGCATCAGCTGCAGGTAGTCGATCATGATAAGACCGATCCCGCCATGTTCACGCGCGATACGCCGCGCGCGGGAGCGCACCTCCGTTGGCGTCAGGCCGGAGGAGTCATCAATGTAGATGTTACGTTTTTCCAGCAAGATGCCCATGGTGCCAGAGATGCGTGCCCAGTCCTCGTCATCAAGCTGGCCGGTACGGATGCGGGTCTGATCCACGCGCGAAAGCGACGCCAGAGAACGCATCATAATCTGCTCAGAAGGCATCTCGAGGCTGAAAATAAGAACCGGTTTATCTTGCAACATTGCCGCATTTTCGACGAGGTTCATCGCAAATGTCGTTTTACCCATCGATGGACGCGCCGCGACGATAATCAGATCCGAAGGCTGAAGCCCGGCGGTCTTTTTATTCAGATCGTCATAGCCGGTATTAACCCCGGTGACGCCGTCGTGCGGCTGCTGGAAGAGCTGCTCTATACGCGATACGGTGGCATCAAGCACTTCCGCAATGTTTTTCGGCCCTTCATCCTTGTTTGCGCGACTTTCAGCGATTTTGAATACACGAGACTCTGCCAGATCCAGCAGTTCGTCGCTATTACGTCCCTGCGGATCGAAGCCGGCTTCGGCGATCTCATTGGCCACAGAGATCATGTCGCGAACAACTGCACGTTCGCGGACGATGTCGGCATAAGCGCTGATGTTTGCGGCACTTGGAGTGTTTTTTGACAGCTCGGCCAGGTAGGCGAAGCCGCCTACGGTATCCAGTTGACCCTGACGCTCGAGCGATTCCGCCAGCGTAATCAGATCGATGGGGCTTCCTGACTCCTGCAAACGCGCCATTTCAGTAAAGATATGGCGGTGCGGACGGGTATAGAAATCATCCGTCACAACGCGCTCGGCGACATCGTCCCAGCGCTCGTTATCCAGCATTAACCCACCCAACACCGACTGTTCCGCTTCAATCGAGTGCGGCGGGACTTTCAGCCCGGCGAGTTGTGGATCGCGCTCACGAGGTTCAGTCTGTTTGTTGAAGGGTTTGTTTCCTGCCATAGTGAATGGAGTTACCGAGATAAAGAGTGGGTCGAAAGATTACCATATTTTTCTTACGGAGGGAGCATGGCAACACGCATTGAGTTCCAGAAACATGGCGGTCCGGACGTGTTGAGGGCGGTAGAGTTTACCCCCGCACCGCCTGGCGATAACGAGGTTCAGGTCGAGAACAAAGCGATTGGTATTAACTATATTGATACCTATATCCGGGGCGGTTTGTACCCACCCCCGTCGCTGCCCAGCGGACTGGGCACCGAAGCTGCCGGTGTCGTTGTAAAAGTGGGCAGCGCGGTGAAACACATCAAGGAGGGCGATCGTGTCGTGTATGCGCAATCCGCCCTTGGGGCCTACAGCTCGGTGCATAACGTGCCGGCGGATAAAGCCGCCATCCTTCCTGGGGCTATCTCGTTTGAGCAGGCGGCGGCATCATTCCTGAAGGGGCTGACGGTCTTCTACCTGCTGCGCAAAACCTATGAGATCAAGCCGGACGAGCCGTTTCTGTTCCATGCTGCCGCAGGCGGCGTAGGGCTAATTGCCTGCCAGTGGGCAAAAGCGCTGGGGGCGAAGCTGATTGGTACCGTCGGCAGTGCGCAAAAAGCGCAGCGCGCACAGCAGGCGGGGGCGTGGCAGGTGATTAACTACCGCGAAGAGAGCATTGTTGAGCGGGTCAAAGAGATCACCGGCGGCAAAAAGCTGCGGGTTGTGTATGACTCGGTGGGGAAAGATACCTGGGAGGCGTCGCTGGATTGTCTGCAACGTCGCGGCCTGATGGTGAGCTTCGGGAATGCCTCCGGGGCCGTTACAGGGGTGAATCTTGGCATTCTGAATCAGAAGGGCTCGCTGTACGTGACCCGCCCTTCCCTGCAGGGTTACATCACCAGCCGCGAAGAGTTAGAGGAGGCCAGCAATGAGCTCTTCTCGCTGATTGCCAGCGGCGTTATCAAAGTCGATGTTGCAAAGGCGCAGAAATATGCGCTAAGCGATGCGCAGCGCGCGCATGAGATACTGGAGAGTCGGGCAACGCAGGGGTCGAGTCTGTTAATTCCATGATGCGTATAAAGAATTAGGGCTTCCCGTAGGAAGCCCTTTCTTTTTTTTAGTTCGGCTGTATGTAGGGTACAGCACGATGAATTCTTTAACGGCAGTCATAGTGACAGATTTGATAAGTAAATCCTATTCTGTTCTAAGCCCCGCCGCCGGAAAAGTTGCAGGGTTGTGACGAACCCCTCAATACCTTAGTAACGAAAACGGTTATTGCGCTGATACTTCGGGACTTTTGGCGATTTTATCGCCCGTATCGCCCAGACGACGGCCACGGCCAGTAACAACCAGGGCAGAACTTTAAACATCAGGGCGAACAATCCGCCGACAAACATCACTGCGGTTGCCACCACCAGCGCGGCAATAATTCCCAACAGGGATACCCCTGTGACCAGGAGCATCACAAAAAATCCCACAACAAACAGCAATTCCAGCATGACTCTCTCCCAGGTAATGTCACTATGATATGCACATCATTACAAGATTCATGCCAGTTTTTAGCGCTTTGATTTATCTACAAAAACGCCCTGCAACAATGACAGAGCGTGGTCTATTTGACGATTTTTTAGCGAAATTTATCGCTTGTCCGCCACCAGGCGGAGCGCCTGTTCGAGCACCTCGATATCCGCTCCGGCTTTATGGGCGTTTTCACTCAGGTGACGGCGCCACTGGCGCGCCCCCGGGATGCCCTGGAACAGGCCGAGCATATGGCGAGTCACATGGCCAAGATAGGTCCCTTGACTGAGCTCGCGCTCAATGTAGGGGTACATCGCCCGCACGACAGAGACCGGATCGTTGTCGATGCCGTCGACAGCAAAAATTTCGCGGTCAACGGAGGCCAGAATGCCCGGGTTTTGATAGGCCTCACGGCCCACCATGACTCCATCCATGTGCTCCAGATGCGCTTTCGCCTCATCCAGCGATTTGATACCACCGTTAATAGACAGGGTCAGGTGCGGAAAATCGCGCTTCAACTGGTAGACGCGCGGGTAGTCCAGCGGCGGGATCTCGCGGTTCTCTTTTGGACTCAGGCCAGAGAGCCAGGCTTTGCGGGCGTGGATGATAAACATCTCGCACTCACCGCGGCCGGAAACCGTATTAATGAAATCACACAGGAATTCATAGCTGTCCTGTTCATCAATGCCGATACGGGTTTTAACCGTTACCGGAATAGAGACCACATCGCGCATCGCTTTCACGCAGTCGGCAACCAGCTGAGCATTGCCCATCAGGCAGGCGCCGAACATACCGTTCTGCACACGGTCGGAAGGACAGCCGACGTTGAGGTTGATCTCATCGTAGCCGCGCGCTTCGGCAAGCTTTGCACAGTGAGCCAGAGCCACCGGATCGCTGCCGCCCAGCTGCAGGGCAACCGGATGCTCCTCTTCGCTGTAGGCCAGATAGTCACCCTTACCGTGAATGATCGCGCCGGTCGTCACCATTTCGGTGTAGAGCAGCGTATTGCGCGACAGCAAACGCAGGAAATAACGGCAGTGCCTGTCCGTCCAGTCGAGCATCGGCGCGATGGAGAAACGGTGGGCTGGGTAAACAGACTGAAGTTCTGACGACATGGCGAAGTTTTAAGCATCTGGTAAAAAGGGGGCGTAACTATAGCACAAAGAGAAGCCGGAGGCGCAGCGCCTCCGGTTTACTTTAGAAGGTCATGGTGAGCTGCGCACCGGCACCCCAGGTCTCATCTTCCCCGTAAATACCGGTCAGATCGACATGGACGGTGTTAAAGGGCGCAAAGCCCAGACCGCCGGTAAAGACATTGCTGTCGTTACCTTTCACATCGCCACGGAAGCCCGCACGTACCGCCAGCCAGCTCAGCGGCGTCACTTCGGCACCCACGCCCACATACTGCGAGGTGTCTTCCGATTTAAAGCCTTTGGTTTCGGTCAGATCGCCATCCGCGCTGATGGTGACCAGGTCGGTGTGCCAGGCCAGCCCTGCGGTAACCAGCGGTCGAATCTGGTAGGTATCTTTGTAGTTCACCACCTCACCCGTGTAGCCATTGGTGATGCGGACATCTCGAGTATCAATATCGCGTGAGATAAGGTTCTGCCCGCTCAGACCCAGGGTCCAGTTCTCGCCCAGATCGGCGGCAATACCCACGTCAACGTTGAAGCCGGTGTCGTCATTACGGTAGCGACTGCTGTTCCAGTCGTTGCTGTCGTAGTCATAAATAGAGGTGGTGTAGTTATAGAGCCAGGTTTTTTGCAGCTTTGGCGTCACGCCTAAGGACACGGGCACATCGCCCATCTCAAACTGACGAGCAACCGCAATACCGTAATCAGAGACAATAGCTACTCTGCCCGATGCGGTTGAGTTCAGATGTTTAGTTATTGCGTCGGATCCCTCCTGCGCCGCATTACCCGCCTGCAGATAAACAGGACTGCGCAGATCATCAAGATCGCTTTTTCGAATTGAGTTTAAAAAATCCACATCATGCTGATCGATGGAGGTGCTTACGCGACCGCGCGCATAACCCTTCGCCACAAACGCCATGGAGAGTTGCTGGGTGGGAATAGCAACGGTGAGTCCGGCCCCCGCGCTGGCACGGGCAGTTTTGCCGCGCAGGTAATCGAGCTCATCCGCCAGTTCGCCCGCCGCCCCCTGGAACTGCAATGCGGTTCCGCGCGGATCGAGCAGAATATTCTCCAGAGTTAAGTTATCAACCACATCATCGTAATAATCGACACGATCGTTAATGTGATCAATTTCATCCTGCAAATTGTCTTTATCGCTAATTTGCGCACCAACGGTCGGAAGGATAATCGTAACGTTATCTTCCTGTTGTGCGCGTGCCAGCAACGCGGGGTTAATCAGCGCCGCGCTGCCATAATGTGCCGATGCTACGCCTGTGCCACCCATCGCGTCGCCGCGAGCTTCTGTCCAGGTATTGGCTGCCCCCGCCTGATTTGCCACAAAAAAGGAGACAGCGATGCTAACCACCGAAAATTTAAAATGTTTTTTCACAGTATTCTCGTCTTATAGTCTGTTATTAAACAACCCCTGTCTGTTATCACCCATACAGGGGCAAACTATTGCTGTGAATAAGTGCAAAAAGACCTGCTATTTCCTTAAGTTAAATTCCCTGTCCGGCCTGTTCTAATATGTGACGACCCTCAATATTTATAGAAGAGGAAATTATTTTCGCCCAGGTTTTCCATCGTGAGGGCCAAAAAATTGCGGTGGATGGTCAACCCAGCGATCTACACGTGTGGCGCCGTAGACGGCATTTTTCGGGTAATAGATACGGTTGTGTTTTTTATTCGCTTCACCAATGACCAGCAGGCGAACCTCCGCGTCGGTATTATTGATAAAGGTGTGGCAGATGCCCGTCCCGGCGGGGAATCCGACGCTGTCGCCAGGCTCCAGCTCCCAGAGATAGCCATTTATCCACACCTGCGGGTGCCCCTCCAGCACATGCGCAAACTCCTCTTCATCACTTTCTGCATGCGGATACGAAGTACGGCGTCCTGGCGGCAGGCGCTCATGATGGATACCTATCCGACCCAGTCCCAGCGCACGCGCCAGCGGAGCACCAATAGAAAAGCGCTCGTCGCTGTCGGGATAGGTAGAATCATCGGGACCCTCAAGGTCGCGCCAATGCCGTATACAGTCAGGTTTTTTCATCGTTTTATTCCTCTGTTTATTGGCTCAGGTATAGCACAAGGCGCGGATCTCGGTGTTTTGACCAGAACATGGTAAAGTGATGACTTGTTATTCCACGTTTTTGAGGTGCTTAATGGAAAAGACCACAACGCAGGAGCTGCTGGCGCAGGCTGAAAAGCTCTGTGCGCAACGCAATGTGCGCCTGACTCCGCAGCGCCTTGAAGTGTTGCGCCTGCTCAGTCTGCAGCAAGGGGCCATCAGCGCCTATGATTTGCTGGATCTGCTGCGTGCCAGTGAACCGCAGGCGAAGCCGCCAACGGTCTATCGTGCGCTGGATTTTTTACTAGAACAGGGATTTGTCCACAAGGTGGAGTCGACGAACAGCTACGTGCTTTGCCATCTGTTCGATCAGCCGACCCACACATCAGCCATGTTTATCTGCGATCGCTGCGGTAGCGTGAAGGAAGAGAGTGCGGAAGGCATTGAAGACATTATGCACACTCTCGCGGCAAAGATGGGCTTCGCTCTGTGGCACAATGTGATTGAAGCGCACGGCCTGTGCGTGGATTGCGTTGAAGTTGAGGCGTGTAGCCATCAAAGTGAATGTCAGCACGATCACTCCATTCAGTTGAAGAAGAAGCCGCGCTAAAAACAACGTGGGCGGCCTGAGGCCGCCCTGGGTGTACTTCCTTGTACTACGGGTATTACCGGCTTACCAGCGGTAATCGTTACGGGTTTCCCAGTCTTTCACTTCCGATTCAGCCTGGTCTTTCTGATAACCATAACGTTCCTGAATTTTACCCACCAGCTGGTCGCGCTTACCTTCGATGATAGTCATATCATCATCAGTCAGCTTACCCCACTGTTCTTTAGCTTTACCTTTGAACTGTTTCCAGTTACCGCCGACTTCGTCTTTATTCATAATCGCATCCTCATCGTTCGGTGATTAGCCTTCGTATCGTCCGTTACGTTCATTTCCTGTTGGACTTGATAATTATTATAGTTAAGGCTTCGGCGAACGAGGCACTATTCAGAATCTTTTACCGTTACGCCAAACGAAACCGCTACATAAACCAGGTATTATTACGCCAGTGATGGCGCCAGATAAGCGCCTGCGACAGGCCACGCAGAGCCAGAAACACGGCCAGCGCCAGCCATAGACCATGGTTACCCAGCCAGGGCAATGTGAGTAGCGTGAGGCCAAACCCGGCGGCGGCGATCGCCATACTGTTGCGCATTTCAGCGCCCCGCGTGGCGCCAATAAACATGCCATCCAGCAGGTAACACCACACCCCCACCACCGGTAATATTATCTGCCAGACCAGGTAATGATTCGCCAGTTCGCGAAGTTCGGGCAGCGAGGTGAGTAAGGCGATGATGCGATCGCCCATTAAGGCATAAATGAGAGCAAACCCCAGTGCAACCAGCCCGGCCTGACGACAGGCGGCGCGCCATACCTCGCGTAGCTGGCCACTTTCGCGGGCACCATACGCCTGGCCGGAGTGCGCCTCCACCGCATAGGCAAAGCCATCCAGCGCGTAGGCAGTAAAGGTCAGCAGGGTCATCAGAACCGCGTTGACGGCGACGATTTCGGGCCCCAGCCGGGCGCCAAAGACGGTTAGTGCGCCAAAGCAGAGCTGTAACAGCAACGAGCGCAACATGATATCGCGGTTCAGAGCCATGAGTTTGCGGATATTACCGCGCCAGCTCGCTTTCAACATCGCCAGTGAGATGCCGCGCAGGGCCAGTACTCGCCAGACCATCCACAAGCCAATCAATAACGTGGCGTACTCTGCCACCGCCGTGGCCAGCGCGGCGCCCTGCACATTCATCTTCAGGCCCATCACCAGCCACAGGTCGAGTACGATATTAATCAGGTTACCCACTACCAGCAGGATCACCGGGGCGCGGGCATATTGCACCCCCAGCAACCAGCCGAGCAATACCAGGTTTGCCAGCGATGCCGGCGCGCTGAGCCAGCGTATTTCCAGGAAACGCCGTGCCTGAAGCAGCACCGCGTCGCTCCCCCCCACAATATGCAGGGCAAGATCGATAAGCGGGGTTCGCAGTAACACAATCAGCAGCCCGGCCCCCAACGCCATCAGCAGCGGCTGCACCAGCGCACGTGCCAGACGCAACGGATCTTTTGCGCCATAGGCCTGGGCAGTTAAACCGGTAGTGCTCATGCGCAGGAAGAGCAGCAGCATAAAGAGGAAACTGGTCGCCGTCGCGCCGATGGCCACGCCGCCAAGATAGACAGGGGAATCCAGATGACCTATCACCGCCGTATCGACCAGCCCCAGCAGCGGCACGCTGATATTGGAGAAGATCATCGGCAGCGCAAGACGCCATAACGCCTTATCGGCGGTAGTCAGCAGAGACATGTGAATAACCAGAGAGAAAGAGAACAGGCTACGACACAGTCGTAGCCTGTCGGGAAGAGATTACAGCCAGTCGCCGTTGCGGATAACGCCAACCGCTAAGCCTTCAATGGAGAAGTTGTTTTCACGCAGGTCAACAACGATGGGGGAGAATTCGCTGTTTTCCGGCAGAAGCTGAACAATGTTGCCCTGCTTCTTCAGGCGCTTCACGGTTACTTCGTCGTCGATACGCGCCACGACCACCTGGCCGTTGCGCACATCCTGCGTTTTATGCACTGCCAGCAGATCGCCGTCGATAATGCCGATATCCTTCATGGACATGCCGCTAACGCGCAGTAAAAAGTCTGCACTCGGCTTAAACATACCGGGATCAACCTGATAGTGACCTTCAATGTGCTGCTGCGCCAGCAGCGGCTCACCCGCTGCTACGCGGCCTACCAGCGGCAGGCCCTCTTCTTCTTCAACCAGCAAACGAATGCCGCGAGACGCGCCGGAGACGATCTCCAGAACGCCCTTACGTGCCAGGGCTTTGAGATGCTCTTCAGCGGCGTTCGGAGAACGGAATCCCAGACGCTGCGCGATTTCCGCACGCGTGGGTGGCATCCCCGTCTGGCCGATATGATCCCGAATGAGATCAAACACCTCTTGCTGCCTGGTCGTTAACGCTTTCATTCCGCCCCCTGGGTGTATATACAGTTATGCTGTGAGTATATACAGTCAAAGGCGATTTTGGAACCATAAACCGCACAAAAAACCAGAGACTTATTCGTTTTGTCGAGGCTTATCGAAAATGTCCCCACAGCAGTGAGAGCCAGGTAAAGAGCGCGACAAAGATACTTAACAATACCGCCGCCGAGCCCATGTCTTTGGCCCGCCCGGAAAGTTCGTGATAATCAGACCCGATACGATCCACTACCGCTTCAATCGCACTGTTTAAAATTTCGACTATCATCACCAACATCACCGAGCCAATCAGCAGCACGCGGGTAATAGGATCGACATCCAGCCAGCAGGCAATAATGATTGCCGCAATCACGGCAACGCTCTCCTGGCGGAAGGCCGCCTCGTTGATCCAGGCTGCGCGGATCCCTTTCCATGAATAACCAGCAGCTTTAATGATACGGGTTAACCCAGTGGTATTATTGGCCATCAAAAGAACCTTTATTGAAAAATAGCGTCAGTAACTATAGCTATAGAGCGTTGCCATACCGCCTGAAGTATGACGGGTAACAACAGAAATTTTGTGCGCATTCTGTTATCCTTGCGCCGCAATTGCATTTTTAACCAGAGGCTTTACATCGTTTATGTCTGGCTGGCCAAGAATTTACTACAAATTACTTAATTTACCATTAAGCGTCCTGGTAAAAAGCAAGTCTATCCCGGCAAATCCTGCGCCGGAATTAGGGCTCGATACCTCGCGCCCTATTATGTACGTTTTGCCTTATAACTCTAAGGCCGACTTGCTGACGCTGCGCGCCCAGTGCCTGGCGCATGATTTACCTGACCCGCTGGAGCCGCTGGAGATCGACGGCACCCTGCTGCCGCGCTATGTCTTTATCCACGGCGGGCCGCGCGTGTTCACCTATTACACGCCGAAAGAAGAGTCCATCAAGCTGTTCCACGACTACCTCGATCTGCACCGCAGCAACCCGAATCTGGATGTGCAGATGGTGCCGGTCTCGGTCATGTTTGGCCGTCGCCCGGGGCGCGAAAAAGGAGAAGAGAACCCGCCGCTGCGTATGCTGAACGGCGTGCAGAAGTTCTTCGCCGTGACCTGGCTTGGTCGCGACAGCTTTGTGCGCTTCTCGCCGTCCGTCTCTCTGCGCCGGATGGCGGATGAGCACGGCACCGATAAGATTATCGCGCAGAAGCTGGCGCGCGTGGCGCGTATGCACTTTGCCCGCCAGCGTCTGGCTGCTGTAGGGCCACGTCTGCCTGCCCGTCAGGATCTCTTCAACAAACTGCTGGCATCCAAAGCGATTGCCCGTGCGGTTGAAGACGAAGCGCGCAGCAAAAAAATCTCCCACGAAAAAGCGCAGCAAAACGCCATTGCGCTAATGGAAGAGATCGCCGCGAACTTCTCTTACGAGATGATTCGCCTCTCCGATCGTATCCTGAGCTTTACGTGGAACCGCCTCTATCAGGGCATTAACGTTCATAACGCCGAACGGGTGCGTCAGCTGGCGCACGACGGTCATGAAATTGTCTATGTGCCCTGCCACCGCAGCCACATGGACTACCTGCTGCTCTCGTATGTGCTCTATCATCAGGGCCTGGTACCGCCGCATATCGCAGCCGGTATTAACCTGAACTTCTGGCCAGCAGGGCCGATTTTCCGTCGCCTGGGTGCGTTCTTTATTCGCCGTACCTTTAAGGGCAACAAGCTCTACTCCACCGTCTTCCGCGAGTATCTGGGCGAGCTGTTCAGCCGCGGCTATTCCGTTGAGTACTTCGTTGAGGGCGGTCGTTCCCGTACCGGGCGTCTGCTCGATCCGAAGACCGGAACCCTGTCGATGACGATTCAGGCGATGCTGCGCGGCGGTACGCGTCCTATCACCCTGGTGCCGATTTACATCGGTTATGAGCATGTGATGGAGGTGGGAACCTATGCTAAAGAGCTGCGCGGTGCCACCAAAGAGAAAGAGAGCCTGCCGCAGATGCTGCGTGGGCTGAGCAAGCTGCGTAATCTCGGCCAGGGCTATGTGAACTTTGGCGAACCCATGCCGCTGATGACCTACCTGAACAACCATGTTCCGGAGTGGCGTGAGTCTATCGATCCGATTGAAGCCGTACGTCCGGCCTGGCTGACGCCAACGGTGAACGGTATCGCTGCAGAGCTGATGGTGCGTATTAACAATGCGGGTGCGGCTAACGCCATGAACCTGTGCTGTACAGCGTTGCTGGCGTCGCGTCAGCGTTCGCTTACCCGCGAGCAACTGACCGAACAGCTCGACTGTTACCTCAATCTGATGCGCAATGTGCCTTATTCACCGGACTCCACCGTGCCAACGGTCAGCGCCAGCGATCTGATCGACCACGCGCTGCAGATGAATAAGTTCGAGGTAGAGAAAGACACCATCGGCGATATCATCATTCTGCCGCGCGAGCAGGCGGTGCTGATGACCTACTATCGCAACAACATTGCCCATATGCTGATGTTGCCTTCGCTGATGGCGGCCATTATCACCCAGCACCGCCACATCACGCGGCAGGCGCTGCTGCATCATGTTGAAGTGCTCTATCCGATGCTTAAAACCGAGCTGTTCCTGCGCTGGGATAAGGACGAGCTGGCAAACGTACTGGATCAGCAGAGCGAAGAGCTGGTGCGCCAGGGGCTGATTACGTTGAAGGATGACGTACTGCAGATTAATCCGTCCCGCTCCCGGACCTTGCAGCTGTTGGCCGCAGGCGCGCGTGAGACGCTGCAACGCTATGCCATTACGTTCTGGCTGCTGAGCGCGAACCCGTCTATTAATCGGGGTACGCTGGAGAAAGAGAGCCGCACGCTGGCACAGCGCCTGTCGATGCTGCATGGCATTAACGCGCCAGAGTTCTTTGATAAGGCGGTGTTCAGCTCGCTGGTGCTGACGCTGCGTGACGAAGGCTATATTAGCGATAGCGGTGATGCCGAGCCGGAAGAGACAATGAAGGTTTATCAGATGCTGGCAGAGCTGATTACCTCGGATGTGCGCTTAACCATTGAGAGCGCTACCCAGGGCGAATAGCGCTGAAAAGCAGGTCGATAATGTTAAAACGGCAGCCTTCTGGCTGCCGTTTCATTATGCCCAGTAACTCGCCGCCAGGCCTAAAAACAGCACCAGCCCCACGTAGTTATTGTTCAGGAAGGCTTTAAAACAGGCGTCACGATCGCGATTCGCAATCAGCTTTTGCTGATACACAAACAGCCCACCCGCGGCCACCACGGCAGCATAAAATACCCCGTTCAGCCCGTTCAGATAGCCAATCGCCACCATCAGGGCCAGTACCGCCACCTGCAGGATGCCGATAATCAGCTTATCCTGGCGGCCAAACAGAATCGCCGTCGACTTGATACCGATTTTGAGATCGTCATCACGGTCAACCATTGCGTACTCGGTGTCGTAAGCCACGGCCCAGAGAATGTTGGCAAGAAACATCAACCAGCAGCTCAGCGGCACGGTCTCGCTGACGGCGGCAAAGGCCATTGGGATCGACCAGCCAAATGCCGCCCCCAGCACCACCTGCGGCAGATGGGTGTAGCGCTTCATAAAGGGATAGACCCACGCCAGCGCCAGCGCTGCCACCGAAAGCAAGATGGTCATGGTGTTGAGGGTTAACACCAGCAGGAAGGAGATAAGTATCAGCACCACAAACAGCGTGCGAGCCTCTTTCTCGGTCACTGCGCCACTGGGCAGCGGGCGGTTAGCGGTGCGCTTCACGTGGCCATCGAATTTCCGATCGGCGTAATCATTCACCACACAGCCTGCGGCACGCATCAGCCAGACGCCGGCTACAAACACCGCCAGGATCCACAGCGGCGGCAGGCCAGGCGTGGCCACCCACAGCGCCCACAGGGTTGGCCACAGCAGCAACAGCGCCCCAATCGGCTTATCCGTGCGCATCAGGCGGTGATAAGCCAGCAGCTTGTTCTGCGTCAGACTCCACTCCATATCTCTCTTCCTCTTAGTACAACGGCGATGCCGGTAAAAAAAGCTCCGTCAGCATTAACGGTTTACCACTTAAGCGCAGGCGTGAGCGACGCCCCCACAGATCGGCATTGCGACCAATTTCAATAAAGTCCCGGGTGAGCTCTGATGATGTAAACAGATAGCGCCCCAGCGGAGTCTTGCCCATCTTCTGCAGGGCCAGCTCCGGTCCGGTGAGGGTCGACTCGGGCACCACGGTGCGCCCGGCAAGCCAGGGTTCCCCGTCGGCACAGAGTAAAATTTCTCGCAACCAGTAGCGCGGCTCTTGTGGCAAAAGCGGCAGTTCGTCCTGCACGGCATCGGCAGTGACAAAGCCTTCCTGGATGAGGGTGACGGTGACCTGTTTGCCCTGCTGCTCAAAACGTTTGGTCATGGAATCTTCCAGCAACAACCAGTCGAGTTGCGCCGCATCCAGAGGGGGAATTTCTTCAAAGTAACGCAGCGCACGCAGTTGCGTTAGCGCAGGATGTGACATGCCAGACTCTCCGTTACATAACGTAAGGCTATTGTATCGCAGAAATGGCAACAGAGGGGGGGCAAACGCAACTTAGCGATCATTATCGCAACAGGGATGCAACAGGCTGCATCCGCAAAAAAAGTGCGCCCGACAGGGCGCACCAAACTACTGACAAAATCAGCATTGTGGGGAGACGGTCACCCCTTGCCTTTTACACTGCTGATAAAGGTGGAACGGGCCGATGTGGAGCCCAGACGCTCTGCTTCATCAAGCAGTTTCAGCGCTTTGTCGACATCGCCGCTGTTTACCGCCTGCTTAATAGCGTTATTGAAGTAAGCTTCGGTGTCGTTCAGTACCGGCTCGGCTTTCTTCGCCGGGGCAGGCGCTGGCGCGGCATAGGCCGTGGCCGGGGCGGCGGTATTCCCTACGGCCACCGGGCCGTTTGAGGAGGAGCCAAACAGTGGGCCAACCAGTACGCTGGAGGCGGTATTGGTCGACACTTTCAGCTTCACGGTGCCGTCGGTGGTATGACGGGCGATAGGATCGGGGATGTCCGGAATCGCGTTGCCGATCCCTTTGGCATACGCTTTAGCCGGATCGAGCAGCGTGGTCGTTTTCTGTAGATCCTGAGGGGTGGTGAAGACCAGCACGTAGAGTTTTTGCTGTCCCAGCGCCGGGGTCAGACGCATCACGCCTTCCAGACGATCGGCGCTCATCACGCCCGGCTCCTGGTACGGGAAGTAGTCAGACGGGAAGAACGCCGCTGGCGTCAGGTTTTGATCCAGGATCAACACGTTCGGGGCAAAGACGCTGGTTTGTTTGTTCACTTCGCTCGTGAGGGTGAGCGCGATTTCGCCAATATTCGCTGGCACGCTAAAGGCCAGCACCGGGCCAGAAATGCCGGGAACGTTCAGCGGCTGGCCGCCCGTTGCAAGCTGGGCGGTTTTTGGTTTTGACTGATCGACAGGCGTCCAGACCAGCTGCTGCAATGCTGCGGTCGGTACAGACGGCGCCGCCGTGGTGTTTTGTGGTACGAAATTTACGTCAGCAAAGGTAACGGCAGGCATGCTGGCCAGCAGCCCTGCGGATAGACAAAGGGCAACGAGACTTTTTTTCATTTTCATTGTAATCACCTCAAAAGCACAGGTTCAGCGGTAGCCAGGCAATAGCGCGCCGTCCCGAAGGAATTGAGGGGCTTTCGCCCCTCGTTTGGTCTGTACGTCAGATTAAGACGCTATTACCACCAGATTTCCATCTGGGCACCGAAGGACCACTCGTCGTTGTCACCGCGGCTAAAGGTTCTTGCCGAGGTATCGCTATAAGCGATGCCAGGGGCATAGCCTGCGATAGTGTTTTTACCTGTTGGCGCATAACCCCATTTTTCGTCCCACTTCGCGTAAGTGGCGAAGATACGGATAGCCGGACGAGACCAGATGCTATCACCCGCCTGCCATTGCTGTGCGAGAGTGACTTTAACCTGATTGTTGGTATCGCCTGTTTCCTGAGACTTAACGTTGTCGTAGCCAACTTCAAGCAGGGTACTCATGATTGGGGTCCATTTGTACATAGGGCGCACGCCCACAGTCCACCATTTAGTCCCATTGTTGCTGTCCAGATTGATGTCCTGGTACATACCGACATACATCAGATCCCAGCTGTCACCCAGAGAGACCGCACCGTGGTCAAGGAGTCGTATCAGGTGACCGTTATTATCCATGGCATAGTTAATGTCATCGGAAGTTCCGATGCTTGCGCCCTGCGATAGTCCTTTACCATGAGAAGTCATTGAATCCGTTGCGTACTGGACAACGAATTTGTTAAAGCCTTTCAGCATGCTCTGGGTATGTTCAGCGGTGAACATCCAGCCATCTTTAGATGCGCCATCAACCAGATAGTAGTCATCACGCTCGTTTGCACGACCATAATCCACACCCAGCTCCAGCGTACCGCCCGGGTTGATTTCCATCTGGGCTAAGCGAACGTCGAAAACATCGTTTGCTGTACGGGTGGTGTAGTCGTAGATGTTGTTGCTAGCGAAGGCAGAAGAGCCACCCGCTTCAGAGGAACGTGTTGCCGCCAGAGAGAGTTTACCGAAACCGACATCGATATTTTCCAGACCCGCACCCGGACCTGAAATATCCCAGTAGTAGAAGTCGATCATGTGAACGTCATGACGCTGATAGAAGCGCTTACCGGCCCAGATAGTGGAGCCTGGCAGCCATTCAATCAGGTTTTTACCCTGCACGTTGGCTTCACGGAAGGCCGGGTCAGTGGCTTCCCAGTCGTTCTGCTGTGCAACGGAGTAGGCTACGTTGGTGTCGAAGTAGAAGCTCTTATCGCCCTCTTTCCACACTTCCTGGCCCAGTTTAATTTCGGCATAGGTTTCACATTCGTTACCAAGACGATATTTAGAACCCGCACCCGTTGCCTGGAAACACTGTTGTTCGCCGCCACTCCCGGTCCAGCCAATGCCAGAACGAGCATAACCTTTAAAGTCGACAGCGCCGGCCTGGGCAGACAGGATGCCTGCCGCAATGGCGACCGCCAGAGGGACTTTGCGCAGAGTAATCATTATTCTATCTCCTGAGATCATTGCTTTTCTTTGAACACTTCACCTGTCGGTTACGTGTTTTCTTTTGGAATGCTTAAACGCCGGGCTCTTTATGCAGCCGACGACATGCGGTGCCATCCTCACGGAACAGATGGCAGCGCTCTGGCGGCAAGCCAATAGCGAATGTGGCACCCTCTTTTACCAACACCACGTCATTCTGGCGGTAAACCAGGTTCTGACGGATGGCGGGGATCTGGATATGAATCTGAGTTTCGTGGCCTAACTGTTCTACTACCTGCACCTCACCTTCCAGCGTCACATCGGCGATGTGGCTAGGCAGTAAGTGCTCCGGGCGAATGCCCAAAGACATGTTGGCGCCAACGGTCACGTTGGTGCTCTCGACGGGTAACCACACCTGCTGGCGGTTCGGCAGCTCAACCTGAACTTGTTCGATGGCGGTCGCCGTCACTTTCACCGGCAGGAAGTTCATCTTCGGCGAGCCGATAAAGCCCGCAACAAAGCGATCTGCCGGATAGTGATAGAGTTCCAGCGGTTTACCTATCTGCGCCACGCGACCGGCATCCAGCACCACAATTTTGTCGGCCAGCGTCATCGCCTCGACCTGATCGTGGGTGACGTAAATCATGGTGCGACCCAGACGTTTGTGCAGACGGGAAATCTCGATACGCATCTGCACGCGCAGCGCGGCATCAAGGTTCGACAGGGGTTCATCCAGTAAGAAGACGCGCGGTTCAGCCACCAGCGTACGGCCAATCGCGACGCGCTGACGCTGGCCGCCCGAGAGCGCCTTCGGTTTACGCTCCAGCAGGTGCGCCAGCTGCAGCACTTCGGCAACCTGAGTCACACGCTGGTTGATAATCTCTTTCTTCGCGCCGGCCAGCTTAAGGCCGAAAGACATGTTCTCGGCAACCGAGAGATGGGGATAGAGGGCATAAGACTGGAACACCATGCCCACGCCGCGCTCAGCGGGCGGCACATCGTTCATACGGGTGTCGCCAATGAACAAATCACCGCTGGTGATGGTTTCAAGACCGGCAATCATGCGCAGCAGCGTGGATTTACCACAACCTGACGGGCCAACAAACACCACGAATTCACCTTCCTGGATATCCAGGTTGATGTCTTTCGACACCACCACGTCGCCCCAGGCTTTCGTTACATTACGCAGCTGTACGCTCGCCATCCCCTACTCCCTTTGTTACAACCCGTCATCGACAGAAACATTCAAGATGGGCTGACTATGCGGTAACGCGTCGCGTCGCGAATCCTCCACCCCCTGGCTTTTTTATGGGGGAGGAGGCGGGAGGATGAAAGAGCAGGCTCTGCCCCCGGCGAGCGGGGGCGGAGGCGAAAATCGTGATGCAGACGGCAAAATTCACTGCCTGTTTATGTGCGCCAGTACGCATAACTCAAATTTATGCAACGCAGATCACACATTGAGGGGGTGGGGCGTAGGGTCAAGGAGGATGGAAAGAGGATGTCAAATAAGGAGACTGAGCCACGTTGAACTACCTCATTGTATCCACAGCACATCATAAAAAGGATGGCAGATATGAATATCAAGACTGGCGCACGCGTTTTCGCATTGTCCGCCCTGGCAGCAATGATGATTTCCGCCCCGGCTCTGGCCAAGATCGAAGAAGGTAAGTTGGTTATCTGGATTAACGGCGATAAAGGCTATAACGGCCTGGCCGAAGTGGGCAAAAAATTCGAGAAAGACACCGGTATCAAAGTCACCGTCGAACACCCGGATAAGCTGGAAGAGAAATTCCCGCAGGTTGCAGCGACCGGCGACGGCCCGGACATCATCTTCTGGGCGCATGACCGTTTCGGTGGTTACGCACAGTCTGGCCTGCTGGCGGAAGTCTCGCCGGATAAAGCCTTCCAGGACAAGCTGGTCCCGTTCACCTGGGATGCCGTGCGTTACAACGGCAAGCTGATCGCCTACCCGGTGGCGGTTGAGTCGCTCTCCCTGATTTACAACAAAGACCTCGTACCTAACCCGCCGAAAACCTGGGAAGAGATCCCGGCGCTGGATAAAGAGCTGAAGGCCAAAGGTAAGAGCGCGCTGATGTTCAACCTGCAAGAGCCGTACTTCACCTGGCCGCTGATTGCTGCCGATGGCGGTTATGCGTTCAAGTTTGAAAACGGCAAATACGACGTCAAAGACGTCGGCGTGGACAACGCAGGCGCGAAAGCGGGTCTGACCTTCCTCGTTGACCTGATCAAGAACAAACACATGAACGCGGATACCGATTACTCCATCGCCGAAGCCGCCTTCAATAAGGGCGAAACCGCGATGACCATCAACGGTCCGTGGGCGTGGTCCAACATCGACAAGAGCAAAATCAACTACGGCGTAGCGGTGCTGCCAACCTTCAAAGGCAAGCCGTCTAAAACCTTCGTTGGCGTACTGAGTGCCGGTATCAACGCCGCCAGCCCGAACAAAGAGCTGGCGAAAGAGTTCCTGGAGAACTACCTGTTGACCGACGACGGCCTGGACATGGTGAACAAAGACAAACCGCTGGGTGCCGTGGCGCTGAAATCCTTCCAGGATACGCTGGCAAAAGATCCACGTATTGCGGCCACTATGGATAACGCCCAGAAAGGCGAAATCATGCCGAACATCCCGCAAATGGCAGCGTTCTGGTACGCCACCCGTACCGCGGTCATCAACGCGGCAAGCGGTCGTCAGACTGTCGATGCGGCGCTGAAAGATGCGCAGGGACGTATTACCAAGTAATGCCGTAATTCCCTCTCCCCCGGGAGAGGGTTAGGGCGAGGGTTGTCGCTATCTGTACCCCTCGCCCCGGCCCTCTCTCGCAGGAGAGGAAGAAAAGATAAAACGCTGTTGAGGAAGAACCCCATGGATGTCATTAAAAAGAAACACTGGTGGCAAAGCGACACGCTGAAATGGTCAGTGATTGGTCTGCTTGCCCTGCTGGTGGGTTACCTTGTTGTTTTGATGTACGCCCAGGGGGAGTACCTGTTTGCCGGCATGACGCTGATTTTGAGCGCGGTTGGCCTCTATATCTTCGCTAATCGAAAAGCCTACGCGTGGCGTTATGTCTATCCGGGCGTGGCCGGGATGGGGCTGTTTGTCCTGTTCCCGTTAATCTGTACTATCGCGATCGCGTTTACTAACTACAGTAGCACCAACCAGCTTGCGCAAGAGCGCGCCCAGCAGGTGCTAATGGATCGCTCATACCAGGCGGGTAAGAGCTTTAATTTTGGCTTGTATCCTGACGGTGACCAATGGAAGTTAGCGCTTACTGACCAGGAAAGCCAAAAGGTCTTTGTTTCTGATGCCTTTAAATTTGGCGGTGAACAAAAGCTAACTCTGAAAGAGGCCGCGGCCCTGCCGGAAGGCGAACGCGCTAATCTGCGTGTCATTACCCAGAATCGTCAGGCGCTGACCCAGCTCACCGCCATGCTGCCGGATGAGAGCAAAGTGACCATGAGCTCGCTGCGCCAGTTCTCCGGCACCCGGCCGCTGTATACCCGGGCCGATGACGGCACCCTGACCAACAACCAGAGCGGCGTGAAGTACCGTCCGAATAACGATGTCGGTTTTTATCAGGCGGTAAACGCCGACGGCACCTGGGGTGATGAGAAGCTCAGCCCGGGCTATACCGTGACCATCGGCTGGGACAACTTTACCCGCGTCTTTACTGATGAAGGTATCCAGAAACCGTTCTTCGCGATCTTCATCTGGACGGTAGTCTTCTCGGTACTGACCGTGATCCTGACCGTGGCCGTCGGCATGGTGCTGGCCTGTCTGGTGCAGTGGGAGTCGCTCAAAGGTAAAGCGATTTACCGGGTGCTGCTCATTCTGCCCTACGCTGTGCCCTCGTTTATCTCGATTCTGATATTCAAAGGGCTGTTTAACCAGAGCTTTGGTGAGATCAACATGATGCTGAGCGCGCTGTTTGGCATCAAACCGGCCTGGTTCAGCGACCCGACCACCGCCCGTACCATGATTGTTATCGTCAACACCTGGCTTGGCTATCCGTACATGATGATTCTGTGCATGGGGCTGCTGAAGGCGATTCCGGACGATCTGTACGAAGCCTCGGCGATGGACGGTGCAACCCCGTTCCAGAACTTCTTCAAAATTACGCTGCCGCTGCTGATTAAGCCGCTCACGCCGCTGATGATCGCCAGCTTCGCCTTTAACTTTAACAACTTCGTGCTGATCCAGCTGTTAACCAACGGCGGCCCGGATCGCCTGGGCACCACCACTCCGGCAGGCTATACCGACCTGCTGGTGAGTTACACCTACCGTATCGCCTTTGAGGGCGGCGGTGGCCAGGACTTTGGTCTGGCGGCGGCGATTGCCACGCTGATCTTCCTGCTGGTGGGCGCGCTGGCTATCGTGAACCTGAAAGCAACCCGCATGAAGTTTGACTAAGGAGGGTAATGAATATGGCTATGGTCCAACCCAAATCGCAAAAGTTACGTTTATTGATTACCCACCTGGGGCTGCTGATTTTTATCGCGGCGATCATGTTCCCGCTGCTGATGGTTATCGCTATTTCGCTGCGTTCGGGGAACTTCGCCACCGGCAGTCTCATCCCGGAACAGATCTCCTGGGAGCACTGGAAGCTGGCGCTGGGCTTCAGCGTTGAACATGCAGATGGTCGCGTGACGCCGCCGCCGTTCCCGGTGCTGTTATGGCTGTGGAACTCGGTGAAGGTGGCCACCATTACGGCCATCGGCATCGTGACCCTTTCCACCACCTGCGCCTATGCTTTTGCCCGTATGCGCTTCCCGGGGAAAGCCACGCTGCTGAAAGGGATGCTTATTTTCCAGATGTTCCCGGCGGTACTGTCGCTGGTAGCGTTATATGCCTTGTTTGACCGTCTGGGTCAGTATGTGCCCTTTATCGGCCTCAATACCCACGGCGGCGTGATCTTCGCCTATCTGGGCGGGATTGCGCTGCATGTCTGGACGATTAAGGGCTATTTCGAAACCATCGACAACTCGCTGGAAGAGGCGGCGTCGCTCGATGGCGCAACCCCGTGGCAGGCATTCCGTCTGGTGCTGCTGCCGCTGTCGGTGCCGATTCTGGCGGTGGTGTTTATTCTGTCGTTCATCGCGGCCATCACCGAAGTGCCGGTCGCGTCTCTGCTGCTGCGTGATGTAAACAGCTACACGCTAGCGGTTGGGATGCAGCAATACCTGAACCCACAAAACTACCTGTGGGGCGACTTTGCCGCCGCCGCTGTGCTCTCTGCCATTCCGATCACCGTTGTATTCCTGCTGGCTCAACGCTGGCTGGTTAACGGCCTGACCGCAGGCGGAGTGAAAGGTTAAGTTTCATTGTTCTATGCCACTGTTATCCCTCAAATTGCCTTAAATTCACTGTGACTGTTGTTGGCGCTCTTCGGAGCGCCTTTTTTTTATTCCCGCTTCAGGCGTTTGGAGTTGCACAGCCAGAGGGTGATCACCAGCAGCAGAATGGCGGCCGAGTAGATCAGCACGTCGAGCGGCGAGGTATGATCAACGATAATCAACCGCACAATCGCCGTAATGCCAATGTAGACAAAGTAACGCAGCGGAAAGTGAAAGCCAGACTGGAAGTACTTCACGATCAGGGCGATAAATTCAAAGTAGAGAAAGTAGACCACCAGCCCTTCGACCAACTCGTATTTGCTGGTTTGTTCAGGGGCAAACAGGACATCGGCCAGATGCAGCGTCTCTTTGCCGAGAAAGACGACCAGAATCAGACCAAGGCTCAGCAGACCGAGGTTCAGCACGGTCTGGAGGATGGTTGAGATGAACTCAACGCGCGGGCGGGTCAGGGATGTCATACAGCACCTCATTCTCCAGGGCGAGGTTCCTGTATAACGCAAAAATGTGACGGTGATCTATATTTTTTGTTTATGTTTTACTCGATTCGGAGTTTGTTACCCTCACACCGACCCTCTCCCTGAGGGAGAGGGGGAAAACCATGCCCTCACCCCAGCCCTCTCCCTCAGGGAGAGGGAGAAAACCGAACCCTCGCCACTGGGGAGAGGGTTAGGGTGAGGAGCCTCAGCGGAAGTTAATACTCTTATCGCTGGTCATATCATACAGCTGGAACTTACGTCCAAGCTGTTGCCCCCCGTCGCGGGTCAGCGGCGTCCAGCCAATGGCCGCGCGGCTGCGGGTCGGGCCCGATGAGAAGAGATCCAGCGGAATAGAGACATACACCCCTTTGGTGAAGTCCCCTTCCCCGTACTCATCCGGCGACACGTTGGTGAGGGTCGCATAGCCACCGACAACCACGCCGCTGTCGAAGTGTTTCGAGATATCCAGCGTGCCGCCTTTATCCCCCGCCAGATACTGTCCAACGCTCGCTTTCACCAGCACATCCTGAGCAAACGACGGCGTCCAGTAGGCGGTGAGATGGCCCGTTTTCACGCTGTAATCGGTGAACTTCATCATGTCCTGCGCGCTGCGCCAGTCACGCTGTTTCACGTAGTTGGCATCCAGACCGAACGCCCAGTTGCTGTCGACAGGACGGTAAAGCACTTCGGCCCCCGCGCCGCCATACATGGTCTCCAGATAGCCTCCGTACACCTGGCCGTAGAAGCCGTTGCCAAAGTACTGGAAATAGTTGGCCTGCAGGTTGTTCACGTACGCGTTGTTTTGCACATAGTCACGTACGTGTGTACGCACGCGCGGCAGCTTCGAATCGCTTGGCGGGTTGGTGTAGTTGAACTTGTCGTAGTTATTCGCCAGGTTGCCAAACAGACTCCCGGTGGTCAGGAGGTGATCCGTCACCCACAGATCCGCCGTGGCCATCACCCCCAACTGGTACATATAGAAGTTTTCTGGCCCACCGACGGACTGGTTTAGCACCGGATCGATATGGAAATCGAAGCGCGGTTTATCAATATACCAGCCCTGCTCGGTGCTCTCTGGCACTATCGGCTCCACCCGTTTTTGAACCAGTTCGGTCTCATGTCCCAGTGGCTCTCCCGCCAGATGGCGCTGCAGGCTTGCCACATCCGTTTCAGTGGTCACCTGAGGCAGGTTAAGTCTGTTTTCAGTTACGCGGATCGTGCGGATCCCGTCGGGAAGATCGTTCATGATGATCCGGTTGGCGCGTTCGATCCCTTCTCCTGAATCGCGGTATTTCACCTGCTCGCCGGTCACGTACAGGGTATCGCCCTTCACCTGGATCTTCGCATCCGCGAGGCCGGCGTTGTATTTCAACAGCGTGAGCTGGTTGGCAACAACCGTATGCTGGAGGATGGCATCCTGCGGCTCCGGCTGGTATTTCGGCCGGGCGTTATCGTTGTATGACGGTCGCATATCATTGAAGTTAGTGCGCAGGGTCACGCCAAACATCAGGGTATTGCCCCGCTCATAGCTGAGGTTCACGTCGGCCCAGTCGGTTACGCGATAAATGGCGCCAACGTTAAACTTGCTCTTCTGTTCCAGCTTGCCGGCAAAATCTTCGCTGTAGTTATTCCCTTCATACTCCAGCTTCAGGCGTAGCGGCTGCCAGGGCGTCTGATACTCTACGCCGCCAAACAGTGAAGCGGGGCCGTGGAACATCTGATCGCCATTGACCGAACCGGCCTTTTTATAGCTGTTGTCGCGGTAGCAATATTTGTCGCTGTATGAACAGAACGGGTTACTGACGTTACCGCTGGTGCCGAGATATCCCCAGCCCAGGCCGAGGCTGAAATCAAACGGGCCCCAGGCTTTACTGGCCACCAGGTACTCGGCATCGAACAGACCTGTACCGCCGATATCGCGCGCGCCGACGGAGACCTGCGGCATCAAGTAGCTCTCTTCCCACAGGCGCAGTTTTACGTCGAAGGCTTTATCTTTGTAAGTCTGATTGCCAGAGAAAGACTCTACGCTGCTGTATTTTTTGGTGCGAACGTCGGTATAGCGCAGGGTGGTTTCCAGCCACGGGAAAAGCTGTACCGAGGCGGAGTAGTAACGATACTGATCGTTATCGCGATAGTTAAGGCTGATCTCCCCTTCCCGCGCCATGCGGGCGGTAGGCGTTTGCAGCAGCCCCACACCACCAAAGTCCGACTGCGACGGCCCGATCGGGGCCGGATACGTTTCTGCGTGACAGGCGGCGCTCACACACAGCGCCAGGGCGCTGTAGAGATAAGTTTTTTTCATCAATCCGGTATCCGATGCGTCAGGGAGTGAAGGATGTCGGTATTGAGACCGTCATACGCCTTCGTCCAGAAGTGATCGGCAAAGCCGACAAAAATCACGCTGCCCGGCATGGGCTCCACATGACGCTTGTTCCAGTAGGCCACCGGGACGTTCTGCGTACGGCCATCCGGATAAACGACCCACGCATAGCTCTTCTCGGCACCCGCTAACAGGCTCTGCTCGTCGAGATAGCTCGTCACATCGCGCCCCGGCGTAAACGGCTTTTTGCCCGGGCTGCTGACCAGCCCCATCACCGTCACGGTGCCAGGTTTGGCGGGGATCCACAGGCTGTACTCCCCCAGCAGCGTCGGATTGCCGTTTTCCGCTATGCGCACTTCATCAGGATCGAGATTTATCCGCTGACGTCCGGTCACGGCAATCTGCTCCAGCTGCTGGCGCACGGCGTTGATTGCCGCCGTATCGTCGCCAGAGGCCTGGCCAGCAAGCCCGGTCAGCCTTGCCAGCAACGCCTTGTGCTGCTGCTCTGCACGCACCGTGGCCTGACGCTCACTGATTACGGCTCCCGGCCACCAGCTGTTTGCCAGACGAGGCTGTCCAACCAGATAGAGCAGGTGTTCCGCATTGGATAAGGTTTTGGGTTCTTTGCTGTCGGCGATATAGACCTTAACCGTGCCCGCCGACCACGCCAGCGGCGCACTCAGGCACATTAACAGCGCAACGCAGAGTTTGATGTTCATTGTTTCGCTGCCTTAATCAGGGTCGCTTTCACCGGGAAGAAATCGGCGCCCAGGTACTGCAACGACTGGCGTATCTGCCCTTCGTCGTCCACCCAGTAACGGTTATGCCAGCTAGCCTGATCGGTCGTGACGGCTTCATCCAGCACGCGAACGCGAGTCTCGTCGCTGCCGACTTTTACGCTGTCGCTGCCATCCCAGCGAAAGACCGACCGCGCAGTGGCATAGCGCACCTGTTTGTGTTCGGTCCAGCCCATCGTCCGCGTCCAGCTTGCGCCGTCGGTAATTTGATTGGGCTTGATAAGCGGGTCATCCGCGAGGTTATTCACCTCCAGCAGATTGTCGCCGCCGAGCAGTGTTTTCACTATGCGGCCATGCTGCGTAACAATGGTGGCCTGATCCTGCGTCACCCATTTCTGCTGCCCGTTTTCATCGAAAGCGAGTACCACAAACAGTTGCGGGCCATCGTTTAACTGCATGTATTGGCTGGCGTAGGGCATGTTCTGGATATCGTCATCGGTCAGGTGAACACCCGGCGTTCCGAACAGACTCTCCCACAGTGAGTTGCCCAGCCCTTTAGTGGTGGCTGAGCAGGCCTGTAAAAGCAGGCAAATCAGGATGATTGCAGGTCGCTTCACGACTCTTCTCCGAAGGGGCGAAATAACCACACCGAAGTGTGGTTAGAGTTAATACACCCGGTATTACTGGGTGCTTGTTGTGGTTGTGGTCGTGGTTCCGGTATTGGAACCATCACCGCCACCGGTTGCCGCCAGCGCGACACCCACGGCCGAGCCTACGGTGCTGGTCGCGGTTGCGGTAGAACTCCCCGCAGACGCAGACGTCGCAGCCGAACCCGCCGCTTCACCGACCTGAACCGGTGCTGCCCAGGCAGACGTCGCCGCAAGCGCAGATATGGCAAAAATGCCATAAAGTACTTTCTTCATATCAATTTCCCTTCAATGAATGAATGGAGATTTACCTGAAAAGAAATTCAGGCGGGATCGAGTATACACAACTAAAGCAGACGGATTGACGCAGCGGGAAATAACAGAAAGGTTTTCAGATAATTGGATGCAGGGAAATAAAAAGTCTATTTAATGAATTAAAAAACCATTAATTTCAATTAATTAAAATATACAGCGAGAGTTGGGTTCTGCGTATACTCCTAAAATAGACCCTGATAACTATTGGGCTATTTGGCCTTTTCAGATAAAACTTATAATAGAAATTTGCGTAAGGTAACGGACAACAAGAATAGTCCGATAAAAAAATGCCGGCATGGCGCCGGCATCATTTATGACTAATTTATTACGCGCGCCACGCTTTATAACGGTTAATCAAACCGTTGGTTGAACTATCGTGGCTGGCGATATCTTTATCATCACTCAGCTCAGGCAGGATGCGGTTAGCCAGCTGTTTACCCAGCTCTACGCCCCACTGGTCAAAGGTGAAGATATTCAGGATCGCGCCCTGGGTGAAGATCTTGTGCTCATACAGCGCAATCAACGCCCCCAGGCTGAACGGAGTGATTTCGCGCAGCAGGATGGAGTTGGTTGGGCGGTTGCCTTCGAACACTTTAAACGGCACCACGTGGTCCAGCTGAGCCGGATCTTTACCCTGGTCGCGGTACTCCTGCTCTACCACTTCACGCGCTTTACCGAACGCCAGCGCTTCGGTCTGGGCGAAGAAGTTAGACAGCAGCTTCTGGTGGTGGTCAGACAGGGCATTATGGGTGATAGCCGGGGCGATGAAATCGCATGGTACCATTTTGGTGCCCTGGTGAATCAGCTGATAGAAGGCGTGTTGACCATTGGTGCCCGGTTCACCCCAAATAATTGGGCCGGTCTGGTAATCCACCGCGTTGCCATTACGGTCAACGTACTTACCGTTGGATTCCATGTTGCCCTGCTGGAAGTAGGCCGCAAAGCGGTGCATGTACTGGTCGTACGGCAGGATGGCTTCTGTTTCCGCACCGAAGAAGTTGTTGTACCAGATCCCGATCAGCGCCAGCAGCACCGGCAGGTTTTTCTCGGCAGGCGTCGTGGAGAAGTGTTTATCCATCGCGTGTGCGCCGGAGAGCAGTTCAACAAAGTTGTCGAAGCCTACGGAGAGGATGATCGACAGGCCAATGGCGGACCACAGGGAGTAACGGCCGCCCACCCAGTCCCAGAACTCGAACATGTTTGCCGTATCGATACCGAATTCGCCAACCGCTTTACCATTGGTAGAGAGCGCCGCGAAGTGTTTCGCCACGTGTTTGTTGTCGCCCGCGGTTTTCAGGAACCAGTCACGCGCGCTGTGGGCGTTGGTCATGGTCTCCTGGGTGGTGAAGGTTTTTGATGCCACCAGGAACAGCGTGGTTTCCGGGTTCACTTTCTTCAACACTTCCGCGATATGGGTGCCATCGACGTTAGAGACGAAGTGCATATTCAGATGATTTTTGTAAGGGCGCAGCGCTTCGGTCACCATGAACGGACCCAGGTCGGAACCGCCGATGCCGATGTTCACCACGTCGGTGATCGCTTTACCGGTATAGCCTTTCCAGTCACCCGAAATAATGGCTTCTGAGAAGGTTTTCATTTTTTCCAGCACCGCGTTCACTTCCGGCATCACATCTTTGCCGTCAACGATGATAGGTGTATTGCTACGGTTACGCAGAGCCACGTGCAGCACGGCACGGTCTTCGGTGCGGTTGATCTTCTCGCCAGAGAACATGGACTTGATCGCCCCGGCCAGATCGGTCTCTTTCGCCAGGTCCAGCAGTTTGGCCAGCGTCTCTTCAGTGATACGGTTTTTAGAGAAGTCCACCAGCATCTGATCGTCAAAGGTCGCGGAGAACTTACTGAAACGATCTGCGTCTTTTGCGAAGAGGTCCGCGATCGAAACGTCTTTCATTTCGTCAAAGTGCTTTTGTAAAGCCTGCCAGGATGAAGTCTGCGTTGGATTGATGTTTTTCATAGCAATACTCTTCTGAATTGAGAATTGTGACTGCGGTCGATTGTAGCGCCTGCGAACAGAAATTGTGATGGTTTTTATGCCATTGCCCTGGTCTGCATCAAACGCATGTGAAAAGACCCGGAAAGTATAGCTGCTGTACTCTCTCCCTGACGCGGTGGATTGTTGTCCAGAAAGGGCAAAAACGAAGGATAAAATAATGGCCTGTTATAAGTCCTGTTACTGAGGGGTACCCCCCCATGAAAAATCCGCATAATCCCAGCATTGACAGGACTTCCCCCGCATTTTATTTATAGGGCCGTAATCTGCGGCTGCACCTGTTTTCGTTTCAATCTTGTGCCACGGTCGCTTTATTCATTCCCTGACACGAGGTTGTTATGACGAGTTTTGTGGTCGCTAAATTTGGCGGCACCAGTGTGGCTGATTATCAAGCCATGAACCGCAGCGCCGATGTGGTGCTGGCCGATCCGAATACTCGCCTGGTGGTGCTCTCTGCATCCGCTGGCGTGACGAATCTGCTGGTTGCGCTGTCAGAAGGACTGGAAGCGACTGAATGCTTCGTTAAACTCGACGCCTTGCGCCAAATTCAGTTCGATATTCTTGAGCATATGCAGAATCCAAACGTGATTCGCGAGGAGATCGAACGTCTGCTTGAGAACATCACCACCCTGGCAGAAGCCGCCTCGCTGGCGACCTCTACCGCGCTCACCGACGAACTGGTCAGCCACGGTGAGTTGATGTCCACTCTGCTGTTTGTCGAAATTCTGCGTGAACGTCAGGTTCAGGCCCAGTGGTTTGATGTGCGTAAAGTGATGCGCACCAACGACCGTTTTGGCCGCGCCGAGCCCGACATTGCCGCGCTGGCAGAGCTTACCGCGCAACAGCTGGCCCCGCGCCTGGCGGAAGGCATGGTCATTACTCAGGGCTTTATTGGTAGCGAAGCGAAAGGCCGTACTACCACCCTGGGCCGTGGTGGCAGCGACTACACCGCCGCACTGCTGGGCGAAGCGCTGCACGCGTCTCGCGTCGATATCTGGACCGACGTACCAGGCATCTACACCACCGATCCTCGCGTAGTACCGGCAGCAAAACGTATTGATGTTATCGCCTTCGAAGAGGCGGCAGAGATGGCCACCTTTGGGGCGAAAGTTCTGCACCCGGCGACGCTGTTGCCGGCCGTTCGCAGCGATATTCCGGTCTTTGTGGGTTCAAGTAAAGATCCAAAAGCCGGCGGAACCCTGGTGTGTAAAAACACCGAAAACCCACCGCTGTTCCGCGCGCTGGCCCTGCGTCGCAAGCAGACCCTGGTGACCCTGCACAGCCTGAATATGCTGCATTCCCGCGGTTTTCTGGCAGAAGTGTTTGGTATCCTCGCGCGCCATAATATCTCGGTAGATTTGATCACCACCTCTGAGGTAAGCATCGCCCTGACGCTGGATACCACCGGCTCAACCTCTACCGGCGATACGCTGCTGACTCAGTCGCTGCTGATGGAGCTCTCTTCGCTGTGCCGTGTAGAAGTCGAAGAGAACCTGGCGCTGGTGGCAATTATCGGTAACCAGCTCTCTCGCGCCTGTGGCGTGGGTAAAGAGGTCTTCGGGGTATTGGATCCGTTTAATATCCGTATGATTTGCTATGGCGCTTCCAGCTATAACCTCTGTTTCCTGGTACCGGGTGCCGAAGCGGAGCAGGTCGTGCAGAAGCTGCACCAGAACCTGTTCGAATAATAAAAAAGCCCGGTGCCATCGCAACCGGGCTTTTTTTAGCTCGCCAGCACTGTTTTCATCAACAGGGCATCCAGCGTTTTTATGTCGCCTTCACGGCCATCAGGCAGCGTAGGCGGCACCTCACCCCGCGCCAGTTCTTGCTGCAAAAACGCGTGCAGAAGCGGCCGTCGGGGGCCGTACTGCGCTTCACCGGCGCGCTGTTTGATGGCCAGGAGTTCATCTATTTCCTGGCGTAGCGGCGGCTCCAGCTCGCTTCCTGCCAACAGCTCGGCAAATCGCATCGGCGGCACCCCTCTGCCCGCTTCGACCCAGCGCACCGCTAACAGCGGACGCAGAACGTAAAAGTACTTCTTCAGCCGAACCTCATCCCCCTGCAAATAGCTGCGGAAGTTTTTCCGTGCCATTGAGTAGTAGTGCCAGCGTGCCCGCACCGGGGAAAACCACTGCGGGACTAATGCTCGCAGCTCCGCTAATACCGCGTCGTTCTGCTGATAGACCACCGGCGAATCGAGCCACTCGATTAAGGTGGGGTTCGCCGCCTTGAGCAAGCCCAGCGCTTTGCGCCATTCCCAGCCGCAAACATCCAGTTCGTCATCTATCGGCAGCTCTATCACATCGCGCTGCGGCTCAACGCGCAGGTACCATTCAGGTTGATGCACATAGAGAAAGCGTACGTCGTAGTCGCTATCCGGTGAGGCAAAGCCCCAGCCCCGGCTGCCCGATTCGCAGGCGTAAAGCACCTTCACGTTAAAGCGCTGTTCGACCTCTTCTAGCTGCTGCCGCACGCGGTCACGCATGGCGGCATCGACTCCGTTATTTGCCATCTTTTTATCCTTTTACACAGACCACCTGACGCAAGGTATGGACCACTTCGACCAGGGACGATTGCGCCGCCATCACGGCTTCGATGTCTTTATATGCCATGGGGATCTCATCGATCACCTCGCTGTCTTTTCGACATTCCACGTGGGCGGTGGCGCGGATCTGATCCGCCACGGTGAACCGTTTTTTCGCCGCCGTCCGGCTCATTACACGCCCGGCCCCGTGGCTGCAGGAGCAAAAACTCTCTTCATTGCCTAACCCGCGCACGATAAAGCTCTTCGCCCCCATGGAACCGGGGATAATCCCTAATTGCCCCTTTTGCGCCGACACCGCCCCTTTACGCGTAACCAGCACTTCTTCACCAAAATGGTGCTCTTTCTGCACGTAGTTATGGTGGCAATTGACCGCCTCTTGCTGAGTCATAAAGGGTTTGGCGATTATGTGTGACAGTGCGCTCAGTACCCGGGACATCATCACCTCGCGGTTATGACGCGCAAAATCCTGTGCCCACTCCACGGCTTCGATGTAGTCGTTATAGTGGCGGCTCCCCTCCTGGAAATACGCCAGGTTTTTATCCGGCAAATGCGCGAGATGTTGCTGCATATCTTTCTGGGCCAGGGTGATAAACAGGTTGCCAATCGCATTTCCTACGCCGCGCGAACCGCTGTGCAGCATCACCCATACTCGCTGCTGTTCATCGAGGCACACTTCAATAAAGTGGTTACCGGTGCCCAGCGTACCCAGATGCTGATAATGGTTAGTTTTCAGCAACTGAGGGTATTTATCCGTCAGCCGTTTGAAGCGCGGCGCCAGCCCGGCCCAGTGGGTATCCACTTCCGCAGGAGGCGTTTCCCAGGCCCCTTTATCGCGACGAGAACGGATGTTAGTCCGTCCGTGCGGCACCGCCTGCTCAATGGCGCTACGCAATCCGCCCAGGTTATCCGGCAGATCGCTGGCCACCAGCGAGGTGCGCACGGCGATCATCCCACAGCCGATATCGACGCCCACCGCCGCCGGAATAATGGCCCCTTTGGTCGGGATGACGCTGCCAATGGTCGACCCTTTACCAAGATGCACATCAGGCATCACCGCCAGATGTTTAAAGATAAAGGGCATTCTTGCAGTGTTCAGCAGTTGCTCTTGCGCCTCGGGCTCGACCGGAACCCCATGGGTCCACATTTTTACCGGCGCACTGTTCTGCGCCGTCAAAAGTTGAAATTCGTGATGCTGCATTGCACTACCCCTTAAGATTCACTAATCCGTGCAGGACTTGACCCAGGCCACCAAACACCGAGATTTTATCGATGCGTTCTGCCACTCTTTCCAGCGTTTCCAGCTCTTTTAAGCGCAGAGCGACCGGGTTGTTTTCCATCACTTTCGCCGTATTTAACAGCGAACGGGTGGCGGCGGTCTCTTCGCGTCGGCGGATGACATTAGCCTGCGCCGATTTTTCAGCCTCAACCAGGCGGGAGAGGATGGTTTTCATATCCCCCGGTAAGACAATGTCTTTCACCCCTAAAGAGGCGATATCGATCCCAAAGGGTGCCATTCGGGCATCGACCTGCTTGCTGACCACCTCGTCGATGACCTGCTTATCTTCGAGCAGTTCGTCCAGCGTACGGGTACCTACCGCTTCGCGCAGAGCAAACTGTAATTCGCGGTACAGATGATCAAGCGGACGGGTAAGCTGGCCAAATGCCTGCAACACATCGCGATAACGCCAGTTCGCCGCAAGATTGAGGCGCAGGTTCACTTTATCCTTCGTCAGGATCTCCTGCCCCGCCACTTCCAGCACCTGCAAACGGGTGTCGACCACTTCCGCCTCGACCAGATGATTCACTTTCCACCAGGCGCTCATGCCCGGCATTAGCAACGGCTGGGTTTCACCATCGATTTTTAATACCCCCACGTGCCAGGCGGGCACCTGAACCACCTGTATCGCGTCACGCCCTTTCACCGCGCCGTTACGACGGGGCTGCAATACGGCAGCCATCACGTCGTCGGGCACCTGAACCTGGCGCGTGTCGAACCGCACCAGCTTCAGCGCGTCATCGTCCTGCCAGAACAGACGTCGGGAGGCGGGAGGGATCACCTCCTCAATGACGCCATTCCTGTACAACACCCCGACTTCATTATCTGTTAATTCCACGACCAGGCAGTATGTGTCTACCCAGGCTGGCTGGAAGCGGCGTAAATAGTCGGCGAGTGCTGCCGGGACTTCACTGCCGTCGCGGCTAACCACTAATACGTCCGGCGTGTTGAACCATGGCAGGCGGTGTTCACCCGCCTCAAGTACCTTGTAGTAATCGCCACGCTTCGCCAGCAGCGCCAGTTGACCTTTGCGTACCGTAATTTTTTTTATCATTTTATTTTCCTTTTAAAATCAGGGGCGGGTGCAGGAGCGAAATCGCAGGGGAGATCCCTCTTGCCTGCGATCCAGCACCGTTACCGGCCACCTTCTTTGGGGCTAAACACCGCCCCTCTTTACCATTTATGAGTCACAACCAGTTTTCATTGGGGAAATGAATGGGGAATCGAACCCCTGGGTGTCATTGGTTGACGGAACGCCCCGGGAAAACAGTGTTCGCCGTTCCTGGTGCGCCGGCGGGGCCTTAACCCCCTGCGTGCTCAACGTACTGACAGAGGAGTTATTGCCATAAGCGTGCCAACAAAAGGAAAATGGCGAATAAATTTTTATGTAACTGAATTAATGGATATTTATTTTTTATCGTCTATTTTGACATTGCATGATCTGCAGATAATTTTTATCTTTTGATATCGACTTTTATCTTTTGGGATAAACATGAAGAAACGGCGGGTAGTGATTGGCGTGCTCGGCACGGTGATGGATAAACGCGGAAAACGGGCAAACCGCTTTCGCAAATGGCGGCCTACCGTCGGGCTGTGTCAGCAGCCAGACTTTCCTGTCGACCGACTGGAGCTCATTCATCAGCCGCACGATCAGAGCATGGCTCAGCAGATCGCAGAAGATATCGCCCTTCTTTCACCCCATACCGAGGTTCGCCCTTGCCCGGTCATCATAAAAGACCCCTGGGATTTTGAAGAGGTGTACGCCGCGTTTCTCGACTTTGCGACCCACTACCCCTTCGATACGGACAATGAAGAGTACCTGGTGCACATCACCACCGGGACGCACGTGGCACAAATTTGCTGGTTTTTGCTGACCGAAGCGCGATATCTCCCTGCCAGCCTGTTGCAAACCGGTCCGGCCGCCAGAGGCGCGCCGGAAGAGGCCATCGCCGCGGGCAGTTACTCAATCATCGACCTGGATTTGAGCCGGTATACGACCTTAACCAGCCGCTTTCAGCGCGAGCAGCAGCAGTCCGTTTCGTTCCTGAAAGCCGGAATCGACACCCGCAATGCCACTTTTAACGCCCTTATCGATCAGATTGAGCGCGTTGCGCTGCGTTCTACAGCGCCTCTACTGCTGACAGGCCCGACGGGGGCTGGCAAATCGTTTCTCGCCAACCGCATTTATCAGCTTAAACAGGCGCGCCATCGGGTCTCTGGCAGATTAGTCGCGGTGAACTGCGCCACGCTGCGCGGCGACAACGCCATGTCGACGCTGTTCGGCCATGTGAAAGGGGCCTTTACCGGCGCGCAGACGGCCCGAACGGGGCTATTACGTGAGGCCGACGGCGGCGTGCTGTTTTTAGATGAGGTTGCGGAACTGGGCCTCGACGAACAGGCCATGCTGTTAAAGGCCATTGAAGAGAAGACCTTTTTCCCGTTTGGCTCGGATAAAGAGGTGCAGAGTGATTTTCAGCTGATCGCGGGCACGCACCGGGATCTGCGCCAGTGGGTGGCAGAAGGTCGTTTTCGCGAAGATCTCTACGCCCGTATCAATATGTGGAGCTTCGCGCTACCGGGGCTGGCACAGCGCCGGGAGGATATTGCGCCGAACGTAGAGTACGAACTGCACCGTTTTTCGACCGAAGCGCAGGCGCAGGTACGATTTGATAAAGACGCGCGCGAGCGCTATCTGCGCTTCGCCAGTTCTCCCTCCGCGCTGTGGCGCGGTAATTTCCGCGAACTGAGCGCATCGATAGCGCGCATGGCGACCCTTGCCGAACAGGGACGCATTACCCTGATGCTGGTAGAAGAGGAAATTGAGCGCCTGCAGGCCAGCTGGCAAACAGCGTCGACAACGCCACTGCCTGAGATCGATCTCTTCGAGCAGCGTCAGCTGGAGACGGTGCTGGAGGTGTGTCGGCGCAGTGCTTCACTCTCCGAGGCGGGCCGTGAGCTTTTTGCTGTTTCGCGATTAAAAAAGGCGAATCCAAACGATGCCGACAGGTTACGTAAATACCTGGCCCGCTTTGGGCTGAGCTGGGAGAGCCTCCGCGCGGGATCATGAAGAGAATTTGTTTGAATAAAATTCATTAGCAGGATAAACAATACCTATGGCCGGGCTCGAACCCGGCTTTTTTTATAAAGAAACAACACAACACAATCGCAAGGAAAACCTATGTTAGCCGTTATCACCAGGCTGTTCCCGCTATGGGCACTGCTGCTCTCTGTACTCGCGTATTACACGCCCACCCATTTCACCGCCATTGGCCCCTGGATCACAACCCTGCTGATGCTGATTATGTTCGGCATGGGCGTCCATTTAAAAATCGACGACTTTAAGCGCGTGCTGTCGCGCCCGGCACCGGTCGCGGCGGGCACTTTCCTGCACTACCTGATCATGCCGCTCGCCGCCTGGCTGCTGGCGATGGCGTTTAAAATGCCGCCTGACCTCTCTGCCGGTATGGTACTGGTGGGCAGCGTTGCCAGCGGAACCGCCTCTAACGTAATGATCTATCTGGCAAAAGGGGATGTCGCACTTTCGGTGACTATCTCTTCGGTGTCGACCCTGGTGGGCGTGATCGCCACCCCGCTGTTAACCCGCCTGTACGTTGATGCGCATATTCAGGTGGATGTGATGGGAATGCTGCTCAGCATCCTGCAAATCGTGGTGATCCCTATTGCGCTGGGTCTGGTTATTCACCATCTTTTCCCGCGCGTGGTAAAGGCGGTTGAGCCGTATCTGCCCGCCTTTTCGATGGTCTGTATTCTGGCTATTATCAGCGCCGTAGTGGCCGGCTCGGCTGCACATATCGCCTCCGTCGGCTTTGTCGTCATTATTGCGGTGGTGCTGCACAACATTATCGGGCTGCTGAGTGGCTACTGGGGCGGTAAGCTCTTTGGCTTTGATGAATCCACCTGCCGCACGCTGGCCATTGAAGTGGGGATGCAGAACTCCGGCCTGGCGGCGGCGCTTGGCAAGATCTACTTTTCACCGCTGGCGGCATTGCCGGGCGCGCTGTTCTCCGTCTGGCACAACCTGTCCGGCTCTCTGCTGGCGGGCTACTGGTCCGGCAAAGCGATTGATGAACAACCGAAAAAAGATGCGGTAAAGCAGGGTTAATTGGCGACACTTGCTTTACACTGAAGCCTCCCCTTCAGGAGGCTTCGCAATGGCGACACCCCGTTTGACCCAGAAAGAGATGACAGAAGCCGAGCAGCGCGAACTCAAAACGCTACTCGATCGCGCCCGTATCGCGCATGGCCGTACGCTAACGAACGCCGAAACCAATCAGGTTAAAAAAGAGTACATCGATAAACTGATGGCGCAGCGTGAAGCCGCGGCGAAGAAAGCCCGCAAGCTGAAAAAAGAGCAGGCTTATAAACCGGATGCAGAGGCGACCTTCTCCTGGTCAGCCAATACATCAACCCGTGGAAGGCGCTAATTAGCGCCCTTTCTTTTTACGGCCCGGCTGGGTAAAGCGTTTCCCCGCGGGCTTGCCCCGCCCTTTTTCTTCAGCAGGCGGCGCCTTTACGACCGGGCGCTTAATCGCCTGCGTTTTCGGTTTTGCTTTCGCCTTTGGCTTCGCTTCAGAAGAGGAGTTTTCGATCAGCCTGAACAGCTCAATCAGCTCGTCGCCGGTCAGGTCGCGCCACTCGCCCAGCGGAATACCGGACAGGCTGACGTTCATAATGCGCGTGCGTTCGAGCTTTGTGACTTCATAGCCGAAATGCTCGCACATACGACGGATCTGGCGGTTTAGTCCCTGTACCAATGTAATGCGAAACGAGAATGGCCCCTCTTTCTTCACCTTACATTTCTTCGTGACGGTGCCCAAAATCGGCACGCCTGCGCCCATGCCCTGGATAAATTCATCGGTGACCGCTTTGTTCACCGTCACAATGTACTCTTTCTCGTGATCGTTACCGGCACGCAGGATTTTGTTAACCAGATCGCCATGGTTGGTGAGGAAAATCAGCCCCTGAGAGTCTTTATCCAGGCGGCCAATCGGGAAGATGCGGGTGCTGTGGTTGACGAAATCAACGATGTTATCGCGCTCGCCATCTTCGGTGGTGCTAACGATGCCAACCGGTTTGTTCAACGCGATAAATACCAGGTCTTCTGCATCACGCGGCTCGATGAGTTGACCATTTACTTTCACCACGTCGCCGGGCGTAACCTGGTCGCCAATGGTGGCGCGTTTGCCGTTGATAAACACGTTACCCTGTTCGATGTAACGGTCTGCTTCGCGACGTGAGCAAATTCCGCTCTCGCTAATGTATTTATTTAATCGGGTTGATTGTTCTGGCAGCATAGTTTCTCCTGTGAAGGGCGAAATATACCTTACCTTGCGGCTGACAAAAAAGGCTTAGTAACCGTTGATGAGAAAATCGAGCGCATCACGCAATGACGCCCGGTTTTGCGTAAGATCGGCGACACACCTGCCCAACTCTGTTGGTGAAATGCCTGCCATCATGTGCATCATGACCACACAGGGCTTACCCGCTATCTCTACGACAGGGCACACTTTCGCAGGTGGCTGAACGCCTCGAAGATGGCTAAGTTCAACGGGGGGGCGACCAGAAGGTGCTTCATCACATTGGCCACGGGATGCTGCATATTGATTAGCCAGGGATATGCCGTTTTACCCCTACCTTCATTCTCATAAGCAAAATATTGCTTCATCAGAAAGATCTCTGAAAGTCACTAAAGGAGCCGTTTTCCTCTACCCACTGGTTAATAGCCTCGATAGAGGCTTTATTTTCTTCTAACCACGCGGCGCGCTGATGCACACGAAACTGCTCCTGAAGTGCAGCCGTGAGTACAGCGGAGAGATTAAGATTAAGACGTTGCGCCTCTTCAAGAATTTCTGGTGCTAAAGACACATTAACTGATTTTTTATTGCCAGAAGTAGTGCGCATGAGAACCCCCATCGAAATGCGCATGAATTGGCGAAGTGTAGCGTAATAAACAACCATTTTCTATTCCCTTAAAATCATAAGGTTTTAAGCGTAAATGGCGCTTTAAAAGGTGTCACGCCTCGCAACATGGTTTTACGAGGCGCTTTCAGAGATTAATACTCATCCCGCTCATCATCTTCGTCCGGCTGCTCCATCACGCTATACGCCACCGCGCAGAACAGCGAATTGAGACGCTTCATATCCCCCAGCAGGCCCAGGTGCAGGGAGCTGGTTTCGATGCTTTGCACGTTCTGCTGATGCAGACGCTCGACGTGAGCGTGGGAATAACGGCGGTTAAGAATGCGGAAACGGTGCTTGTTACGGCGCAGGCGGCGGGCGCTGGGCACATCTCCGGAGAAGAAGACCGACATGGCCAGCTTCAGGTTACTCACCAGCTGTTCGTGTAACGCTTCCAGCTCTTGTAACCCTTCAAGGGAGAATGCGCGACGGGCCGCCAGCGATTTGTCGGCGATTTCACTGCCCATGCGTTCAACAATATCGGACGCCTGCTCAAGGTTAAGCGACATTTCGATAATCTCCGCCCAGCGGCGGGACTCCTCTTCCGCCAGTTCATCCTGCGGCATGCGAGCCAGATAGAGCTTAATAGCGGTGTAGAGCACGTTGATATCGTCGGCGAGTTTACGCAGCGCTTTCTCTTCCCGCGGTTCGCCACGCATCACTTTTTGCAGCCCATCGAGCATGGTTTCCATGGCATCGCCCATCCGCAACGTCTCGCGGGCAGCATTGGCCAGCGCCAGCGCTGGCGTATCCAGCGCGGAGGTATCCAGGTGCTTGGGTTTGAGGCGCGAATCCAGCTCGGGCTCGTCGCGGATCATCCGTTCGCAGAAGCGCGCCATCGGCCCGGCGAAAGGCACCATCGCCAGGCAGCGCACCAGGTTGTAGAAGACGTGGAAGTAGATCACCAGTTCTGCCTTCGGCAGCGGCAGGTTATCCATCAGGTTTGCCAGCGGGTGAACAAACGGCAGGATGATCAAACTGCCCACCAGCTTAAACAGCAGGCTGCCCAGCGCCACGCGGCGGGCAGCGGCATTGGCGGCGCTGTTGTTGAGCATCGCCAGCAGGCCGGAGCCAAGGTTAGCGCCAATCACCAGACAGAGCGCCACCGGGAAAGAGATGGCACCGGCGGCCGTTAACGTCGCCGTCAGTAGCACCGCCGCCAGGCTGGAGTAGCTGACAATGGCAAAGACCGCGCCGATGAGCGCATCCAGCATGATATCGCCGGTCAGGGAGGCAAAGATGACCTGCACACCGTTGGCCTGAGTGATCGGCGTAACGGCCTGCACAATCAGCTCCAGCGCCAGCAGGATCAGACCGAGGCCAATCCCCACGCGCCCGAGCTGCCCGGCGCGGGTCTGCTTACGCCCCAGAAAGAAGATAACGCCGATAAAAATCAGCAGCGGCGAGAGCCAGGAGAGATCGAATGTCAGGACACGCGCCATTAGCGCGGTACCCACATCGGCACCGAGCACGATCACCAGCGCAGGAGTCAACGCCACCAGGTCCTGCGCCACAAAGGAGGTGACCAGCATAGTCGTAGCATTACTGCTTTGCACCAAAGCAGTCACGCCAATGCCCGCGCAAAAGGCGAGCGGCTTCTTCTCAACGCTTCGGCTAAGAACAGTACGTAAACGTGCGCCGAACACGCGCATCACACCGGTACGGACAATATGGGTACCCCATACCAGCAGCGCCACTGCAGAGAGCAGGTGTAACAGAGTCAGCACGGAAGTGGTTTCTCCTTATCGTTAATTCATCCTTACTCCAGTATAAGGGTTTAAATGTAAGAAAGAGAAAGGGCGCCCGATGAGCGCCCTGTTAGTTGTAAGGAAAGGTGACGTGAGTTCTGGCACAGTCAGATCAGGCACAGGGCGTCCCGAGTGAGGCAGCCCTGCTGCGAGCGGGCAGGTTAATCGGCATCGTAACCGAGGTTAGGTGCTAACCAGCGCTCCACTTCCGACACGCTCATCCCTTTGCGTCGGGCATAGTCTTCAATCTGATCGCGCTGAAGCTGCGCCACTGCGAAGTATTTACTGTCGGGATGGCTGAAGTACCAGCCGGAAACGGACGCGCCAGGCCACATGGCGAAGGACTCAGTGAGCTTCATTCCGGTATGAGCCTCTACGTCCAGTAATTTCCAGATGGTGCCCTTTTCAGTGTGTTCCGGACAGGCCGGATAGCCCGGCGCCGGACGGATACCCTGGTAGTTTTCGCGGATCAGATCCTCGTTGCTGAGGTTCTCGTTCGCCGCATAGCCCCAGTGCACTTTACGCACGCGCTCGTGCAGATACTCTGCAAAGGCCTCTGCCAGACGGTCGGCGATCGCTTTCACCATGATTTTGTTGTAATCATCATGCTGCGCGTCAAACGCGTCTGCCAGCGCATCCTCTTCCAGGCCGCCGGTTACGGCGAAGGCGCCGATGTAATCTGCTTTTCCGGAAAGCTTCGGCGCCACGAAATCGGCGAGGCAGTAGTTGGCAAAGCCGATTTTCTCGGTTTGCTGACGCAGATGGCGACTGACGGCCAGCACCTGGGTACGGGTTTCATCCCGATAAATTTCCACGTCGTCGCCCACGCGGTTGGCCGGGAACAGGCCCACTACGCCGCGCGGATTAAGGGTTTTCTCCGCACTCAGGGTATCGAGCATGTCGTTAGCATCTTTGAACAGGCGCTTCGCCTCTTCCCCCACCACCTCGTCTTCGAGGATGCGCGGGTACTTGCCCGCCAGCGACCAGGTCATAAAGAACGGCGTCCAGTCGATGTAGTTACGCAGCGTTTCGATGCTGGCGGTAACCTCCTGCACGCCCAGACGGTGTGCCACCGGCGGCGTATAGGCAGACCAGTCAAACGCCAGATCGTTTTCCCGTGCCGCCTGCAGCGTGACCGGCGGCGTGCGTGGTTTTTTACGGCCATGCTGGATGCGCACGGTTTCGTACTCTTTACGGGTACGCGCGACAAAGTCATCGCGCTGAGTTTCGGAGAGCAGCGCGGATACCACGCCCACGGTGCGCGAGGCGTTCTGCACGTATACCGTCGGCCCGCTGTAGTTCTGCTCGATTTTCACCGCCGTATGCGCTTTTGAGGTGGTTGCTCCGCCAATCAGCAGCGGAATGGTAAAGCCCTGCCGCTCCATCTCTTTTGCCACGTTGACCATCTCGTCCAGCGACGGGGTAATCAGCCCGGAGAGGCCAATCAGGTCGGCGTTCACTTCCCGCGCGGTTTTGATGATTTTCTCCGCCGGGACCATGACGCCGAGGTCGATAATCTCGTAGTTGTTGCACTGCAAAACCACGCCGACGATATTCTTCCCGATGTCGTGCACGTCGCCTTTTACCGTGGCGATGACCATTTTGCCGTTGCTGGAGCCTTTCTCTTTGCTGGCTTCGATGTACGGCTCAAGGTAGGCCACCGCCTGTTTCATTACGCGTGCGGATTTCACCACTTGCGGCAGGAACATTTTGCCCTCGCCGAAGAGATCGCCCACCACGTTCATGCCGTCCATCAGCGGGCCTTCAATCACCTCTATCGGGCGCGCAGCCTGCTGGCGGGCCTCTTCGGTATCGATTTCAATAAATTCGGTAATACCTTTAACCAGTGAATACTCCAGACGCTTTTTCACGTCCCAGGCGCGCCATTCGGCCTGCTGAACATTGACTGCGTCATCAGATTTACTGCCGCGGTATTTCTCCGCCAGCTCCAGCATACGCTCGGTGGCGTCGTCGCGGCGGTTAAGGATCACATCCTCTACCGCGTCGCGCAGTTCGGCGGGCAGGTCGTCGTAAATCGCCAGCTGTCCGGCGTTGACGATGCCCATGTCCATGCCGTTGCGGATGGCATAGTAGAGGAACACGGCGTGAATGGCCTCACGTACCGGGTCGTTACCGCGGAACGAGAACGAGACGTTCGATACGCCACCGGAGATCAGCGCGTGCGGCAGCTCGCGTTTAATGTCTTCACAGGCGCCAATAAAGTCCTGCGCGTAGTTGTTATGCTCTTCAATGCCGGTTGCCACGGCAAAGATATTCGGGTCGAAGATGATGTCTTCCGGCGGGAAACCCACCTCTTCGGTCAAAACCTTGTATGCGCGGCGGCAGATCTCAATTTTGCGCTCGCGGGTATCGGCCTGGCCGACTTCGTCAAAGGCCATCACCACCACGGCGGCGCCGTAACGACGCACCTGCTTCGCATGGTGGATAAAACTCTCAACCCCCTCTTTCATCGAAATCGAGTTAACGATGCCTTTGCCCTGGATACACTTCAGCCCTTTTTCGATGACATCCCATTTGGAGGAGTCGATCATGATCGGCACGCGGGCGATGTCCGGCTCACCGGCAATCAGATTCAGGAAGCGCACCATCGCCGCTTCGGCGTCGAGCATCCCCTCATCCATATTGATGTCGATGATCTGCGCACCGCTCTCTACCTGCTGACGCGCTACGTCCAGCGCTTCGCTGTACTTCTCTTCTTTGATCAGGCGTTTGAACTTCGCGGAACCGGTCACGTTAGTACGTTCCCCGACGTTCACAAACAGGCTGTCATCGCCGATGGTCAACGGCTCAAGGCCGGAGAGGCGGCAGGCAACCGGGATGTCCGGCAGCTTGCGCGGCGGCAGCCCGGCTACCGCGTTACTCATGGCGGCGATGTGTTCCGGTGTGGTACCGCAGCAGCCGCCGACGATATTCAGGAAGCCAGACTCGGCCCACTCGCGGATTTGCGCCGCCATGGTGTCGGCATCCAGATCGTATTCACCGAAGGCGTTTGGCAGCCCGGCGTTCGGGTGCGCGGTGACGTAGCACTCTGCGATGCGGGACAGCTCCTGCACGTACTGGCGCAGTTCGTCCGGCCCCAGGGCGCAGTTGAGGCCGAAGGTGAGCGCGTCGGCGTGGCGCAGTGAGTTGTAAAATGCTTCGGTGGTCTGCCCGGAGAGGGTACGCCCGGAGGCGTCGGTGATAGTGCCGGAAATCATGATCGGCAGATCCACGCCCAGCGCCTCGAACTCCTCTTTAACGGCGTAAATAGCGGCTTTCGCGTTCAGGGTGTCGAAAACGGTTTCAATCAGAATCAGATCGGAACCGCCCTCCACCAGCGCACGGGTCGACTCACGGTAGGCAGCCACCAGCTGATCGAAACTGATATTGCGAAACGCCGGGTCGTTAACATCCGGTGAGATAGAGGCGGTGCGGTTTGTCGGCCCCAGTACGCCGGCAACGTAGCGCGGTTTTTCTGGCGTGCGGGCGGTCCACTCATCGGCGCAGGCGCGCGCCAGCTTTGCCGCCTCGTAGTTGATCTCCGCCGACAGGGATTCCATCTCATAATCCGCCATGGCGATAGTGGTCGAGTTAAAGGTGTTCGTCTCAACGATATCGGCACCCGCCTCGAAGTAGGCGTAATGGATAGCCGCGATGATCTCAGGCTTACTGAGCACCAGCAGATCGTTGTTACCTTTCAGATCGCAGGGCCAGTCGGCGAAGCGCTCGCCGCGGAAATCCTCTTCACTCAGACGATAGCTCTGGATCATGGTACCCATGCCGCCATCCAGCACCAGAATGCGTTCATTTAACTGCGCGCGCAGTTGATCTACTTTGCTACTCACACTCGCTCCCGACTACGCTCAACAAGGCCATAAGGCTGCATTCCATACTGGCATAATCTTGCAGGGTGGAAAAGTCACACAGCGGTAACATGAGACAAGTTCAGCATCACACCTCCGACCAGCAATGAAAGCGGTTGCAAAAGCAGCAAATAAAACGAAAATGATTTCCACGATACAGAAAAAGGAGCCCATCATGGTCGCTACCGTTCCCGCCAAACGCGGCAGAAAACCTGCTGCCAACGCCGCACCGCAAAGTGGGCAAGTTCAGTCATTGACCCGTGGGTTAAAACTGCTGGAGTGGATTGCCGAATCACACAGTAGCGTCGCGCTGACCGAGCTGGCACAGCAGGCTGGCCTGCCGAACTCTACGACGCACCGCCTGCTCACCACCATGCAGCAGTTGGGCTTTGTGCGTCAGGTCGGTGAGCTGGGCCACTGGGCAGTGGGCGCGCACGCGTTTATCGTGGGCAGCAGCTTTTTGCAGACGCGCAATCTGCTGGCCATCGTCCACCCTATCCTGCGTAAACTGATGGAAGAGTCTGGCGAGACGGTGAACCTGGCGGTGCTGGACCAGAGCGATCATCAGGCGATTATTATCGACCAGGTGCAGTGTACACAGCTGATGCGTATGTCAGCCCCCATTGGCGGTAAACTGCCGATGCACGCCTCGGGTGCAGGGAAGGCGTTTCTTTCTCAGTTGAGCGAAGAGCAGGTGACGGGGCTGTTGCACCGCAAAGGGCTGCACGCTTATACCCATGCCACGCTGGTCTCTCCCGTGCACCTGAAAGAGGACCTGGCCCTGACCCGCAAGCGCGGTTACTCCTTTGATGACGAAGAGCATGCGCTGGGTCTGCGCTGTCTGGCGGCCTGTATTTTTGACGGGCACCGCGAGCCGTTTGCGGCCATCTCTATCTCCGGCCCCATTTCGCGCATGACCGACGATCGGGTGACCGAGCTGGGGGCGCTGGTCATCAAAGCCGCGAAAGAGGTGACGCTGGCCTATGGAGGGGTGCGCTGAATGAGCAATTTAAAAGCGTACTGGCAGGATAAATATCCTCAGGCTTTTTGCTGGTCGTTCGGCGATTCACCCGAAATGGCCGATGAGCTGGCCGCCCTGGTAGTCGCCGGGAAGAAGCGCGGCACCTGCGGCTCGTTAGCCAGTTATCAGCAAGAGCTGCCACCCGTCACGCCCGGCGCCATGCATATTGTACTCAACGGTAAAGGCGATGCCGTCTGCGTCATTCGCACCATGGCGCTTCGAATCATACGCTTTAACGAAATGAGCCCTGAACTGGCGGCCCTGGAAGGCGAAGGCGATCTCAGTCTGGCTTACTGGCAATCGGCCCACCAGGCCTTCTTCGAGCGCGAAGGCAGCTGGTCGCCGGAGATGGAGCTGGTTTATGAAGAGTTCACCGTCGTCGAGACCGCCGAAACGCCGTAACGAATACAAAACCGTTGGCGGCGGCGGTAGGCGTAAACATCCTCGACATGCCCCTGTTTAATGCGTGACTGCAAACCGCGCCAGTAATCGGCGCGGAACAGGTCGGCGTGCATCTCTTCAAATAGCGGCCCGATGCGCGGGTCAGCGCATAACCAGTGACGAAACTCCTCCGGGAAAACATCCCCCGGCGAGACGCTATACCAGGGTTCACTGGCCAGCTCATCTTCGGGATAGCGCGGCGGCGGGATATCGCGGAAATTCACCTCCGTCATGTAGCAAATTTCATCGTAATCGTAGAACACCACCCTTCCGTGTCGGGTGACGCCGAAGTTTTTGAAGAGCATGTCTCCAGGGAAGATATTGGCTGCCGCCAGCTGCCGAATGGCATTACCGTACTCTTCAATGGCATCGCGCAGCGCCTGCCCTTCAACCTGCTCCAGCCAGATATTGAGCGGCACCATACGCCGCTCAATATAAAGATGGCTGATGGCAATCTGATCGCCAAGATCGGTGATTTTGCCTGAGGCCTCCTGCAACAGAAGCGCCATCAGAGCCGGGTCTATCTGCCGCTTATCCAGAACAAAATTTTCAAACTCCTGGGTATCGGCCATCCGCCCCACGCGGTCATGCTCTTTAACCAGCTGATAGCAGGCGCGGACATGCGCAGCGGTCATCTCCTTTTGCGGCGCGAACTGATCTTTAATGACTTTAAAAACCCGATCAAATCCCGGCAGGGTAAAGACCAGCATCACCATGCCACGAATCCCGGGCGCCTCAATAAATCGCTCATCCGCGCGGCTGACGTACTGTACATACTCGCGGTAGCTTTCCGTTTTGCCGTGCTTCTGACAGCCAATCGCCATATACAGCTCGGCCGTGGTTTTTCCCGGCAGGAGCTCGCGCAGCCACTCTACCAGGGCCGCAGGCAACGGTGCGTACACCATGAAATAGGAGCGGGCGAAGCCAAACACGATGCTGGCTTCGGCATGGGTGGTCAGGCAGGTATCGATAAACAGCTCGCCCGCATCGCTACGATGAATGGGCAACAGCAACGGGACCGTGGCGGAGGGCATGACCAGCTTCCCCACCAGCCAGGCGGCCTTATTGCGATAAAAGAGTTCGTTCGCCACCTGTAAATGGCTCTGCCTGAGTATCGCGTCGCCGAATGATTCACGCAGATGCGCATGGATAAACCCGATATCGCGCGATTTATCCTGCCAGGGTAAACGCAGTGGCAAATCACTTAATACCCGGTGGAGCAGCGCTTCCCAGCCATTATCAGGCAAAAAATCTTTCGCCAGCGGGCGCGGGATGGTGCGAAATCGGCGCTCTGGCTGAGAGCTGAAAATAAATAACCGCTCAGGCGATAACGAGCGGTGGTCAAATAACCGGCAATAGACGGAGTTGAAAAAGCTCTCCGCAATCTCGAAGCGCGGGTAATCCGGCAATAGCTGGGTATAGTGCGCCTTTACGCATAGCAGGAAGGCCTCATCGGTGCTTTTGCCCTCGGTAATACAGTGCAACTGCTCCACTACCAGGCCGACGTGATGATCGTAAAGGTGGATGCGCTGCTTCATGGCCTGTTGCACGGCATGCCAGTCGGCATTTTCAAAGCGCTGCTGGGCACCGGCGGTCACTTCCAGAAAACGGCCGTACTGGGCGTCGAAGCCCTGCAGAATGGTTTGTGCAATCAGTAATTCCAGGCCACGCGACATAACGTTCTCCAGTGCCCCTCACCTTCTTCTCATGGAGAGAGGGTGAGGGGAAAATATCAGAACTGGGCTTCTTCGGTTGACCCCGTTAACGCGGTCACGGAGGAGGTTCCACCCTGGATGATGGTGGTGACGTTATCGAAGTAGCCTGTTCCCACCTCCTGTTGATGTGAAACGAAGGTGTAACCCTCTTTACCCGCTGCAAATTCAGGCTGCTGCACTTTTTCAACATAGTGCTTCATGCCCTCTCCCTGTGCGTAAGCATGCGCCAGGTCGAACATGTTGAACCACATGCTATGGATACCCGCCAGGGTGATGAACTGGTATTTGTAGCCCATATCAGAGAGCCGCTGCTGGAAGCTGGCGATGGTTTTATCGTCGAGATTTTTCTGCCAGTTAAAGGACGGGGAGCAGTTATAGGCCAGCAGTTTGCCCGGGTACTTCGCGTGGATGGCGTCGGCAAAGCGTTTCGCCAGCGCCAGGTCTGGCGTGGAGGTTTCGCACCACACCAGGTCAGCATAGGGGGCGTAGGCCAGACCACGGCTAATAGCCTGCTCAATGCCGGCATGGGTGCGGTAGAACCCCTCGCGGGTGCGCTCGCCGGTGATAAATTCGCTGTCGTAGGGGTCGCAATCCGAGGTGATCAGATCTGCCGCATCTGCGTCAGTTCGGGCGATGACCAGCGTTGGTACGCCCAGCACGTCCGCTGCCAGACGAGCCGCAACCAATTTCTGAATGGCTTCCTGCGTGGGAACCAGTACCTTGCCCCCCATATGGCCACACTTCTTCACCGAGGCGAGCTGATCTTCAAAGTGAACGGCCGCTGCACCGGCTTCAATCATCGATTTCATCAATTCGAAGGCGTTAAGTACACCACCAAACCCGGCTTCCGCATCGGCAACGATCGGCAGGAAGTAATCTACAAAACGGGGATCGTTGGGCTCGATCCCGGCCGCCCACTGGATCTGATCCGCCCGACGGAAGCTATTGTTGATCCGATCCACCACCGAAGGGACAGAGTTCACCGGGTAGAGCGATTGATCCGGATACATGCTTGAGGCCAGGTTAGCATCTGCTGCCACCTGCCAGCCGGAGAGATAGACCGCCTCAATTCCGGCCTTTGCCTGCTGCAGCGCCTGGCCGCCGGTTAACGCGCCGAGGCTATTGATATAACCTTTTTTGGCGCCCCCGTGCAGCAGCTTCCACATTTTCGCCGCGCCATGCTGTGCAAGCGTGCACTCCGGGTTGACCGAGCCACGTAATTTCACCACTTCCTCTGCGCTGTACGGGCGGCAGATGCCTTCCCAGCGCGGTTGGGTCCACTCTTTTTGTAATTCTTCGATTTGTTGGGTACGGGTTTTCATGTGCAGATGCTCCATATTATATTCCTGGCTTCCCAGGCGTTATCAGTGAAGACAGTTTGACCACGGGAGCAGCGCAGAAACCGGCGCGTACTTATAGTACGAGGGGGTTTTGAGCACTGCCCCGCGCCAAAATGGCGAACAATACAGCCCGGGCCTTTACGCCAGCAGGCGATAGCCTGGCAAGGTGAGGAAGTCGATTAAGTCATCTGATGTCGTGATTTGCTCCATCAGGCGGGCCGCGTCGGAAAAACGTCCGCTGCTGAAACGGTGTTCTCCCAGCTCTTCCTGAATGTTTTGCATCTCTTCTGCCAGCATCTGACGGAACAGGGATTTGGTTACCGGCTTGCCGTTGCTGAGTGTTTTTTGATGATGAATCCACTGCCAGATGGACGTGCGCGATATTTCCGCCGTGGCCGCATCTTCCATCAGACCGTAGATGGGCACGCAGCCATTGCCGGAGATCCAGGCTTCGATGTACTGCACGGCAACTCGGATGTTGGCACGCATCCCCTCTTCCGTACGCTCGCCGTCACTCGGCTCCAGCAATTGGCTGGCGCTGACTGGCGCGTCATCGGCGCGGGTGACATGCAGCTGGTTTGGGTTCTCTCCGAGGATGCGACTGAAGACCTCCATCGCGGTGTCAGCCAGGCCCGGGTGTGCCACCCAGGTGCCATCGTGGCCGTTACGCGCTTCCAGCTCTTTATCTGCCTTCACTTTGGTCAGCACCTGGTTGTTACGTTCGGCATCTTTGCTCGGAATAAAGGCCGCCATCCCGCCCATGGCAAACGCGCCGCGTCTGTGACAGGTTTTGATCAGCAGGCGTGAATAGGCACTGAGGAACGCTTTATCCATGGTTACTACCTGACGATCCGGTAAGACGCGGTCGGGGTAGTTTTTCAGGGTTTTGATATAGCTAAAGATGTAATCCCAGCGTCCACAGTTCAGCCCGACGATGTGGTCGCGCAGGGCGTGAAGGATTTCATCCATCTGGAAGACGGCCGGCAGCGTCTCAATAAGCAGCGTGGCTTTAATGGTGCCGCGCGGCAAATTGACGCGATCCTCGGCATAACTGAAGACTTCGCTCCACCAGGCAGCTTCTTGCCATGACTGAGTTTTTGGCAGATAGAAGTAAGGGCCGCTACCTTTGGCCAGCAGGCTTTTGTGGTTATGGAAAAAGTAGAGTGCGAAATCAAACAGGCTGCCCGGAATCGCTTCCCCGCGCCAGGTGACATGTTTTTCCGGCAGATGCAGGCCGCGAACGCGGCAGATCAATACTGCCGGGTTAGGCTTGAGCTGGTAAATTTTCCCCGCTTCGTTGGTATAACTGATGGTGCCGTTTACGGCATCGCGCAGATTGATCTGTCCCTCGATTACTTTACGCCAGTCCGGTGCCAGTGAGTCTTCAAAATCTGCCATAAAGACTTTGACGTTAGCGTTCATGGCGTTGATCACCATTTTACGTTCAACCGGGCCGGTGATCTCTACACGACGATCCTGCAAATCAGCAGGAATACCGCGAATTTGCCAGTCACTTTCACGAATGGAAGCTGTTTCCGAAATAAAGTCAGGCAACCTGCCATTATCAATTTCTTGCTGCTGCTGGATGCGCGCAGCTAGCAGTTTGTTGCGCTTTGGCGTAAAGCGCGTCACCAGCTCAGTCAGGAACTCGACCGCCTCTGGCGTCAAAATTTGTTGCTCCCGCTCGCTATACGGCTGAGTAAACGCCAGTTCAGCGTCTGTGGTTGCCTGTTGAGTCATTGTGTTGCTCCTCTTCAAAGATCCAAAAACAGTTTCCCAATGCGCGCGAAAGATCGTTGTTCGGTTTTCGCTCAGCAAAGATAAGACTATCTATAATTTTCTTAAAATCAAAAATAATTTCCATTTTAATTTAAAACAGCCTTTAAGCCTTTGATTAGAATGTTTTTTAAAAAATATCTGAAGGTGAGCGGTATTTCGGAAATAAAAAAGGCACCCGAAGGTGCCTGAGAAAGAGTGCTGAAACGCTTTAGGATCGTTTCGGGCAGGAGATTACTCCAGCGTTGGATTCATGTGGCGCAGATCGTATGGCGTGATCTGGTAGACGTAATAGTTGAGCCAGTTGGTAAACAGCAAATTCCCGTGGCTGCGCCAGGATGCTCTCGGCGTGTTCTGTGGATCATTTTTTGGAAAATAGTTGTACGGCAACTCAGGCGACAAACCGGCTTCCACGTCGCGGAAATATTCGCCCGCCAGCGTATCGGGATCATACTCCGGATGGCCGGTCACAAACGCGATTCGCTTGTCTTTACTGGCAAACAGATAGGCATCACCGTCTTCAGTTTCTGCCAGGATGTCGAGATCCGTGTAATCACGAATGAGCGCCGCCGGGAAATCGGCATAACGGGAATGGGGCGCCAGGAAGGTGTCATCGAACCCGCGCGTCAGTAGTGCGTGGGGATGAAGAATATGGTGTTCATAAACGCCAGACAGCTTTTCGCTACGGGTTTGCTTCGGTATACCGTAGAGAATATTCAGCGCGGCTTGTACTGCCCAACAGACAAAAAGCGTTGAAGTGACATGATCCTTTGCCCATTCAAGCACTTGCTTGATCTGCGGCCAGTACGCAACGTCATTAAATTCCACCAGGCCGAGCGGGGCTCCCGTGACAATCAGGCCATCGAAGTTATCGTTGCGGATATCGTCGAAATTACAATAAAAGTTATTGAGGTGTTCTGATGGTGTATTGCGAGACTCTCGCGCATCGATACGAAGCAACTGGATATCGACCTGCAGCGGCGAGTTGGAGAGCAGGCGAAGAAACTGATTTTCAGTCTCGATCTTTTTCGGCATCAGGTTGAGGATAAGAACCTTCAGAGGACGAATTTCCTGACCTGTAGCACGTGAAGCCGTCATTACAAAGACGTTCTCATCACGCAAGAAATTGACGGCTGGTAGCTCGTCCTGCACCCGAATTGGCATAACCTTACATCCTCAAAGCATACGTATAAACGTTTAGACATCCAGATAGCTGACAATAACCAGGAATCGTCGAAATGTCGAGTCAGGGATGGGAAAGGTGAGAAAGTTTCAAGGAAGGTAAATGGTAGGATCGGATGGGTTATAAAATGGATAAGATTGCAAAGCAAAAAACCCCGCACCTTAAGGTACGGGGTTCTTCTAATTGATGCCTGGCAGTTCCCTACTCTCGCATGGGGAGACCCCACACTACCATCGGCGCTACGGCGTTTCACTTCTGAGTTCGGCATGGGGTCAGGTGGGACCACCGCGCTAAAGCCGCCAGGCAAATTCTGTTAAATCTGTATCACAGCTGAAAATTGTCTCTGTCTCTTCGCCGAAACAGCTTCGGCGTTGTAAGGTTAAGCCTCACGGTTCATTAGTATCGGTTAGCTCAACGTATCGCTACGCTTACACACCCGACCTATCAACGTCGTAGTCTTCAACGTTCCTTCAGGACTCTCAGGGAGTCAGGGAGAACTCATCTCGGGGCAAGTTTCGTGCTTAGATGCTTTCAGCACTTATCTCTTCCGCATTTAGCTACCGGGCAGTGCCATTGGCATGACAACCCGAACACCAGTGATGCGTCCACTCCGGTCCTCTCGTACTAGGAGCAGCCCCCCTCAATTCTCCAGCGCCCACGGCAGATAGGGACCGAACTGTCTCACGACGTTCTAAACCCAGCTCGCGTACCACTTTAAATGGCGAACAGCCATACCCTTGGGACCTACTTCAGCCCCAGGATGTGATGAGCCGACATCGAGGTGCCAAACACCGCCGTCGATATGAACTCTTGGGCGGTATCAGCCTGTTATCCCCGGAGTACCTTTTATCCGTTGAGCGATGGCCCTTCCATTCAGAACCACCGGATCACTATGACCTGCTTTCGCACCTGCTCGAGCCGTCACTCTCGCAGTCAAGCTAGCTTATGCCATTGCACTAACCTCCTGATGTCCGACCAGGATTAGCTAACCTTCGTGCTCCTCCGTTACTCTTTAGGAGGAGACCGCCCCAGTCAAACTACCCACCAGACACTGTCCGCAACCCGGATTACGGGTCTACGTTAGAACACCAGCCATTAAAGGGTGGTATTTCAAGGATGGCTCCACGCAGACTGGCGTCCACGCTTCAAAGCCTCCCACCTATCCTACACATCAAGGACCAGTGTTCAGTGTCAAGCTATAGTAAAGGTTCACGGGGTCTTTCCGTCTTGCCGCGGGTACACTGCATCTTCACAGCGAGTTCAATTTCACTGAGTCTCGGGTGGAGACAGCCTGGCCATCATTACGCCATTCGTGCAGGTCGGAACTTACCCGACAAGGAATTTCGCTACCTTAGGACCGTTATAGTTACGGCCGCCGTTTACCGGGGCTTCGATCAAGAGCTTCGCGTTGCCGCTAACCCCATCAATTAACCTTCCGGCACCGGGCAGGCGTCACACCGTATACGTCCACTTTCGTGTTTGCACAGTGCTGTGTTTTTAATAAACAGTTGCAGCCAGCTGGTATCTTCGACTGATTTCAGCTCCACCCGCAGGGGCTTCACCTACACATCAGCGTGCCTTCTCCCGAAGTTACGGCACCATTTTGCCTAGTTCCTTCACCCGAGTTCTCTCAAGCGCCTTGGTATTCTCTACCTGACCACCTGTGTCGGTTTGGGGTACGATTTCGTGTTACCTGATGCTTAGAGGCTTTTCCTGGAAGCAGGGCATTTGTTACTTCAGCACCGTAGTGCCTCGTCATCACACCTCAGCGTTAAAAAGGAACCGGATTTACCTGGAACCTCCGCCTACATGCTTAAACCGGGACAACCGTCGCCCGGCTAACATAGCCTTCTCCGTCCCCCCTTCGCAGTAACACCAAGTACAGGAATATTAACCTGTTTCCCATCGACTACGCCTTTCGGCCTCGCCTTAGGGGTCGACTCACCCTGCCCCGATTAACGTTGGACAGGAACCCTTGGTCTTCCGGCGAGCGGGCTTTTCACCCGCTTTATCGTTACTTATGTCAGCATTCGCACTTCTGATACCTCCAGCATGCCTCACAGCACACCTTCAACGGCTTACAGAACGCTCCCCTACCCAACAACACCTAAGTGTCGCTGCCGCAGCTTCGGTGCATGGTTTAGCCCCGTTACATCTTCCGCGCAGGCCGACTCGACCAGTGAGCTATTACGCTTTCTTTAAATGATGGCTGCTTCTAAGCCAACATCCTGGCTGTCTGTGCCTTCCCACATCGTTTCCCACTTAACCATGACTTTGGGACCTTAGCTGGCGGTCTGGGTTGTTTCCCTCTTCACGACGGACGTTAGCACCCGCCGTGTGTCTCCCGTGATAACATTCTTCGGTATTCGTAGTTTGCATCGGGTTGGTAAGCCGGGATGGCCCCCTAGCCGAAACAGTGCTCTACCCCCGAAGATGAGTTCACGAGGCGCTACCTAAATAGCTTTCGGGGAGAACCAGCTATCTCCCGGTTTGATTGGCCTTTCACCCCCAGCCACAGGTCATCCGCTAATTTTTCAACATTAGTCGGTTCGGTCCTCCAGTTAGTGTTACCCAACCTTCAACCTGCCCATGGCTAGATCACCGGGTTTCGGGTCTATACCCTGCAACTTAACGCCCAGTTAAGACTCGGTTTCCCTTCGGCTCCCCTATACGGTTAACCTTGCTACAGAATATAAGTCGCTGACCCATTATACAAAAGGTACGCAGTCACACCACTAGGGTGCTCCCACTGCTTGTACGTACACGGTTTCAGGTTCTTTTTCACTCCCCTCGCCGGGGTTCTTTTCGCCTTTCCCTCACGGTACTGGTTCACTATCGGTCAGTCAGGAGTATTTAGCCTTGGAGGATGGTCCCCCCATATTCAGACAGGATACCACGTGTCCCGCCCTACTCTTCGAGTTCACAGCAAGTGTGTTTTCGTGTACGGGACTTTCACCCTGTACCGTGCGACTTTCCAGACGCTTCCACTAACACACAAGCTGATTCAGACTCTGGGCTGCTCCCCGTTCGCTCGCCGCTACTGGGGGAATCTCGGTTGATTTCTTTTCCTCGGGGTACTTAGATGTTTCAGTTCCCCCGGTTCGCCTCGTTAACCTATGTATTCAGTTAACGATAGTGCAACGAGTTGCACTGGGTTTCCCCATTCGGACATCGCCGGGTCAAAGGTTCATATCACCTCGCCGGCGCTTTTCGCAGATTAGCACGTCCTTCATCGCCTCTGACTGCCAGGGCATCCACCGTGTACGCTTAGTCGCTTAACCTCACAACCCGAAGATGTTTCACTTCTGATTGCGAAAATTTGAGAGACTCGAACACACATTAACTGTGTGTCGTTTCAATTTTCAGCTTGATCCAGATTTTTAAAGAGCAAATATCTCAAACATAACTCACTGAGTTAGTTTTGAGATATTGAGGCAGGTGACTTTCACTCACAAACCAGCAAGTGGCGTCCCCTAGGGGATTCGAACCCCTGTTACCGCCGTGAAAGGGCGGTGTCCTGGGCCTCTAGACGAAGGGGACACTAAAGTCTCAATCGCAAGACGCCTTGCTTCTTTACATCTATCAGACAATCTGTGTGGACACTACAAAGGCAGGTTCTTTAAGGTAAGGAGGTGATCCAACCGCAGGTTCCCCTACGGTTACCTTGTTACGACTTCACCCCAGTCATGAATCACAAAGTGGTAAGCGCCCTCCCGAAGGTTAAGCTACCTACTTCTTTTGCAACCCACTCCCATGGTGTGACGGGCGGTGTGTACAAGGCCCGGGAACGTATTCACCGTAGCATTCTGATCTACGATTACTAGCGATTCCGACTTCATGGAGTCGAGTTGCAGACTCCAATCCGGACTACGACGCACTTTATGAGGTCCGCTTGCTCTCGCGAGGTCGCTTCTCTTTGTATGCGCCATTGTAGCACGTGTGTAGCCCTACTCGTAAGGGCCATGATGACTTGACGTCATCCCCACCTTCCTCCAGTTTATCACTGGCAGTCTCCTTTGAGTTCCCGGCCGGACCGCTGGCAACAAAGGATAAGGGTTGCGCTCGTTGCGGGACTTAACCCAACATTTCACAACACGAGCTGACGACAGCCATGCAGCACCTGTCTCACGGTTCCCGAAGGCACCAAAGCATCTCTGCTAAGTTCCGTGGATGTCAAGAGTAGGTAAGGTTCTTCGCGTTGCATCGAATTAAACCACATGCTCCACCGCTTGTGCGGGCCCCCGTCAATTCATTTGAGTTTTAACCTTGCGGCCGTACTCCCCAGGCGGTCGACTTAACGCGTTAGCTCCGGAAGCCACTCCTCAAGGGAACAGCCTCCAAGTCGACATCGTTTACGGCGTGGACTACCAGGGTATCTAATCCTGTTTGCTCCCCACGCTTTCGCACCTGAGCGTCAGTCTTTGTCCAGGGGGCCGCCTTCGCCACCGGTATTCCTCCAGATCTCTACGCATTTCACCGCTACACCTGGAATTCTACCCCCCTCTACAAGACTCTAGCCTGCCAGTTTCGAATGCAGTTCCCAGGTTGAGCCCGGGGATTTCACATCCGACTTGACAGACCGCCTGCGTGCGCTTTACGCCCAGTAATTCCGATTAACGCTTGCACCCTCCGTATTACCGCGGCTGCTGGCACGGAGTTAGCCGGTGCTTCTTCTGCGAGTAACGTCAATCACCAAGGTTATTAACCTTAATGCCTTCCTCCTCGCTGAAAGTACTTTACAACCCGAAGGCCTTCTTCATACACGCGGCATGGCTGCATCAGGCTTGCGCCCATTGTGCAATATTCCCCACTGCTGCCTCCCGTAGGAGTCTGGACCGTGTCTCAGTTCCAGTGTGGCTGGTCATCCTCTCAGACCAGCTAGGGATCGTCGCCTAGGTGAGCCATTACCCCACCTACTAGCTAATCCCATCTGGGCACATCTGATGGCAAGAGGCCCGAAGGTCCCCCTCTTTGGTCTTGCGACGTTATGCGGTATTAGCTACCGTTTCCAGTAGTTATCCCCCTCCATCAGGCAGTTTCCCAGACATTACTCACCCGTCCGCCGCTCGCCGGCAAAGTAGCAAGCTACTTTCCGCTGCCGCTCGACTTGCATGTGTTAGGCCTGCCGCCAGCGTTCAATCTGAGCCATGATCAAACTCTTCAATTTAAGTTTGATGCTCGTGAATTAAACTTCGTAATGAATTACGTGTTCACTCAGAGACTTGGTATTCATTTATTGTCCGAAGACATTAAGAATCCATGTCACTTTGAGTGCCCACACAGATTGTCTGATAAATTGTTAAAGAGCAGTGCAACGCGGCTTTCAGCTCACCGTTGCGAGGTGGCGTATATTACGCTTTCCTCTTTCAGAGTCAACCCTGAATTTCAGGATTTTTTCTCTTCAACCGAACCGGCTGTTTGTGTGAAGTGATTCACATCTGCCGTGTCGATGGAGGCGCATTATAGGGAGTTCTCTGCAGGCCGCAATAGAAAAATGACATAAAAATGACTGACTGCTGCATTCCCCAGCAAAACCCCGCTTTATACCTGATTACACACAGACTTATCCACAATGCAGCGAAAAAGTGAAAAATGACGAGCGGTGCGCAAACGTTTTCGTTAAAATGCTCGCGCTAAATAAAACGCCCCGCAAGGTGTGTTAGCTGAGTTTTTCTAAAGAAAATTCACCTAACGCTCTCTGTAATCGTGAAATCCAGGGGATTTACCATGCAACAACGTCGTCCAGTCCGCCGCGCTCTGCTCAGTGTTTCTGATAAAGCCGGTATCGTCGAATTCGCTCAGGCGCTTTCTGCACGTGGTGTAGAGCTGCTGTCTACTGGCGGTACCGCTCGCCTGTTAGCAGATAAAGGTCTGCCGGTAACCGAAGTCTCCGATTACACCGGATTCCCGGAAATGATGGACGGACGCGTCAAAACCCTGCACCCGAAAGTTCACGGCGGCATTCTGGGCCGTCGCGGTCAGGACGACGGTATTATGGAACAACACGGGATCGCGCCGATCGACATGGTTGTCGTTAACCTGTACCCGTTCGCCCAGACCGTTGCCCGTGAAGGCTGCTCGCTGGAAGATGCGGTAGAGAATATTGATATCGGCGGCCCAACCATGGTGCGCTCCGCTGCCAAGAACCATAAAGATGTGGCCATCGTGGTGAAGAGCAGCGACTACGACGCCATTATTAAAGAGATGGATGCCAACGAAGGCTCTCTGAATCTTGAGACGCGCTTCGACCTGGCGATTAAAGCCTTCGAACACACTGCCGCCTACGACAGTATGATTGCCAATTACTTTGGTAGCCTGGTGCCAGCCTATCATGGTGAAAGTAACGAGCCTTCCGGCCGCTTCTCTCGCACCCTGAATCTCAACTTCATTAAGAAGCAGGACATGCGCTATGGCGAGAATAGCCACCAGCAGGCTGCCTTCTATATAGAAGAAGAAGTAAAAGAAGCTTCTGTTGCCACCGCACAACAAGTACAGGGCAAGGCGCTCTCTTACAACAACATCGCGGATACTGACGCCGCGCTGGAGTGCGTGAAAGAGTTCAGCGAACCAGCTTGCGTGATTGTGAAGCACGCCAACCCATGCGGTGTCGCGGTAAGCACCTCTATTCTGGATGCTTACGACCGTGCTTACAAAACCGACCCAACCTCCGCGTTTGGCGGCATCATTGCCTTTAACCGTGAGCTGGACGCCGAAACCGCACAGGCCATTATCTCCCGCCAGTTTGTTGAAGTGATCATCGCCCCTTCTGCCACCGAAGAAGCGCTGAAAATTACCGCCGCGAAACAGAACGTGCGCGTACTGATTTGCGGTCAGTGGGCAGAGCGCGTACCGGGCCTTGATTTCAAACGTGTTAATGGTGGTCTGCTGGTACAAGATCGTGACCTCGGAATGGTAAGCGAAAAAGACCTGCGCGTTGTGAGCAAACGTCAACCTACCGAACAAGAGCTGCGTGATGCGCTGTTCTGCTGGAAGGTTGCCAAGTTCGTTAAATCTAACGCCATCGTCTATGCGAAAGAGAACATGACCATTGGCATAGGCGCAGGCCAGATGAGCCGCGTCTACTCCGCTAAAATTGCGGGTATCAAAGCGGGCGACGAAGGTCTGGAAGTAAAAGGCTCCGCCATGGCGTCCGACGCCTTCTTCCCGTTCCGTGACGGTATCGACGCGGCTGCTGCAGTGGGCATCACCTGTGTGATCCAGCCTGGCGGCTCTATCCGCGATGATGAAGTGATTGCCGCAGCCGATGAGCACGGCATCGCGATGATCTTCACCGACATGCGCCATTTCCGTCATTAATTCCCGGAGCAGACAATGAAAGTATTAGTAATTGGTAACGGCGGGCGTGAGCACGCCCTGGCATGGAAAGCCGCGCAGTCTCCACGGGTCGAAACCGTTTTTGTGGCCCCCGGCAATGCCGGCACGGCGCTGGAGCCAACGCTGCAGAACGTGGCGATTGGTGTGACGGATATACCCGCCCTGCTGAGCTTTGCTCAGAGCGAGAAGATCGATCTGACCATCGTCGGCCCGGAAGCGCCGCTGGTAATTGGCGTTGTTGACGCCTTCCGCGCGGCAGGCCTGAAAATCTTCGGCCCGACCGAGGGCGCCGCTCAACTGGAAGGCTCCAAAGCCTTCACCAAAGATTTCCTTGCCCGGCATAAGATCCCGACGGCGGAATACCAGAACTTTACTGAAGTCGAACCCGCGCTGGCTTATCTGCGTGAGAAAGGCGCCCCTATTGTTATCAAGGCGGATGGCCTGGCCGCCGGTAAAGGCGTAATCGTGGCGATGACCCTCGAAGAAGCCGAAGCTGCCGTACAGGATATGCTGGCAGGTAACGCCTTTGGCGACGCAGGCCATCGTATCGTCATCGAAGAGTTCCTCGACGGCGAAGAGGCGAGCTTTATCGTGATGGTTGATGGGGAGCATGTGCTGCCTATGGCCACCAGCCAGGACCATAAGCGCGTGGGTAACGCAGACACCGGCCCGAATACCGGTGGGATGGGCGCTTACTCTCCTGCGCCTGTGGTCACTGACGAAGTGCATCAGCGGACCATGGAGCGCATCATCTGGCCTACCGTGAAAGGGATGGCCGCAGAAGGCAATACCTATACCGGTTTCCTGTACGCGGGCCTGATGATCGATAAGCAGGGCAACCCGAAAGTCATTGAGTTCAACTGCCGCTTTGGCGATCCGGAAACCCAGCCCATCATGCTGCGCATGAAATCGGACCTGGTCGAACTCTGCCTGGCAGCCTGCGAAGGCAAACTCGATGAGCAAACCTCTGAGTGGGACGAGCGTGCCTCTCTGGGCGTGGTGATTGCGGCGGGCGGTTATCCGGGGAGTTACAACACCGGTGACGAGATCCACGGCCTGCCGCTGGAAGCGATAGATGGCGCGAAAGTGTTCCACGCCGGCACGACGCTGGCAGACGACGATCGTGTCTTAACCAACGGTGGCCGCGTACTGTGCGCGACCGCACTCGGACACACCGTTGCTGAGGCACAGAAGCGCGCCTATGAGCTGATGGCAGATATCCACTGGAACGGCAGCTTCAGCCGTCAGGATATCGGTTATCGTGCGATTGCGCGTGAGCAGGGGGAGTAATTCCCCCTCACCCTCACCCTAACCCTCTCCCTCAAGGGAGAGGGGACTTAAAAACTCTTTTCCGTCGGCTGCCAGGTACAGAAATCTTCGTTCGCCACCAGTAAAAGCTGAGAACCTTCCGGTGCCTCAAGCCACGCGATGCTGACTTCCATAGAAGAGTGACGCTGACGACGTTCAATATGTTCGGTGGCCCAGGACTCCAGTTCAGGCTTCACCGTCTGCCCCTCACAGGTTGTCACCGTACCATCGCTATGCCAGCGCCCCTGACGCAGCACCACGCGCCCCTGACGCAGCGCATCGCTGGTCTGACGGATTTGATCGGCACGATAACGGTAGAGCGCGATTTGGTCGCTGGAGAGTTGCTGCTTTTGCCCCCCCGTTTCGTGCTGCATAAAGCTCAGCTCGCCGCGGTCATCAAAACGTATCCGCACATGTTCCGGGGTGGCGCTGTAAATGTTCAGTTCGATAAGGGCGAGAGTATCACCTTGCCAGCGGTATTCGCTGGTTGTGGTACTGCCACTATGCCAGGGGCTGAAAGCGGAAAGCAGGTGAACGTCGTCGTCTGAATCTTTACGCCAGATACGCACTGCCCCCTGATTATCGGCATATCCGCTGGCGGTAAAGGCCGGCAGAGAGGCGTCGCGACTACAGGCAGAGAGCAACAGCACGCCTGCCAGAGCCAGGGCCTGGCGCCAGACAGACAAAAGGGGCGAAACCGCCCCTTCGTTAAAACTGTTCACTGCCACGCGTCTTACTTAACTGCGTCTTTCAGTGCTTTACCAGATACAAAAGCCGGCACGTTTGCAGCGGCGATTTTGATCTCTTTACCGGTCTGCGGGTTGCGGCCAGTACGCTCAGCGCGGTGGTTCACTTTGAAGGTACCGAAACCTACCAGTTGTACAGCATCGCCTTCTTTCAGAGACTCAGTAATTGCAGCCAGGGTGGATTCCAGAGCAGCTTTAGCCTGTACTTTAGACAGATCAGCTTTGTCCGCAATTACATCAATCAGTTGAGTCTTGTTCATAAGTTATCCTTTCAATGTGTTTATCGCTTGCTAAGCATCGAGTGCGACGAAAATGCCAAAAAAGCACTCTCCTGCATACACGCACCGATAGCCACTTATTTTCGCCCCCCAAATGTAGACCAGACGGGGGGCAGAAGGGAAGAGTGCAGGCATGACAAAACAGGCGTTAAATCACGTTTTGTTGTCTCACTGGTTAATATTTATACCAATATTACTCTCACCCGCCTCACGCAAGTCTGCGCGCAGACCTTTAATCAGCTCAATGTCGCGTTCTTCGCACTCTGCCAGCAGGCGGAAAATTTCCCACTGAATGTCCCACTCTTGCTCAACCGCCGGGTTCGCTCTGAGCTCTTCGTCGGTCATTTCACGCCCTTCCTGGGTCATCTCCAGCATCGCAACCGTCGTGATAGAGGCCTTACTGACCTCAATGGCATGCTCCAGCGTTTCGCCACTTAGGCGGGAGTGGATCAGTTCACTTAATGCCACGCAGGCATCAATAGCCGGATAGACGCCATAGACTTCGTAGTCGTCTGCCGCAGGAATCGCCTCTTCCAGCTTCTCGAGCTGAGAGTCAAAATTCACCTTCGCATCTTTCACCGTCAGCGTCTCCCACACCAGGTCGAGGATGCGGCGATAGATCTGCCCCTCACCAAACGCCGTCTCTTTGCAGAATACGGCGTAGTTGGGATACATGCGCTCGCAAAGACAGGCCATAAAGGTGACGTGCTGCCAGCTCTCCAGCTTCTCAAGGCGCAGATGAATCGGGTTTTGTAACATGATGAGATCTCTAATCGGAAATTAGCCGCAGTGTACCTGAATCAGGGCTGAATTTCCTGCCAACGAACAAATGCCGGACGGCCTGATGCCACGGCATCCGCCCAGCGCGTCGGCTCGGGCAGACGGTAGCCTCTCATGCAGCGCTGTACCCATGCCAGGGCGGTGTCGGTACTGACCCGATGCCCGGTTGCCACAAACAGCGGATTGCAGCGCGCTTTACTGCGCCAGACCCATGCCAGCTGTTCGTTTTTGTCTATCAACGGTGCCAGGGCGCCCGGTTCGGCAGAGAGCGGCTCAAACTTACCGCACAGGCGCTTTTTCGCGACTCCGATAGTGGGGACATCGACCAGCAGGCCAAAATGACTGGCGACGCCTAAGCGACGGGGGTGGGAAATGCCATGTCCATCTACAAACAGCAGGTCAGGTTTTTGTGAGAGTTGCTCCCACGCTGCCAACAGCGCGGGATATTCGCGAAAAGAGAGGAAGCCCGGAATATAGGGCATGGTGGTGGCAATACGCGCAACCTTGTACTCCACCAGCTCTAACGACGGATACTTCAGTATCACCATCGCCGCCCGCGTCACTTCGCCACCCTGCTCAAATCCGACATCTGCCCCGCCAATGTACTGCGGAGGATCCGTATCCAGACGATCCTCTCGAATCACTGATGAGGCCAGTTCAATTTGCTGAGCGCGTAGCGACGCGAGATCCATAACCACTCCTTAAATATGATACTGCGCAGAAAGCCGGTGCACCGCCTCCACAAATACGCCTGCATGCTCAGGCGGTACATCCTGATGAATACCGTGGCCGAGGTTAAAGACGTGGCCTTCACCTTGGCCGAAACCAGAAAGTATAGTCGACACTTCTTCTTCAATACGCGCAGCCGGCGCATAGAGCATGGAAGGATCCATATTGCCCTGTAGCGCGACTTTGTCGCCCACGCGACGACGCGCATCGGCGATATCGGTGGTCCAGTCGAGGCCCAGCGCATCACAACCGGTCTCCGCCATGGCTTCAAGCCACTGTCCGCCGCCCTTGGTAAACAGAGTTACTGGTACGCGACGACCTTCGTTTTCACGCAGCAGGCCATCCACAATTTTGTGCATGTAATAGAGCGAGAATTGCTGGTAGTCACGACCGGTAAGCACGCCGCCCCAGGTATCGAAAATCATCACCGACTGGGCACCCGCTTTAATCTGCGCATTGAGATAGAGGGTGACGCTCTTCGCCAGCTTGTCGAGCAGTGCGTGCAGGGCTAACGGATCGGCATACATCATCTTTTTGATCAGGGTAAAGGCTTTGCTACTACCGCCTTCTACCATGTAGGTCGCCAGCGTCCACGGGCTACCGGAGAAGCCAATCAGGGGCACTTCCCCCTTCAGCTCACGACGAATCGTTCGCACTGCGTTCATCACATAACCCAGCTCTTGCTCCGGATCCGGGATGGGCAGGTTATCGATGTCGGCTCTGTTTTTAATCGGAGAAGAGAAGCGTGGACCTTCACCGGTTTCGAAATAGAGGCCAAGGCCCATCGCATCCGGAATGGTCAGAATATCCGAGAAGAGGATCGCAGCATCAAGCGGATAGCGGCGCAGCGGCTGGAGGGTCACTTCGCAAGCCAGCTCGGCATTTTTGCACAGCGACATAAAATCGCCGGCCTGAGCACGGGTGGCTTTGTACTCTGGCAGATAACGGCCAGCCTGGCGCATCATCCATACCGGGGTGATATCAACGGGTTGGCGCAGCAGCGCACGCAGATAACGATCGTTCTTCAGTTCGGTCATTGTTGCAGTTCCTTAAGCGTCATGGCCTCAGTGTATCACGTCATTCATACTCGGCCCGACACATTGCCACGGTATCTTCTATCAGCCGACGCGCCACCGTTCCCGCTGGGGGTAACAAGGGCAGATCGTCATAGCGATACCAGCTGGCGTTCAGCAGCTCTTTCGGGTCAATCACGATCTCACCGTCGTCATAGTCAGCCATGAACGCGGTCATCAATGACATGGGGAATGGCCACGGCTGCGAGGTGACATAGCGAAGATTTTTAACCGTGATCCCGCTCTCCTCCATCACTTCACGCGCCACCGCCTGCTCCAGGGTTTCGCCCACTTCAACGAACCCGGCAAGCACGGTATGTATTCCGTTACGGTGACGGGCATGCTGCGCCAGCAGGATGCTGTCTTCCCGCCGGATAGCGACAATAATGCACGGCGCAATCTGTGGATAGTAGCGCTCGCGGCAGTGGCTACAGAGCATTGCCCACTCGGTTTTGCTCGGCTGCATGGTATGCCCACAGTAGCCACAGAACTTATGTGAACGATAAAATTCCGCCAGTTGCACACCGCGTCCCGCCAGTTGAAACAGGCCGACATCCTGATCAATCACCTGACGAACCGATCCCATATCCTGACGGCGATGTTGTTGGATCAACCACACAGGATCGCCCTGCCATTCGCCGATCTGCAGTGCGTGTTGCCCCACAAGATCGAAATTTCCTGCCTCACCGTGTGGTAATTCCCCGGCAGGCAACCATAATTTTTGTTCATGGCTGACGATCCACCAGCCGCGATCTAATTTTTCAATAATACGATCCATATCTATTGCACTACCTTCGCTTCACAGGCATGTTGGTAACATTATCATTACATTTTTGGGTGGGCAGCTTTTAATCTTAACCTTGCGGAGTCAAACATGCTAAACCAGCTAGAAAGCCTGACAGAGCGCGTTGGAGGTAGTAATAACCTGGTCGATCGCTGGCTACACGTGCGCAAGCATCTTCTTGTTGCCTACTACAATCTGGTTGGCATTAAGCCTGGCAAAGAGTCGTTTATGCGCCTGAACGAGAAGGCACTCGATGATTTTTGTCAAAGCCTGGTGGATTACCTGTCCGACGGTCATTTTAATATTTATGAACGTATTATCGGTGAAATGGAAGGCGATACCCCGGTATTAGCCGCCACCAAAATTTATCCGCAGCTGGAAGCTAACACCCAGCAGATAATGGATTACTACGATTCCACGCTTGAGAACGCTATCGATCATGATAACTATCTTGAGTTTCAGCAGGCGCTGTCCGACCTGGGTGAAGCACTGGAAGAGCGCTTCACGCTAGAGGATAAGCTGATCGCACTGGCACTGGATAACGATCTGACCGCCAGCAACGAAGATCACATCGCCCGGCCTGCTTGAGTTATTAGCCGTTAGCGCGTAATTTATCTACACCGCTTCTGCACTGCAGAAGCTTTTTCTTGTCGGAGTGCCCAGAGCGAAAGCCGGGCTGAGACCGTTAATTCGGGATCCGCGGAACCTGATCAGGCTAATACCTGCGAAGGGAACAAGAGTCAATCTGCTGTCGCATCGCCCCCGGGCGATCGTCTCTCTTGCTTCATCCGTCGTCTGACAAGCCATGTCCTTCACTTTTGGAATGAGCTATGTCTGCAACTAAACTGACCCGCCGCGAACAACGCGCACAAGCACAACACTTCATCGACACGCTGGAAGGCACCGCGTTTCCGAACTCTAAGCGTATTTACATCACCGGCTCGCAAGCCGATCTTCGCGTCCCGATGCGTGAAATTCAGCTTAGCCCAACGCTTATTGGTGGCAGCAAAGAAAATCCGCAGTTCGAGGAAAACGAGGCCGTACCGGTGTATGACACCTCCGGCCCGTACGGCGATACCGATATTGCCATCGACGTACAGAAGGGACTGGCAAAGCTGCGCCAGCCATGGATTGAGGCGCGTAACGACAGCGAAGCGCTGACTGTTCGCAGTTCACATTACACCAACGAGCGTCTGGCCGACGACGGTCTGGATGAACTGCGCTTCACTGGCCTGCTGACGCCAAAACGAGCCAGGCCAGGCAAATGTGTCACTCAGCTGCACTATGCGCGCCAGGGCATTGTCACGCCAGAGATGGAGTTCATTGCCATTCGCGAAAACATGGGTCGTGAGCGCATTCGCAGTGAAGTCCTGCGCCACCAGCATCCGGGCGAAGGTTTTGGTGCGCATCTGCCGGAGAACATCACCCCCGAATTCGTGCGTGACGAAGTGGCGGCGGGCCGGGCGATCATCCCTGCCAACATCAACCACCCGGAATCAGAGCCGATGATCATTGGCCGCAACTTCCTGGTGAAGGTTAATGCCAACATCGGTAACTCTGCGGTCACCTCTTCCATCGAAGAAGAGGTAGAGAAACTGGTCTGGTCTACGCGCTGGGGTGCAGATACGGTGATGGATCTCTCAACCGGCCGCTATATTCACGAAACCCGCGAGTGGATCCTGCGTAACAGTCCGGTGCCGATTGGTACCGTCCCGATTTATCAGGCACTGGAAAAGGTGAACGGCATTGCCGAAGACCTTACCTGGGAAGCGTTCCGCGATACCCTGCTGGAGCAGGCCGAACAGGGCGTGGATTACTTCACCATTCACGCTGGCGTGCTGCTGCGCTACGTACCGATGACCGCCAAACGCCTCACCGGCATCGTCTCGCGCGGCGGCTCCATCATGGCCAAGTGGTGCCTCTCCCATCATCAGGAAAACTTCCTCTACGAACACTTCCGCGAAATCTGCGAAATCTGCGCGGCGTACGATGTTTCGCTGTCGCTGGGCGACGGTTTGCGCCCTGGATCCATTCGCGATGCCAACGACGAAGCGCAGTTCGCCGAGCTGCACACCCTGGGCGAACTGACCAAAATCGCCTGGGAGTATGACGTGCAGGTGATGATTGAAGGCCCGGGTCACGTGCCGATGCAGATGATCCGCCGCAACATGACCGAAGAACTGGAGCACTGCCACGAAGCGCCGTTCTATACCTTAGGGCCGCTGACCACCGATATCGCACCGGGTTACGACCACTTCACCTCGGGCATTGGCGCAGCGATGATTGGCTGGTTCGGCTGCGCGATGCTCTGCTACGTCACGCCGAAAGAGCACCTTGGCTTGCCCAACAAAGAGGATGTGAAACAGGGGCTTATCACTTACAAAATTGCCGCGCACGCTGCAGACCTGGCGAAAGGCCACCCGGGGGCGCAGATCCGCGATAACGCGATGTCGAAGGCGCGATTCGAGTTCCGCTGGGAAGACCAGTTCAACCTCGCGCTCGACCCTTTCACCGCCCGCGCTTATCACGACGAAACCCTGCCGCAGGAGTCGGGCAAAGTGGCGCACTTCTGCTCCATGTGTGGCCCGAAATTCTGCTCAATGAAAATCAGTCAGGAGGTGCGTGACTACGCTGCCGCGCAGACCATCGAAGTGGGGATGGCAGACATGTCAGAAACCTTCCGCGCCAAAGGCGGCGAAATCTACCTCAAAAAAGAGGAGGCATAATGTACCAGCCCGATTTCCCAACGGTGCCCTACCGGCTAGGGCTTTATCCGGTGGTCGATAGCCTTGAGTGGATTGAGCGCCTGCTGGATGCTGGGGTTCGCACCCTTCAGCTGCGGATTAAAGATAAGCGCGATGACGAGGTAGAGGCCGATGTGGTGGCCGCCATTGCGCTCGGGCGGCGCTATGATGCCCGCCTGTTTATCAATGACTACTGGCGGCTGGCGATAAAGCATCAGGCTTATGGTGTGCACCTGGGCCAGGAAGATCTGGAAACCACCGATCTGAATGCCATTCGCCACGCAGGGCTGCGTCTGGGCGTCTCCACGCACGATGATATGGAGATCGACGTGGCGCTGGCCGCCCGTCCCTCTTACATCGCACTGGGCCACGTCTTCCCCACGCAAACCAAACAGATGCCCTCAGCACCGCAGGGACTGACCCAGTTGGCTCGCCATATTGCCCGCCTGGGGGACTACCCCACCGTAGCCATCGGCGGTATTAGCCTCGAGCGCGCCCCGGCGGTGCTGGAGACTGGCGTAGGCAGTATCGCGGTCGTAAGCGCCATCACCCAGGCTGCAGACTGGCAAGCCGTTACCGCACAGCTTCTGAAGCTGGCAGGAGTGGGCGATGAATGATCGCGACTTTATGCGCTATAGCCGCCAGATATTACTGGAGGATATCGCCATTGATGGGCAGCAAAAGCTGCTTGCCAGCCGGGTACTGATTGTCGGTCTGGGCGGGTTAGGTGCGCCAGCGGCCCTTTACCTGGCGGGAGCCGGGGTCGGCACGCTGGTGCTTGCCGATGATGACGAGGTGCATCTCAGCAATCTGCAGCGGCAAATCCTTTTTACCCCTGACGATCTCAACCAGCCCAAGGCAGAGATAACCCGTCAACGGCTCCATCAGTTGAACCCAAATATCGAATTGATCGCGCACCAGGCGCGGCTAAGCGGACAGAGCCTGCAGCATGAAGTCGCCCTGGCCGACGTGGTGCTCGACTGTACCGACAACATGTCCACCCGCCAGGCAATCAATGCTGCCTGCGTGTCGCTCGATACGCCGTTAATCACCGCCAGTGCCGTCGGCTTTGGTGGGCAGATGATGGTACTCACGCCACCCTGGGCGCAGGGATGTTATCGCTGCCTGTGGCCGGACGATGCCGAGCCTGAACGCAACTGCCGCACGGCGGGTGTGCTTGGCCCGGTCGTGGGGGTAATGGGTACGCTGCAGGCGCTGGAAGCCATCAAACTGCTTAGCGGAATCAACACCGGACATAACGCGCTACGCCTGTTCGATGCGCGTGCCGGCAGCTGGCGGCAGTTGGCCTTGCAGCGCGCCAAGGGCTGCACCGTCTGTGGAGGGCAACATGCGCATTCAGTTTAATGATGAGCCGATGCAGTGCGTAGAGGGGTTAACGGTTGCCGCCCTGCTAGACCAGCTGCGTCAGCTTAAGCCGGGCGTGGCCCTGGCACTTAATCAACAGATCCTGCCGCGCGAGCGGTGGGAACATCAGCAGGTGAGCGAAGGCGATCACATCCTGCTTTTTCAGGTCATCGCAGGAGGCTGAATGTTACGTATTGCTGATAGAACCTTTGAATCACATCTGTTTACCGGAACCGGAAAATTTGCCTCGTCCCATCTGATGGTGGAGGCTATCCGCGAAAGCGGCAGCCAGCTCGTTACGCTGGCGATGAAACGGGTGGATCTGCGTAACCACAGCGACGCAATCCTCGCCCCGCTGCTGGAGGCCGGGGTGACGCTATTGCCCAATACCTCCGGTGCCAAGACCGCCGAAGAGGCCGTATTTGCCGCGCAGCTGGCGCGTGAAGCGCTGGGCACAAGCTGGCTCAAGCTGGAGATCCATCCGGATGCCCGCTGGTTGTTACCCGATCCTGTCGAAACGCTAAAAGCCGCAGAGATGCTGGTAAAACAAGGATTTACCGTGCTGCCTTACTGCGGCGCGGACCCGGTGCTCTGTAAACGGCTGGAAGAGGCGGGCTGTGCGGCAGTCATGCCGCTGGGGGCGCCGATTGGCTCGAACCAGGGGCTGGAGACCCGCGCGATGCTGGAGATCATCATCGAGCAGGCCACCGTACCGGTGGTGGTAGATGCCGGCATCGGCGTCCCAAGCCATGCCGCCCAGGCGCTGGAGATGGGTGCCGATGCGGTACTGGTCAATACGGCGATTGCCGTTGCCGACGACCCGGTGCTGATGGCCCGCGCCTTCCGCCTGGCGGTAGAAGCAGGCCTGCTGGCTCGTCAGTCTGGCCCCGGTTCACGCAGTATGCTGGCGCAGGCCACCAGCCCGCTCACCGGCTTTCTGGAGGCGCGGTGATGAAGACCTTTACCGATCGCTGGCGCCAGCTCGACTGGGATGATATTCGCCTGCGTATTCACAGCAAAACCGCTGCCGACGTCCAGCGGGCATTAGCGGCACGTCATCCCGGCCGTGAAGAGATGATGGCCCTGCTCTCCCCGGCGGCCGATGCTTATCTGGAACCCATGGCGCAGCGGGCGCAGCGCCTGACCCGGCAGCGTTTTGGCAATACGGTCAGCTTTTACGTGCCCCTCTATCTCTCGAACTTGTGTGCCAACGACTGCACTTATTGCGGTTTTTCAATGAGTAACCGAATCAAGCGCAAAACACTGGATGCGCAGGAGATTGCCCGTGAATGCGCCGCGATTCGTGAGATGGGGTTTGAACATCTGCTGCTGGTAACGGGCGAACATCAATCGAAGGTGGGCATGGACTATTTTCGCCGCCATTTCCCGGACATTCGCCGCCAGTTCTCCTCCTTACAGATGGAGATCCAGCCGCTCTCCCAGGAGGAGTACGCAGAGCTTAAAGCTCTCGGCCTGGACGGGGTGCTGGTTTATCAGGAGACGTACCACGAGAAGGTCTATGCCCAACACCATCTGAAAGGGAAAAAACAGGACTTCTTCTGGCGGCTGGAGACTCCGGATCGCCTTGGTCGCGCCGGAATCGACAAGATTGGCCTGGGATCGCTCACAGGTCTTTCCGACAGCTGGCGAGTTGACTGTTATATGGTGGCGGAGCATCTGCTGTGGCTACAACAGCATTACTGGCAAAGCCGCTACTCCATCTCCTTTCCGCGCCTGCGCCCCTGTGCCGGGGGGATCCAGCCCGCCTCCATTATGGATGAACGCCAGCTGGTGCAGACCATCTGCGCCTTTCGCTTGTTGGCGCCTGACGTTGAGCTGTCACTCTCTACGCGTGAATCGCCGGCATTTCGCGATCGCGTCGTCCCGCTGGCCATTAACAATGTGAGCGCATTTTCAAAAACCCAGCCAGGCGGATACGCTGACGATCATCCGGAGCTGGAGCAATTCGCGCCGCACGATGGGCGCCGTCCGGAAGAGGTGGCGGCGGCCCTGTCAGGGCAAGGGTTGCAGCCGGTCTGGAAGGATTGGGATAGCTGGCTGGGGCGCGCTTCGCAATCTCGCTGAAACGCACTGTAAAAGTATGAAATGGTGTCGAGACTGCTCGACATCCTCACAACGGGCCGTTGTTCACAAAGGTCCGTTTTTTTATCTTCACTGCGTCAATAATCCTTATTGACCAGGGCGAATACTTTCTTCCTCTTTCGCCCTGCCTTCTCTTTGTCATTCACGGCGCACGCTGAAATCTTCAAATAAATTTGAATTAATAAGTCAGGTCTTAAGCCAAATCATCCTCGTTTTAATTAACGGCAGTATACTTATCAACCACAGGCCGGGCGAAACCATAACGCCAGGGTTTCAACATTTTATTTATTCTGGAATGATTTATTACTGATGGCGCTTCAAAACAGAAAGCTTTCTTTTACAACTCCCATTATGGTGAGCTTTGCGGGCATCCTGCTCAGTTTTGTGCTGATCGCGGTGTTTATTATAGGGACTCAGCGTAAAGATTTTCTGGACGACTATCATCAGATTAACCGTAACTTCACCCATAACCTGGCGGTGAATTACACGGAATCTATCCTGCGAGAAAATGATTACATCCTGGGGCGAGCGGCTACGTTTTTCTCGCGTAATGAGCAACTTGAGAAGATGGTCACCGGCGATCCGACGCAGGGTTTGCAACTGCTGATGCATTTGCAAAATCTGATGCCCAGTGTCTCGTCCATCTCCCTGGCCGATGTCCAGGGCCACCATTTGCGAGCCCCGGCCATCATTGCTGATAAAACGAGCGAGACCTTCGATGCCCGCACCCGCCCGTGGTTTATGGCACAGGCTGAATCCAGCACCTTTAGCCGCTATACCCGCCCGTATAAAGACTTCTTCACCCATCATCCCACAGTCACCCTCTTCAAACCGGTGATCTCGCCGGAAGGCAGGCTGAAAGGTACGCTCGCCTTCCACCTCGACCTGGCATCTATGGGCTTTACTCTGCGCCAGATGGTCTCTCCGGTGCAGGGGGAGTTTTTTGTCGTGGAACGAGACGGGAAAGTGATCCTGCATCCGGACACCGGTGTGCTCTTCAAATCCTACGTTAGCGAAAAGCTAATGGATCAGATGACCAGCGGCGAGGGACATATTTACGATGAATCCACTCACGCCTGGTATTATTACTACTCATTTACGAATCCCGACTGGTTCGTTATTTATCGGGTCTCCAGTGCGGCGCTCGATGCCCTGATCCGTCATGAAACCAACATTGTGGCCTGGGGGCTTGCCCTTGCGGCTATTACTATTTTGCTCTTTGGCCTGTACCTGCGTCATGCCTCGCGAAGCGTGCTGATGAATATCATCAACGCCATTAAAACCGGTGACGTGAAGCAGGCCCCGCGCCTGGAGGCAATGCTGAGCAAAGCCATAGAGAGTAATAAGGAGAGGGAGCTCTCCTGGGTGCGACAAGCCACCATCGATGCGCTGACCGGTTGCAAAAATCGACGCGCCTTCGATACCGATATCGCCGCCCTGATAAACGATCACCATCCGTTCTCCATGGCGTTAATTGATATTGATAACTTCAAAACTATTAACGATACCTGGGGGCATCTCACCGGCGATATCGTGCTACGTAATGTGGCCCGGGAAGGTATTCAGGTAATGCAGCCCCATGGCGTGTCGGTTTATCGCTACGGTGGTGAAGAGTTTGCCGTACTCTTCCCGGCGCAACAGAATGATGCCGCGAGCGCCTTGCTGGAAAACTGGCGCGTACGGGTTGCCGAACGCAACTGGCGTGAAGAGGGACTCAGCGTGACCTTTAGCGCCGGACTGGGCGAGTGGCACCAGGAGCCGCAGGCACAGTTTGTGGGTAGCGTGGATGAAGCGCTCTACAAAGCCAAACAGTCGGGTAAAAACCGCATCATTCGCACACCTTCCGTCTGACCACTATCCTCATAAGATGCCCGTTTTAACGGGCATTTGCCCTCCTTTGTAAAATTTGTAACCGGTTTCAGAAAATTGCCCGTTTCTTTGTGATGCCAGACACACAATCGCGGTAAAGCGGTTGTTGAAGCAGACGGCACGGGATAATTATCAATAAACACATGTAGATCGAGGCTGACTATGAAGAACATCGTTTTATGCTGTGCAGCGGGAATGTCGACCAGCATGCTGGTTCAACGCATGAAAGACGCCGCGCAGAAAAAAGGGGTCGAAGTAAGCATTAAAGCCGTGCCGGTTGCTGAGTTTAAAGATGAGATCGCTACCGCTGACATCGTATTACTGGGGCCACAGGTTAAATACGAGCAAGCAAAACTGCAGGCCCAGGCCGAGCCGCTGGGTAAAAAAGTCGCGGTGATCGACATGATGGATTACGGCATGATGAAAGGTGATGTCGTGCTGGAAAAAGCGCTGAAACTACTGGAGTAATCATGGAAGATTTAGAAACCACGATCATGGAACTGCTGGTTAATGCGGGCGCGGCGCGCAGTGCGGCTTTAACGGCATTGCAAATGGCGCGTAAAGGCGATTTTGACGACGCTGAAAAGGCAATGGAAGAGTCACGCGAATACGTGAAACATGCTCACGTTATTCAGACCCAGCTTATTGGGCTGGATGAAGGAACAGGCAAACTGCCGGTCAACCTGATTACCGTTCACTCCCAGGATCATCTGATGAACGCGATGGTTATTCAGGATCTGGCGGGCGATATGATCGAACTTTATCGGCGCATTCCGTTAGTCAAATAACCCCTTCCAGATATAAAAAAAACCCGCCGAAGCGGGTTTTTTATTAGCTGAAGGCACGATTACTCGTTGTCGGAACCGCCCAGACCTGCGTTCAGCAGCTCTGCCAGGCTTGCAGAAGCATCTTCTGCAGTCACCTGTGGTGCAGCTGGCAGTTCGCCCGCTGCGCGACGGCGCATACGATCCTGGTGGTACGCATAACCGGTACCAGCCGGGATCAGACGACCCACGATAACGTTCTCTTTCAGACCGCGCAGTTCGTCGCGTTTGCCCGCAACGGCTGCTTCGGTAAGCACACGAGTGGTCTCCTGGAACGATGCCGCGGAGATGAAGGACTCGGTTGCCAGAGACGCTTTGGTGATACCCAGCAGGTCACGTGCGAAGGTCGCACTGTTTTTGCCGTTCGCTTCCAGATCGCGGTTTGCAATCTTAACGCGAGAGTATTCAACCTGCTCACCTTCGAGGAACTCGGAGCTGCCCGCGTTCACGATGGTGGCTTTACGCAGCATCTGACGAACGATAACTTCGATGTGCTTATCGTTGATCTTAACGCCCTGCAGACGGTAAACGTCCTGTACTTCGTTGGTGATATAACGCGTTACCGCGTGTACGCCACGAAGACGCAGAATGTCGTGCGGTGCTTCTGGACCATCGGAAACCACGTCACCACGTTCTACACGTTCACCTTCAAACACGTTGAGCTGACGCCATTTCGGAATCATCTCTTCGTACGGTTCGCTGCCATCCAGCGGCGTGATTACCAGGCGGCGTTTACCTTTGGTCTCTTTACCGAAGGAGATAATACCGCTGATTTCCGCCAGGATTGCCGGCTCTTTCGGACGACGTGCTTCGAACAGGTCCGCAACGCGTGGCAGACCACCGGTGATGTCCTTGGTACCGCCAGATTCCTGAGGAATACGCGCCAGGGTGTCACCAGAGCTGATCTGTACGCCATCTTCCAGCTGAACGATCGCTTTACCTGGCAGGAAGTACTGAGCCGGCATATCCGTGCCCGGGATCAGAACATCGTTACCGTTGGCATCAACGATTTTCAGTGCTGGACGCAGATCTTTACCGCCTGCGGTACGTTCTGCAGAATCCAGAACAACCAGCGAGGAGAGACCGGTCAGTTCGTCGGTCTGACGCGTAATGGTCTGGCCGTCGATCATGTCGGTGAAGCGGATGAAACCAGCCACTTCGGTGATAACCGGCATGGTGTGTGGATCCCAGTTAGCTACGGTTTCGCCGCCAGCAACCTGCTCGCCATCACCTTTAGCCATAACAGCACCGTAAGGTACTTTATAGCTCTCTTTGGTACGACCGAATTCGTCGATCAGCTTCAGCTCGGTGTTACGTGAGGTGACAACCAGCTTGCCTGAAGAGTTAACAACAGACTTCGCGTTGCTGAGCTTGATGCTACCTTTGTTTTTCACCTGGATGCTGGATTCAGCAGCCGCACGAGATGCCGCACCACCGATGTGGAACGTACGCATCGTCAGCTGTGTACCCGGCTCACCGATGGACTGTGCCGCGATAACACCGATTGCTTCACCTTTGTTGATGATGTGGCCACGCGCCAGGTCACGACCATAGCAGTGTGCACATACACCAAAGTCGGTGTCACAGGATACAACGGAACGCACTTTCACGGAGTCGACAGAGTTCGCTTCCAGCAGGTCACACCAGTGCTCGTGCAGCAGCGTGTTGCGTGGAACCAGAATGTCTGCGGTACCCGGCTTCAGAATGTCTTCCGCGGTAACACGACCCAGTACGCGATCGCGCAGTGGCTCTTTAACATCACCACCCTCGATAACCGGGGTCATGGTGATACCTTCGAGGGTGCCACAATCGTCTTCGGTAACAACCAGGTCCTGCGCAACGTCAACCAGACGACGCGTCAGATAACCGGAGTTCGCGGTTTTCAGTGCGGTATCCGCCAGACCTTTACGCGCACCGTGCGTGGAGATGAAGTACTGGAGTACGTTCAGACCTTCACGGAAGTTCGCGGTGATTGGCGTTTCGATGATGGAGCCATCTGGCTTCGCCATCAGACCACGCATACCTGCCAGCTGACGAATCTGTGCCGCAGAACCACGCGCACCGGAGTCGGCCATCATGTAGATGCTGTTGAAGGAGACCTGCTGCTCTTCGACGCCGTCACGGTTAATCACGGTTTCGGTCTGCAGGTTGTCCATCATCGCCTTGGATACACGATCGTTCGCCGCAGCCCAGATATCGATAACTTTGTTATAGCGTTCGCCTGCGGTTACCAGACCAGACTGGAACTGCTCCTGGATTTCGGCAACTTCAGCTTCTGCTTCGCTGATGATCTCGTATTTCTTCTCTGGGATCACCATGTCATCGATACCAACAGATGCACCTGAACGCGCTGCATAAGCAAAGCCGGTGTACATCGTCTGGTCAGCGAAGATAACGGTCGGTTTCAGGCCCAGAATGCGGTAACAGGTGTTCAGCATTTTGGAGATTGCTTTCTTGCCCAGCGCCTGGTTGACGATGGAGAAAGGCAGACCTTTCGGTACGATCATCCACAGAATCGCACGACCCACGGTCGTGTCTTTCAGGCTGGTGGTCGCAACGAATTCGCCGTTAGCATCTTTTTCGTATTCAGTGATACGCACTTTAACGCGCGCATGCAGAGAGGCCAGGCCAGCGCGGTAAATACGCTCAGCTTCTTTCGGGCCAGTCAGCACCATGCCTTCGCCTTTAGCGTTAACACAGTCACGGGTCATGTAGTACAGACCCAGTACAACGTCCTGAGAAGGAACGATGATTGGCTCACCGTTCGCTGGAGACAGGATGTTGTTGGTAGACATCATCAGCGCACGCGCTTCCAGCTGGGCTTCCAGCGTCAGCGGTACGTGAACAGCCATCTGGTCACCATCGAAGTCGGCGTTATAAGCCGCACAAACCAGCGGGTGCAGCTGAATAGCTTTACCTTCGATCAGTACTGGCTCAAAGGCCTGGATACCCAGACGGTGCAGAGTTGGTGCACGGTTCAGCAGGACCGGGTGTTCGCGGATCACTTCGTCCAGGATATCCCAAACGACAGCTTCTTCGCGCTCAACCATTTTCTTAGCGGCTTTGATGGTGGTGGCCAGGCCACGCAGCTCCAGCTTGCCGTAGATGAACGGTTTGAACAGCTCCAGCGCCATTTTTTTCGGCAGACCGCACTGATGCAGACGCAGGTATGGACCTACGGTGATTACAGAACGACCGGAGTAGTCAACACGCTTACCGAGCAGGTTCTGACGGAAACGACCCTGCTTACCTTTGATCATGTCGGCCAAAGATTTCAGAGGACGCTTGTTAGAACCGGTGATCGCACGACCGCGACGACCGTTATCCAGCAGGGCGTCGACCGCTTCCTGCAGCATACGTTTTTCGTTGCGTACGATGATGTCCGGCGCAGCCAGATCCAGCAGACGTTTCAGACGGTTGTTACGGTTGATAACGCGACGATACAGATCGTTCAGATCGGACGTTGCGAAACGACCACCATCCAGCGGAACCAGCGGACGCAGATCTGGCGGCAGAACCGGCAGAACGGTCAGGATCATCCACTCTGGTTTGTTACCAGACTGAACGAACGCTTCCAGCAGCTTGATACGCTTGGTCAGCTTTTTACGCTTGGTTTCGGAGTTGGTTTCGTTCAGCTCTTCACGCAGCTGCTCGCACTCTTGCTCCAGATCCATGCTCTTCAGCAGGGCCTGGATAGCTTCCGCACCCATCTTCGCGTCGAATTCGTCACCGAACTCTTCCAGCGCGTCCAGATACTGTTCTTCGGTCAGAATCTGGTTACGTTCCAGGTTCGTCATCCCGCCTTCGATCACAACATAAGATTCGAAGTACAGAACACGTTCGATATCGCGCAGCGGCATATCCAGCAGCAAACCGATACGGGACGGCAGAGATTTCAGGAACCAGATGTGCGCAGTTGGAGACGCCAGCTCGATGTGGCCCATACGCTCACGGCGTACTTTGGTCTGGGTTACTTCAACGCCGCACTTCTCACAGATCACACCACGGTGTTTCAGGCGCTTGTACTTACCGCACAGGCACTCGTAATCTTTTACTGGCCCAAAGATACGGGCGCAGAAAAGGCCGTCACGCTCTGGTTTGAACGTACGGTAGTTGATGGTTTCCGGCTTTTTAACTTCACCGAAAGACCATGAACGGATCATGTCTGGCGAAGCCAGAGCAATTTTGATCGCATCAAACTCTTCGGTTTTAGTCTGCGCTTTCAGAAACTTTAATAAATCTTTCACGGATTTGCTCCCGTCGGAGTTAGCACAATCTGGTGTCGGGGGTTAACCCGACACCAGTGACCTGTTTGAGCGAGAATTACTCGTCTTCCAGTTCGATGTTGATACCCAGCGAACGAATCTCTTTCAACAGTACGTTGAAGGACTCTGGCATGCCTGGTTCCATCTGATGGTTGCCGTCCACGATGTTTTTATACATCTTGGTACGACCGTTTACGTCATCAGACTTAACGGTAAGCATTTCCTGCAGGGTGTATGCTGCGCCGTATGCTTCAAGCGCCCACACTTCCATCTCACCGAAGCGCTGACCACCGAACTGCGCCTTACCACCCAGCGGCTGCTGAGTAACCAGGCTGTAAGAACCGGTAGAACGCGCGTGCATCTTGTCGTCAACCAGGTGGTTCAGTTTCAGCATGTACATGTAGCCAACGGTTACCGGACGCTCAAACTGCTCGCCAGTACGACCGTCGAACAGTGTGATCTGACCGGAAGTCGGCAGGCCACCCAGCTGTAACAGTTCCTTGATTTCAGACTCTTTCGCACCATCGAAGACCGGCGTCGCGATTGGCATACCCTTACGCAGGTTTTCAGCCAGACGCAGCACTTCTTCATCGCTGAAGGTGTTCAGGTCAACTTTCTGGCGAACGTCAGTGCCCAGATCGTACGCACGCTGGATGAATTCGCGCAGTTTCGCGACTTCTTCCTGCTGCTTCAGCATGGCGTTGATTTTCTCGCCGATACCTTTCGCAGCCATACCCAGGTGAGTTTCGAGGATCTGACCAATGTTCATACGAGACGGTACGCCCAGCGGGTTCAGTACGATATCTACCGGCGTACCGTTAGCATCGTGCGGCATATCTTCGATCGGGTTGATCTTAGAGATAACACCCTTGTTACCGTGACGACCTGCCATTTTATCACCAGGCTGGATCTGACGTTTAACGGCCAGATAAACCTTAACAATCTTCAGCACGCCCGGTGCCAGATCGTCGCCCTGAGTGATTTTACGGCGCTTCGCTTCGAGTTTTTTCTCGAACTCGTGTTTCAGCTCGTCGTACTGCTCAGCCAGCTGTTCCAGCTGATTCTGTTTCTCTTCGTCGGTCAGGCCCAGTTCCAGCCAGCGATCGCGTGGCAGCTTGTCGAGCTTCTCAGCTTCAACACCACCGGCAACCAGCACCGCATAAATACGGCTGAACAGACCCGCTTCGAGGATCTGCAGTTCTTCAGACAGGTCTTTCTTAGCCTGTTTGAGCTGCATCTCTTCGATTTCCAGCGCACGTTTATCTTTCTCAACGCCGTCACGGGTGAAGACCTGAACGTCGATAACTGTACCGGAAACACCGTTTGGTACGCGCAGAGAAGAGTCTTTAACGTCAGACGCTTTCTCACCGAAGATTGCACGCAGCAGTTTCTCTTCTGGCGTCAGCTGGGTTTCACCTTTCGGCGTCACTTTACCTACCAGAATATCGCCGCCGGTCACTTCCGCACCGATGTAAACGATACCGGATTCATCCAGTTTGGAGAGCGCTGCTTCACCCACGTTCGGGATGTCGGCAGTGATCTCTTCCGGCCCCAGCTTGGTGTCACGGGACACACATGCCAGTTCCTGAATGTGAATCGTGGTGAAACGATCTTCCTGAACCACACGCTCGGAAACGAGGATGGAGTCTTCGAAGTTGTAACCGTTCCACGGCATGAACGCTACGCGCATGTTCTGACCGAGCGCCAGTTCACCGAGGTCGGTGGACGGACCGTCTGCCAGCACGTCGCCGCGCTCAACCGGCTCACCCAGAGAGACACATGGCATCTGGTTGATGCAGGTGTTCTGGTTAGAACGGGTGTATTTCGTCAGGTTATAGATGTCGATACCTGCTTCGCCCGGGTACATCTCGTCTTCGTTAACTTTGATAACGATACGGGAGGCATCCACGTACTGAACCAGACCGCCACGTTTAGCAACCGCAGTTACACCGGAGTCAACGGCAACAGCACGTTCCATACCAGTACCAACCAGCGGCTTATCAGCACGCAGAGTTGGAACGGCCTGACGCTGCATGTTCGCACCCATCAATGCACGGTTGGCGTCATCGTGTTCCAGGAACGGGATCAGGGACGCACCGACGGATACCACCTGCTGGGTGGAAACGTCCATGTAGTCAACCTGGTCACGGCTGAACAGGCTGGATTCGCCTTTGCTACGACAGGTAACCAGATCTTCTACAAAGTGGCCTTCGTCATCCAGGTTGGAGTTCGCCTGAGCAATAACGTAGTTGCCTTCTTCGATAGCAGACAGGTAATGAATTTCGTCGGTTACAACACCGTCAGTCACTTTACGATACGGGGTCTCGAGGAAACCGTATTCGTTAGTCTGTGCGTACACGGACAGGGAGTTAATCAGACCGATGTTTGGACCTTCAGGCGTTTCGATTGGACATACGCGACCATAGTGAGTCGGGTGTACGTCTCGAACTTCAAAGCCTGCGCGTTCACGGGTCAGACCGCCTGGGCCGAGTGCAGAGATACGACGCTTGTGCGTAATCTCAGACAGCGGGTTGTTCTGGTCCATAAACTGAGACAGCTGGCTGGAACCGAAGAACTCTTTCACTGCGGCAGAGATTGGCTTAGCGTTAATCATATCCTGAGGCATCAGGGTATCCAGATCGCCCAGAGACAGACGCTCTTTAACCGCACGCTCAACACGTACCAGGCCAACACGGAACTGGTTTTCCGCCATTTCGCCTACGGAACGGATACGACGGTTGCCGAGGTGGTCGATATCATCCACTTCGCCTTTACCGTTACGGATATCGATGAGCTTCTTCATCACTTCGATGATGTCTTCTTTGCTCAGGATACCGGAACCTTCGATCGTGTCACGCAGCAGAGAACGGTTGAACTTCATACGACCAACCGCGGACAGATCGTAGCGGTCTTCGGAGAAGAACAGGTTCTCGAACAGGCTTTCAGCCGCTTCGCGAGTCGGTGGCTCACCCGGGCGCATCATGCGGTAGATTTCTACCAGTGCGCTCAGACGATCGTTAGTTGGATCGACACGTACTGTCTCAGAGATGTACGGACCGTGGTCCAGATCGTTGGTGAACAGCGTTTCGATACGCTTGTGACCAGACTGGCTCAGCTTCGCCAGCAGATCCAGGCTCAGCTCCATGTTCGCCGGGCAGATCAGTTCGCCAGTCGATTCGTCAACGTAATCTTTTGCCGCGACTTTGCCAGCGATGTATTCAACCGGTACTTCGATGTGTTTGATTTCATCTTTTTCCAGCTGACGGATATGGCGCGCGGTGATGCGGCGGCCTTTTTCCACGTACACTTTGCCGTCGGCTTCGATGTCGAACGATGCGGTATCACCACGCAGACGCTCAGGCACCAGCTCCATTTGCAGCTTGTTGTCGCGAATTTCAAAGACCACTTTCTCAAAGAACAGGTCCAGGATCTGTTCAGTGGTGTATTGCAGCGCACGCAGAATGATGGTCGCAGGCAGTTTACGACGACGGTCGATACGGACAAACAGGTTGTCTTTAGGATCGAACTCGAAGTCCAGCCAGGAACCACGGTAAGGAATGATGCGCGCGTTATACAGTACTTTACCGGAAGAGTGTGTTTTACCTTTATCGCTGTCGAAGAAGACGCCCGGGCTACGGTGCAGCTGGGAAACGATAACACGCTCAGTACCGTTGATAACGAAAGTACCGTTGTCTGTCATGAGTGGAATTTCACCCATGTAGACTTCTTGTTCTTTAATGTCTTTTACGGTGCCTTCCGGCGCTTCGCGCTCGTAGATCACCAGACGCAGTTTTACGCGCAGCGGTGCAGAGTAGGTCACGCCACGGATCTGACATTCCTGAACGTCAAACACCGGTTCGCCAAGGCGATAGCTGACGTACTGCAGCTCGGAATTACCGCTGTAGCTCTGAATCGGGAACACGGAACGGAAGGCGGCTTCCAGACCGTACTGCCCTTCAGGATCTTGCTCGATAAACTTCTGGAACGAGTCAAGCTGGATAGAAAGGAGATATGGAATGTCCAGAACTTGTGGACGTTTACCAAAATCCTTACGAATACGTTTTTTCTCGGTATAGGAGTAAACCATAGGGTTCCTCAGCTCGCTGACAAGTCGACCCATCTGTCCGACGGAGGGACAGTTTGTGCAACACCATTTTGTGGACCGGAAAATTGAATACTTTCCGCAATACCTGTTGCTATCACGCTTAAATCATTTCGTCGCGATTTACACAGAGCGAGCACTCTGTCGCAATATATTAAGTCGTCGATAGAAACAAGCATTGTCAGGCAAACCAGCAGTCAAACAGTGTGAAATGCTACTGGCGCCTTACAGCGCAAAAAGGCTGGTGACTAAAAAGTCACCAGCCATCAGCCTAATTGCTCAGGCTGCAACCGGAAGGGTTGGCTTATTTAACTTCAACTTCAGCGCCAGCTTCTTCCAGAGATTTTTTCAGTGCTTCTGCGTCGTCTTTGCTCACGCCTTCTTTCAGCGCAGCTGGAGCAGATTCTACCAGGTCTTTAGCTTCTTTCAGACCCAGGCCAGTTGCGCCACGTACTGCTTTGATAACAGCAACTTTGTTAGCGCCAGCAGCTTTCAGAATTACGTCGAATTCAGTTTTTTCTTCAGCAGCTTCAGCCGGGCCAGCAGCTACAGCTACAGCAGCAGCAGCGGAAACACCGAATTTTTCTTCCATTGCAGAAATCAGTTCTACAACGTCCATTACGGACATAGCGGATACTGCTTCAATGATTTGATCTTTAGTGATAGACATTTAAATTGTTCCTGAAAATCAGAATAAGTTTATACGTAAGCAAATGCTTTATAAAGATAACTGCGATTAAGCAGCTTCTTTTGCATCGCGAACAGCAGCCAGAGTGCGAACCAGTTTGCCAGCCGAAGCTTCTTTCATGGTTGCCATCAGGCGTGCAATTGCTTCTTCGTAGGTCGGCAGGGTTGCCAGGCGATCGATTTGCGATGCCGGGATCAACTCACCTTCAAAGGCTGCAGCTTTAACCTCGAATTTTGCATTCGCTTTCGCGAACTCTTTGAACAGACGAGCAGCAGCGCCCGGGTGTTCCATAGAGTATGCAATCAAGGTTGGACCAACAAACGTGTCTTTCAGGCACTCGAACTGAGTACCTTCAACTACGCGGCGCAGCAGGGTGTTACGAACAACACGCATGTAAACGCCAGCTTCACGACCTGCTTTACGCAGTTCAGTCATTTTATCTACAGTAACGCCACGGGAATCCGCAACTACTGCAGACAGCGCGCCTTTGGCTACTTCGCTGACTTCAGCAACAATCGCTTGTTTGTCTTGAAGATTTAAAGCCATTAGCTTTGCTCCTGGATGTTTGCCAGGGCTCATGCCCTGGAACTCACTTCACTCTCCCAAACGGAAAGAGCGTCTTAATACGGTGAGCAGAAACAAGCCAGAGTATCCAAAAATAATCTTAGCGTTCTGTCACCGTCTACGCAGGGGATTAAGTCTCTTGCGAAACACCTGCGGTCTTCGACGGAGGCCTGGATAGGCCAGGCTCCAACGAACAATTCGGTTACCTGCTAACCATAGTTAGCAAACGTGGGCGAAGATTGTAGACAAAATCACCGCCCACGTAAAGGTATTAGTTTGCAGCAGCGCTCAGACCAGACTGGTCAACTGCAACACCTGCACCCATGGTGGTGGAGATGCTAACTTTCTTGATGTACACGCCTTTCGCCTGAGTTGGTTTTGCTTTTTTCAGCGCAACCAGCAGAGATTCCAGGTTTTCTTTCAGTTTGTCAGCGTCAAAGTCCACTTTACCGATGGTGGTGTGGATGATGCCGTTTTTGTCGTTACGATAACGAACCTGACCTGCTTTAGCGTTCTTAACCGCTTCAGCAACGTTAGGAGTTACAGTACCAACTTTCGGGTTTGGCATCAGGCCGCGTGGACCCAGAACCTGGCCCAGCTGGCCAACAACGCGCATTGCATCCGGGGAAGCAATAACAACGTCAAAGTTCATTTCGCCTTTCTTGATCTGATCAGCCAGATCTTCCATACCTACCAGTTCAGCGCCGGCAGCTTTAGCAGCTTCAGCGTTTGCACCCTGAGCAAATACAGCTACGCGAACGGAACGGCCAGTACCGTGTGGCAGTACAGTTGCGCCACGAACGTTCTGATCGGATTTACGAGCGTCGATGCCCAGGTTAACGGCAACGTCAACGCTTTCAACGAACTTAGCGGTAGCCAGTTCTTTCAGCAGAGCGATAGCTTCGTTGATGTCGTACTGTTTGGTCGCATCAACTTTGTCACGGATCACGGACATGCGCTTGGTCAGTTTAGCCATTTCTTAGTCCTCCACTACCAGGCCCATGGAACGTGCAGTACCTTCAATGGAGCGAGTCATCGCTTCAATGTCGGCGCCAGTCATGTCGGCAGCTTTGGTCTGCGCGATTTCCTGCAGCTGAGCGCGGGAAATTTTACCCACTTTGTCTTTGTTCGGCTTACCGGAACCAGACTTGATGCCCGCTGCTTTCTTCAGCAGAACTGCTGCTGGAGGGGTTTTGGTAACGAAAGTGAAAGAACGGTCAGCGTATACAGTGATAACAACTGGGATTGGCAGACCTTTTTCCAGGGATTCAGTTTTTGCGTTGAACGCTTTACAGAATTCCATGATGTTCACACCCTGCTGACCCAGAGCTGGACCAACTGGTGGACTTGGGTTCGCCATACCAGCTGCAACCTGCAGCTTGACGTAGGCTTGTACTTTCTTAGCCATTCTAAAATCCTCTGATTGGGTAATAACGCCTCAAGGAGGCTCCCCGTGAATAAAAATCGTCTTACGGGCGAGGCCCATAAAAACAAAAGGCGCGAAATTGTATTCCAATCTCGCGCCTGGTGCAACGATTAGATCGCCGCTTTTTTGATCGCTGCTTAGGCTTTTTCTACCTGAGCGAAGTCCAGTTCTACCGGGGTCGCACGACCAAAGATAGAAACAGAAACTTTCAGGCGGGACTTCTCGTAGTCCACTTCTTCAACTACGCCGTTAAAGTCAGCAAACGGACCGTCGTTAACACGAACCATTTCACCCGGTTCAAACAGCGTTTTCGGACGCGGCTTATCACCCACCTGCTGCAGGCGGTTCATAATCGCATCAACTTCTTTGTCGCTGATTGGCGCCGGACGGTCAGACGTGCCGCCGATAAAGCCCATTACGCGCGGTACGCTGCGCACTAAGTGCCAGCTTGCGTCGTTCATCACCATCTGAACAAGCACGTAACCCGGGAAGAATTTGCGCTCACTTTTGCGACGCTGGCCGCCACGGATCTCAACCACTTCTTCGGTTGGAACCATAACTTCGCCAAACAACTCTTCCATATTATGTAATTTGATATGCTCACGCAGCGACGTTGCTACGCGGCCTTCAAAACCGGAAAACGCCTGAACGACGTACCAGCGCTTTTTAGGGGCTTCAGACATCTCAGAACCTCAGGCCAGTGATAAAGGATACCAGGCGAACCAGAATACCATCCAGTCCCCACAGGATCAGTGACATTACCGCGGTAACCGCAGCCACAATTAACGTGGTGTGCAGAGTTTCCTGGCGAGTCGGCCAAATGACCTTACGGACTTCGGTTCTCGCTTCGCGGGCAAAAGCGACGGTCGCTTTACCTTTGGTCGTCAACAGCGCGACACCACCCGCTGCAGCAATCAGAATAACCACTGCCAGCGCGCGTAGCGGCAGCATCATGTCACGATAAAGATAATTGCCTACAATAGCCACAATCAGCAGTACGGCAACAACTACCCACTTCATCGCTTCCAGGCCGCGCCCGCTCCCTTGAGCTTCGGTATTCGCACTCATAAACCAACCTGTCAGAAGAATTCTACAAACATTTTCACCCCGCGAGCGCGAGGCGAACCTAACCGAAATGCTCTATATGAGTTTCGGACTTACGCCCTCTACAGAGCCTGTCTCAGCAATGATTATGACAAATAAAATCACTGATGAGCCAGGTTCTGGTTCGAAAGCGTGCAAAAAGGGCATCAAATGATGCCCTTTCTTTGCGCATTGCGTCAAATGTTATCAGCAATTAACCGAGAACTTTAGCAACCACGCCCGCGCCAACGGTACGACCGCCTTCACGGATTGCGAAACGCAGACCGTCGTCCATCGCGATTGGGTGGATCAGAGTCACAACCATCTTGATGTTGTCGCCTGGCATTACCATCTCAACGCCTTCTGGCAGTTCGATGGTACCGGTCACGTCAGTTGTACGGAAGTAGAACTGTGGACGGTAGCCTTTGAAGAACGGAGTATGACGGCCGCCTTCGTCTTTGGACAGGATGTACACTTCAGATTCGAACTTGGTGTGTGGCTTGATGGAGCCTGGCTTCGCCAGAACCTGACCACGTTCGATTTCTTCACGTTTGATACCACGCAGCAGAACACCAACGTTCTCACCAGCACGGCCTTCGTCCAGCAGTTTGCGGAACATTTCAACGCCAGTACAGGTAGACTTAGCAGTGTCTTTGATACCAACGATTTCAACTTCTTCGCCAACTTTGATGATACCGCGCTCTACACGACCGGTAACAACGGTACCACGACCGGAGATGGAGAATACGTCTTCGATTGGCAGCAGGAACGGCTTGTCAATCGCACGCTCTGGCTCAGGGATGTAAGAATCCAGGTAGCCAGCCAGTTCGATGATTTTCTCTTCCCACTCTGCTTCGCCTTCCAGCGCTTTCAGCGCGGAACCACGAACGATTGGGGTGTCGTCGCCTGGGAAATCGTACTGAGACAGCAGTTCACGAACTTCCATCTCTACCAGTTCCAGCAGCTCTTCGTCATCAACCATGTCGCATTTGTTCAGGAACACGATGATGAAAGGAACGCCTACCTGACGACCCAGCAGGATGTGCTCACGGGTCTGAGGCATAGGGCCGTCAGTCGCAGCAACAACCAGGATCGCGCCGTCCATCTGCGCAGCACCGGTGATCATGTTTTTAACATAGTCGGCGTGGCCTGGGCAGTCTACGTGTGCGTAGTGGCGAGTCGGGGTGTCATATTCAACGTGAGAAGTGTTGATGGTGATACCACGCGCTTTTTCTTCTGGCGCGTTATCGATCTGATCGAATGCGCGCGCAGCACCGCCGTAGGTTTTAGCCAGTACGGTAGTGATTGCAGCGGTCAGCGTTGTTTTACCATGGTCAACGTGGCCGATAGTACCGACGTTAACGTGCGGTTTTGTACGTTCAAACTTTTCTTTAGACATCGATTGTCCCTCTAAGACACGGATAAATCGGTGATATCACCACATCAACCAGGCGGAATGCCTGAACTGTTGAATACATTGATATTGAAACAGAGAGAAACGGGAGGGAGAAGTGAAGTGGTGCTGATACCCAGAGTCGAACTGGGGACCTCACCCTTACCAAGGGTGCGCTCTACCAACTGAGCCATATCAGCACGTATTGGAGCGGGCAGCGGGAATCGAACCCGCATCATCAGCTTGGAAGGCTGAGGTAATAGCCATTATACGATGCCCGCATCCTGAAACTCGGCTACCCAGTTCTTTCTGTAACAAAAAAAGAGATTTCTCTCTTTTTCTATTCGAGCTGATTTATTTTTTAAACCAGCTCCGGCGGCGTTAACGCTGCCAGAAAGTGGTGGTGGGGGAAGGATTCGAACCTTCGAAGTCTGTGACGGCAGATTTACAGTCTGCTCCCTTTGGCCGCTCGGGAACCCCACCGGACTTGATGGTGCCGACTACCGGAATCGAACTGGTGACCTACTGATTACAAGTCAGTTGCTCTACCTACTGAGCTAAGTCGGCATCAAGTAGCGCGCATTTTAGGGAGACCTGCGCAGTCATGCAACTAAAAAATCACTTAAAACATTCTTTCGCTCACATTTTGCGCGAAGAATGCGGTGAACGCTGCAATTTCACCCATATCGGGTCAATTATTCAGCAGAAATACTCGCTCCATAGCGTTTTTTTCTTACCGTGATGCTCCCCGCGTAACGCATGTCTCGCCTATATTTTTTCTTATTATTCCTCCCATCTGGTGTTAACCTCCTGCCCATTGTCCAAAATTAACTACTACGTGAAGCGCTATCACAGGCTCACAGAAGCATGCTTATGAGCAAAAAAGAGCAAACGCTAATGACGCCCTATCTCCAGTTTAATCGCAGCCAGTGGGCTGCTTTGCGCGACTCCGTCCCTATGACCTTAACCGAGGGGGAGATAGCGCGGTTAAAGGGGATAAACGAAGATCTCTCTCTGGAAGAAGTGGCCGAGATTTACTTACCTCTGTCGCGCTTGCTTAACTTCTATATCAGCTCCAATTTGCGCCGACAGGCCGTACTGGAGCAGTTCCTTGGCACCAACGGTCAACGTATTCCTTATATCATCAGCATCGCCGGCAGCGTGGCGGTGGGCAAAAGTACCACGGCTCGCGTGTTACAGGCCCTGCTGAGCCGCTGGCCAGAACACCGCAGCGTAGAATTGATCACCACCGACGGTTTTCTCCACCCGAACGAGGTATTAAAAGAGCGCGGTCTGATGAAGAAAAAAGGCTTCCCGCTCTCCTACGATATGCACCGTCTGGTGAAATTTGTCTCGGATCTCAAGTCCGGCGTGCCAAACGTCACCGCCCCGGTCTATTCGCATCTCATTTATGATCGCATCCCGGATGGTGACAAAACGGTCGCTCAGCCGGACATTCTGATTCTGGAAGGGCTAAACGTCTTGCAGAGCGGTATGGATTATCCGCACGATCCGCATCACGTCTTCGTGTCTGATTTCGTAGATTTCTCGATTTATGTCGATGCCCCGGAAGATTTACTGCAAAGCTGGTATATCAACCGCTTCCTGAAGTTCCGCGAAGGGGCGTTCACCGATCCGGACTCTTACTTCCACAACTATGCCCAGCTTTCTGAAGAAGAAGCGGTGAATGTGGCGACCGCCCTGTGGAACGAAATTAACTACGTTAACCTGAAAGAGAACATCCTCCCTACCCGCGAACGCGCCAGCCTGATCCTCACCAAAAGTGAAAATCATGCGGTGGACCAGGTTCGCCTGCGCAAATAGCAGCCTGACAGGCACAAAAAAACCGGCGATGATCGCCGGTTTTTTGTTTTTCGCTTATGGCTGCGGTTTCTCGCCGTTTTCATCCTGATCGACTGCGAAGCAGGCTACCAGCTGTCCATCATAGTCCTTCAACTGCGGCTGCAACTGCGTGCAGGGCCCGAAGCGACGACGACAGCGGGCGTTGAACGCACAGCCCGGCGGTGGATTCAGCGGGCTCGGCAGCTCGCCGGTCAGCTTGATACGCTCGCGGCGATCGTCCGGATTAAGGCGAGGTGTTGCTGACAGCAGCGCCTGAGTATAAGGGTGACGCGGATTGTTAAAGATCTGGTCTTTGCTCCCCTTCTCTACGCAGCGCCCCAGATACATCACCATCACTTCGTCAGCAATATGCTCCACCACGGAGAGGTCGTGCGAAATGAACACATAAGAGAGCCCCAGTTCCTGCTGCAGATCCATCATCAGGTTTAACACCTGAGCGCGCACAGAAACGTCGAGCGCGGAAACCGGTTCATCGGCAATCACCACGTCCGGGTCAAGCATCAGACCGCGGGCAATGGCGATACGTTGACGCTGGCCGCCAGAGAACATATGCGGGTAGCGATCATAATGCTCGGTTTTCAGACCCACTTTCGCCATCATCGCCAGCGCTTTTTCCCGGCGCTGCTCTTTACTCAGTGAAGCGTTAATCAGCAGCGGCTCTTCCAGAATCTGTCCCACTTTTTTACGCGGGTTCAGGGAACCGTAGGGGTTCTGAAACACAATCTGGATTTTCTGGCGACGCAGCTTCTGCGCCTGCGGATCGTGCTTAAGCAGATCCTGGCCCTGATAGTACAGTTCGCCGCCGGTTGGCGTTTCGATCATTGTCAGCAGACGACCCAGTGTAGATTTTCCACAGCCCGATTCACCCACTACCGCCAGCGTTTTACCGCGCTCGAGGTTGAACGACACGCCGTCCAGGGCTTTCACCAGGCGCTCGGGGGCAAACAGTCCCTTCTTCACCGGGTAATGTTTTTTTAGATCGATGGCCTGCAACAGCGGTTGTTGCGTGGCGGCCTGTTGCGTACTCATAGTGTTGGCCTCCCGGCATCATCGAGTGGGTAGTGGCATTTGGACTGACGACCGTCAGCCAGCAGGTTCAGCGCGGGTTCATCGACGCGACACTTATCCGTTGCATACGGACAGCGCGGGTTGAGCAGACAGCCCTGCGGACGGTCATATTTACCCGGTACCACGCCCGGCAGCGAGGCCAGACGCGCTTTATCCTGCGCAAATTCCGGCAGAGCACGCAGCAGAGCCTGAGTGTACGGGTGACGCGGCGCGCGGAAGATGTCGTGCGAACTTCCGGTCTCTACCACCTGACCTGCATACATTACGATGATTTTGTGCGCCGCTTCGGCCACCAGCGCCAGGTCGTGCGTAATCAGCACCAGCGCCATGTTCTCTTTCTGCTGTAAATCCAGCAGCAGCTCGATGATTTGCGCCTGAATAGTGACATCCAGCGCGGTCGTCGGCTCATCCGCAATTAACAGCTTAGGCCGACAGGCGATCGCCATGGCAATCATCACACGCTGGCTCATCCCGCCGGACAGCTGATGCGGGTAAACATCCAGTCGCGATGCCGGATCCGGTATACCTACCTGGTTAAGCAGGTCGATCGCGCGCTGGCGACGGGTTTTCTTATTCCCGCCCTGGTGCACCTTGATGGCTTCCATAATCTGGAAACCAACGGTGTAACACGGGTTCAGGCTGGTCATCGGATCCTGGAAGATCATCGCCACTTCAGCGCCCACCAGCTGGCGGCGCTGTTTTTCGGAGATACGCTTCAGATCCTGACCGTTAAACTCCAGGTTTTCAGCCATGACGCGGCCGGGATAGTCAATCAGTCCCATAATCGCCAGTGAACTTACTGACTTACCGGAGCCCGATTCCCCTACGATACCGACCACTTCGCCCTGATTTACGCTATAGCTGATGCGGTCCACGGCGCGAAACGGTGTGCCTTCGTCGCCGAAGTGCACCGATAATTCATTTACATTTAATAACGCCATCTCGTGCCTCTTACTGCTTCAGTTTGGGATCAAGTGCATCACGCAGACCATCACCCATCAGGTTAAATGCCAGCACCGTGAGCAGAATCGCCAGACCCGGGAAGGTGACGACCCACCAGGCGCTTTGCGCGAACTGCAACACATCGGAGAGCATGGTGCCCCACTCCGGTGTTGGCGGTTGCGCACCCATGCCAAGGAAGCCAAGAGCGGCCATATCGAGAATGGCGTTAGAGAAACCAAGCGACGCCTGAACAATCAACGGCGCAAGGCAGTTCGGGAAGATATTAACGAACATCTGACGCATCGCACCGGCACCCGCTACGCGGGAAGCGGTGACGTAATCGCGGTTCACTTCTACCAGCACAGCCGCACGCGTGAGACGTACATAGTGAGGCAGTGCCACAAAGGTTAGCGCCAGCGCGGCGTTGCCGATCGACGGGCCGAAGATGGCCACCAATACCAGCGCCAGCAGCAGACTTGGCAGCGCCAGCATAATATCGACGATACGCATAATGATGTTATCAACGATACCGCCGAAGTAACCGGCCACCAGGCCGAGTACCACGCCCATAACCAGCGACAGCACCACCACCAGGCAGCCCACCAGCAGCGACAGACGTGCGCCGTACATCAGGCGCGACAGGACATCACGGCCCACATCATCGGTACCTAACAGATGGGCAAAGGTTCCCCCCTCCTGCCATACCGGTGGCGCCAGAAGCGAATCACGGAACTGATCCGCCGGGTTATAGGGCGCGAGAACGTTCGCAAAGACCGCAATCAGGATCATGACAGTGACATACACCAGCCCTACCACCGCCCCTTTGTTGCGTTTGAAGTAGTGCCAGAACTCCTGCAGCGGCGTCATGGGAACCGGTGCTGCGACCACTTTATTTTCAGTAACTTGTGACATGATGGCCCCTTACTTCTTATGCCGAATACGCGGGTTCACCACGCCGTAAAGCAGATCGACCAGCAGGTTGACGAGGATAATCATCGTCGCCACCAGCAGTACGCCGCCCTGTACCACTGGATAATCGCGGCGTTGCAGCGCGTCGATCAGCCAGCGTCCCAGGCCCGGCCAGGAGAAGATGGTTTCGGTCAAAATCGCCCCCGCCAGCAGCGTTCCCACCTGCAGACCGATAACGGTTACCACCGGCAGCATGGCGTTACGCAGTGCGTGCACGATGATAACGCGCATGCGGGTCAGACCTTTGGCGCGCGCGGTACGGATGTAATCCTCACCCAGCACCTCCAGCATTGAAGAACGGGTCATACGCACGATAACGGCCAGGGGAATGGTGCCCAGCACCATCGCAGGCAGAATCATGTGCGCTACCGCATCAATAAAGTTGCCCTCTTCCCCCCAGATTGCCGTATCAATCAGCATGAATCCGGTGAGAGGGTTGGTGTCATCAAGGAACACCATATCGCTAACTCGCCCGGATACCGGCGTCAGGTTCCATTGCACCGATACCAGCATAATCAGCATCATGCCCCACCAGAAGATAGGCATGGAGTAGCCGGTCAGCGCCAGGCCAACCGCGGTGTGATCGAAGATTGAACCGCGCTTAACGGCAGCCAGCACGCCAACAGGGATGCCTACTGCGGTCGCGAAAATCATGGCGCAGACGCCGAGTTCCAGCGTCGCTTTAAAGCGCGGCACGAACTCGTCCCACACCGGGAGACGGCTTTTCAGCGAGATGCCTAAATCACCATGCAGCACGCCCCAGATATAGTGGAGATATTGCTGCCACAGCGGTTTATCCAGGCCCAGTTCGGCCAGCAGCTGCGCATGACGTTCAGGAGAAATGCCACGCTCGCCCGCCATAATCATTACCGGGTCGCCGGGGATCATATGGACAAAGGCAAAGGTGAGAAGGGTGATACCGATAAACGTGGGGATAACTAGCCCCAGACGTCGGAGGATGAACTGCAACATAACCCGGATTCTCTATAATGACGCACAACCAGGGGATGTGGTCTGTATTGCTCACAAATGTAAATTCCCTCTCCCTTTGGAGAGGTTAAGGGTGAGGGGATGCATGCACGCCCCTCACCCCTGCCCTCTCCCAAAAGGAGAGGGAGAATACCCTACTTATTATTCAACAGAGACGTTTTCGAAGTGGTGTTTGCCCAGTGGATCAACCACGTAGCCTTTCACTTCTTTACGCACTGGTTCGTACACGGTGGAGTGCGCGATGATCAGGGCAGGCGCCTGGTCGTGCATAACCACCTGAGCTTGTTTGTACAGCTCAATACGTTTGTTGTGATCTTCTGCAGCGCGCGCCGGCTGAATCAGGTCTTCAAACGGCTTGTAGCACCAGCGAGAGTAGTTGGAGCCATCTTTCGCCGCTGCGCAGCTGAACAGGGTCGCGAAGAAGTTGTCCGGATCCCCGTTGTCGCCCGTCCAGCCCATCATCACGGCCTGGTGTTCACCCGCTTTAGCACGTTTCAGGTATTCGCCCCACTCATAGGTCACGATCTTGGCCTGAACGCCAATCTTCGCCCAGTCAGCCTGAATCATCTCGGCCATACGGCGAGCGTTCGGGTTGTACGGACGCTGTACCGGCATCGCCCACAGCTCAACGGTAAAGCCTTTATCCTGACCCGCTTCTTTCAGCAGGGCTTTCGCTTTCTCAGGATCGTAGTTGTAGTCTTTAACGTCGTCGTTATAGCCCCACATGGTCGGCGGGATCAGGTTTTTGGCAGCAACGCCAGCGCCCTGGTAAACCGCTTTGATGATCGCTTCTTTGTTCACCGCGTAAGTCAGCGCCTGACGCACTTTCACGTCATCAAACGGTTTCTTCTCGGTGTTGAAGGAAAGGTAACCCACGTTCAGGCCCGCCTGCTCCAGCAGGTTGATGTTTTTGTCCTGCTTCATACGTGCAATATCAGCCGGGTTTGGATACGGCATGACCTGGCACTCGTTTTTCTGCAGTTTCGCATAACGTACGGAGGCGTCAGGCGTGATGGAGAAGACCAGACGGTCGATCTGCGGCTTGGTGCCCCAGTAGCCTTCAAAGGCTTTGTACAGAATGCGGGAGTCTTTCTGGTATTGCAGGAGCTGGAACGGACCGGTACCGACCGGGTTCAGGTCGACTTTTTCCGGCGTGCCGGCTTTCAGCATGTTGTCGGCATACTCTTTAGACAGGATAGAGGCGAAGTCCATGGCCAGGTCAGCCAGGAATGGCGCTTCTGGACGCGTCAGGACGAACTGAACGGTTTTATCGTCCACTTTCTTCACTTCGCTAATCAGGTCTGGCAGGCCCATCCCTTCGAAGTATTCATAGCTGCCGCCAGAAACTTTATGGTACGGGTTCTGGGCATTTTTTTGACGATCAAAGGAGAACACAACGTCGTCGGCATTAAAGTCGCGCGTTGGTTTGAATTCTTTGCTGTCCTGCCACTTCACACCCTGACGCAGGTGGAAGGTATAGGTTTTGCCGTCTTCGCTGACTTCCCACTTCTCTGCCAGACCCGGAATCACTTCCGTGGTACCGGTTTTGAATTCAACCAGACGGTTATAGATAGGTACGGAGCTAGCGTCGTACGTGGTACCAGAGGTAAACAGCTGTGGGTTAAAGCCTTCCGGCGAGCCTTCAGAACAGTAGACCAGGGTTTTTGCCTGCACGCTAGCCGCGACGGTCATTGCCACCAGGCTCAGACCAAGCTTCAGCATCCCTGACTTCTTCAAGGAAATACTCATTATTATTCTGCTCCAATGTGATGTTTTTTGTTGTGTTACGCCGCCTGACCTTTAATTTATTTTTTACCCGGTCCGGTCGGTGATGCCCGAAGGCGTTATAAGGGATGGAGATTCCTTTCAGAAGAGCAACTGAGTTGCAGCGCAGATTCTCCCTGAAATGCCCCTCGTGCCCTACAATCTGTCAACAGAATGTGAAAACGTCAATACAGGTGACGGGGATTTACGCTAAGTGTGAGAATCAGCAAACAAAGATTAAAAAAACCCAGAGGCACTATTTTCAGCAGGGAAATTTATGCTACCCGCCATGATGCAGCACAACTCACTTCTTATTCTGCTGTGACCAGTGATTAACATTTATTCAGACGGGTTAAATTTTCTTACAGGATGGTGAATATCTGAGCACTAAATTCCGCGAACGTTAAAACGCACAGCGGAAAATGCTGAGGTTATCCATAAGCAACGCGAAAAAAGATCAATCTATATATAAAAAAATACAATGGAATATGTCACAAAAACGTTAACAGGCAGGGTTAATGGAAGGTAACAAGCGTTTTAGTTTGTTGTCGTAACTAACTTTAGGCGCCAGAAGCAAAAAAGCCTGCTCAGTGAGCAGGCTTTTGAATTTGGTCGGTGCCAGAGGATGACTCGCCACTCCGTGGCTCGCCCTTCGGGCCGTTGCTGACGCAACGTTCTCTCGCTTCGCTCGAGTCGAACCTCTGCCCCCCGGAGGTTCTCATCCTCGCAAGCCTCAGGTGCAAAAAAGCCTGCTCAGTGAGCAGGCTTTTGAATTTGGTCAGTGATAGAGGATGACTCGCCACTCCGTGGCTCGCCCTTCGGGCCGTTGCTGACGCAACGTTCTCTCGCTTCGCTCGAGTCGAACCTCTGCCCCCCGGAGGTTCTCATCCTCGCAAGCCTCAGGTGCAAAAAAGCCTGCTCAGTGAGCAGGCTTTTGAATTTGGTCGGTGATAGAGGATTCGAACCTCCGACCCCTTCGTCCCGAACGAAGTGCGCTACCAGGCTGCGCCAATCACCGAATGCGGGCCGCATCTTACTGCTGAGGTACGGCTCCGTCAATCCCTTACAATAAAAAAGCCTTTAAGGTGGCGAGTCGCTCGCCAACCCTTTACTGAACCGCTTTTACGCCGGTATCCGGGACATGACACCAGTTGTTATTTTCGTTGATACCACCGTCTTTCGAGGTATAGCCCAGGCAGCCAAGGATCGTGTCGTACAGCTCAACATGGCGGTGCGGCACTTTCATATCCGCCTGCTGTTTCAGATGGGCAAACATCTTCGCCTTATCCGGGTTTTCCAGATATTTATCAGACATCCATACCATCATCGGCACGCGGAACTGCTCCGGCGGAGCCATCTTACGTGGCGTACCGTGCAGATGTTCCTTCTCGTTGATCGACTCCCCGTGGTCGGCGGCGTAGAAGACAATCGCTTTCTTATCACGCAGCTGATCGATCACGCTATCGATAAAGTGATCCACATAGGTGACCGAGTTATCGTAAGAGTTAATCATCTCTTCTTTGGTACACCCTTTATCAACCCCAATACACTCCGGCGTCCATTTGGCAAAACTGCGCGGATAACGCTGGGTATAGTTAAAGTGCGATCCTTTGGTGTGCAGGATAATAAGATGTTTGCCGTCCGGGTTGCCCTGTAAAGAGCGCTGCATCTCATCGACCAACAGCATGTCATCCACATGTTTGCCACGGTTACGTGGCTCAGCGCCAATCTGCTCGCGGTAAGCAATGTTATCGGCCATGGTGTTGCTGTAGAACCACATCTCACTCTGCATGGCGTACAGGTCGGAACTGAAGCCCAACTGACTCAGTACCGCAAAGACGTTTTGCTCTTTCAGCGTACGCTGTGGGTTATCATCCGCCCCGCCTTCACGCACAAACATGCAGCGCAAAGAGAGCTTAGTGGCCGTATCACACGAGTAACCGCGGAAGGCAACGAGGTTTTTCTCCTGGGCCAGTTTCGGCGTAGTGTCACGCTCATAGCCCAGCATTCCCATATGATCCCAGCGGGTCGTCTCACCGATGATAAACACCACGTAGGTGTCATCAATATCCGCTGGCGCCTGATAGCTAAATTTCTTCGCCGGGTTAATCAGCGATTTATTATCGGAAGACTCATCCACCTGCGCCCAGGCATATAACCCCAGCGCCGAGATCCAGTTTGATGGCAGATAGGAGTTCGCCACCACGCCGCCGTAACTCGGCATATCGACACCGGTCGTACGCTCAACGTGTTTCTGCTGAATGTCCAGTAAGCGAATCGGGCCCCAGACCATCAAACCGGCAATCACCACCAGCGCAACACTTCTGATACGTTGACCTGGCGTACGCAGCTGACGGAGCAAGGTATAACGGCAGCGGTTACTCCAGATAAAGAGCAGCGGCAACACGCTGACGCAGACCAGCCAGAGGATAAAGTGCCAGCCAACCACCTCTTTAGAGAGGTCAATATCGGTGGTCATCACCGACGCGATAATCCCGTAGCCGATCACCACGTTCATAAACGTCATGTAGTAACTGGCACCCGCCGAGCACAACACCACCAGCGTGGCCAGTACCCGCCATACCCGTCGCCCAAACAGCGAAAGCAAGCGTAATAAGAAGAAGGTGACGAGTACCGTAGCAGCCAACTCAACAACCGCAGCAACTCCTTTCAAGGCGGTAAAGTTTTGCGCATAGCCATCAAACCGACGGAAAAATACGGCGCCATTCATAAACAGACCGATGTACAACGCCAGCAAAAAGCTCAGCTTTTGTTGCGTCATCGCTTTGATATATTTCATTAAAATGACCTGGAAAAAAGAAAAATATTGCTGCTTCACTTACAGATTAACAGTGCACAGGCGGAGTCTTCGTTGACGATGTTTTTAAGGGAAACCATCTCAAGCGCGGTAGAGTAGACCACAGGGAGACGAAAAAGTGGCAGCATAGAGTGTGATCGCTGCAGATATTTACAAAAAAACAAGTCCGATGACATTCATCTGACCCGTTTCTGTAGTAAGGCGGGGAAGCAAAGGCCGGAGGCTCCGGCCTTTAGGGGATTATTCAGGCATGCGCTTCGGAGTAAACTTCACGCTGCGGCTGACGAATGGTGGTGGAGAGCGCCAGTGAGAGGATCAGCAGAGCGAAGATAACGCAGAAGGTGACATAGAAGCCGCCGAACAGCGATGCAATCAACGAACCGCAGATACTACCAATCCCGAAGCCCAGGTAAATCACACCGTAGTTTTTCGCCAGGTTGTTCAGGCCGAAGAACTCGCTGACCAGCGACGGGAAGACCGTGATGGTGCCACCGAAGTTAAAAGCAACACAGGCGATGGCCGCGAAGAAGGTGATTTCATTCAGCGGAGCGAAGAGCAGCGCCGCCATCCCCACCAGAGAGACGACCTGTCCGAGCGTGATAACACGGATACGGGCGATTTTGTCAGAGAGGATCCCCAGCACCAGGCGACCCGAGAGATTAGCGATAGAGATTACCGTCACCGCATTCGCCGCAGTGGCCACATCCAGCTTCACCATTCCCTGGGCGATATCTTTCGCCACGCCGATGACATACAGGCCGCTCATGCAGGCAGTCAGGAACATCACCGCCAGCATCCAGTACTGCGGTTTACGCATGGACTGCGCCAGGGTGAAGTCGTTCTCCACCACCCCATTCACCGACTTCACCGTTTGCTGCGGTGCGTCTTTCATTAACGTCGCGCCGAAGACAATCATCACCAGCACGATGGCGCCCCAGATCATAAAGGTCTTTTCGAGGCCGACTGAAGCCAGCAGTTGGGAATCGATAAATTTAAACCCGAGGCTGCCCAAACCATAGGAGCCGATCGAAAAGGCAGAGATCAGCCCTTTACGCTCGGGGAACCATTTCACACAGTTCGACAGCGTCAGCAGGTAACCCGCCCCGTCCGCTAACCCGACCAGCACCCCGGCGCTGAGCCACAACATCAGCAGGCTGTTGGAATGTGCCGTCAGGAAGAAGCCGACACCCAGCATAATCCCGGAGGCCATGGTCACGCGCTTCACGCCAAAACGCTCTTGTAATTTACCGGCCACGGAGGAGGAGAGCGCCAGGCCCAGGCTCAGTAAGCCAAACGAGAAAGCAACCTGACTGACAGGCGCATCCAGTTTCTCGGACAGCGCGCTGTTAAACAGGCTCCAGGTATAAACCGATCCCAGCGCAAACTGAGTCACGATTGTACCGAAAAGGGTAAGCCAGCGAGTGCGGTTAGAGGTTGATGTATTCATGGCAGTTGTCCTGCAGGGAAAAGGGGAAATTCACTGCTGACAACGATACGCAAAACCCTGCATCCATAGGGGGAAAACGGTATGAAATGCAGGGGAGACGGAATGAAATGCCGTAAATGGGGAATGAATGGCCTGGACGATACGATTCTGCCCAATTGCGTTAGTACCTACTATCGCTACAAGGCCTGCCATCCGTACACTTTTTACGAATTTAACGCACAAAAAAACAACAACTTTAAAACTTAGCGCTAACACCCAGCGTATAGAGGTAATCCTCGCCTAAGACCATGCTCGCAGACTGAGAGAGCGAAGCGTAGGCCGCCATATGGGGATAAAGCGGAATATCGGCCCCCACGGTGACGTCCATCCAGCTGTCTGGCTGCTGCGATGCAGCGGTTTTACTGAACCCCGCCTGGCTCTTCCACTGGTTATCGCCAAACTGCTGGTTATAACTGATTTGCGCCCATGGCCGCAGGCCGCCCAGATGGGAGTCTACACGCCAGCCCAGGGTGCTGACACTGGCATGCCAGAGGGGATCGGTCAGAGATGACGTGCTGACGCTGTCCCCAAACTCGTTATACATGGTGGAGGGTGAGCCATCATAGCGCCAGGAGACAATCGGCCCGGTAGTGATGCGGCGTGCTACAGGAATATTGACCCCCACGCTCATCGTACTTCCCGGCATCGCTGAAGAGGCGTCGGCCAAATTGACCGACACGGCCGGGGCATTTTGCGATGAGCGGATCCGCTCCGCGAGGATATCTTCATAACGCGGTTGGTGATCGTCATCCCATGTGTAGCGCTCAGTAGTATTATTTACGTTATCTGAAACGATATATTCCTGTTGCCAGGCAAATGCTGTGTTACCTGAAAGCAGACAGACTAACAAACTCACCACGCCTGTCGCGGCATGGCGGCCACTGATTTTTTTTATCATCATCAAAGCGACTCCAGAAGAGAGCCGAATTCGGCGATATTTGTCATTGTTAATAGATAGGTAAGCGGGTTTTCAGGCATGGCGTAGAACGCATTAAACCCTGTATTAACTATTGTCTTTTTAACTACCACGTCAAGCCGGGCCGATGGAAATTTTCGTGGATTCAATCACTATGAGGGAGATGGACTATGCAACGTTGTGGCTGGGTAAGCGAAGACCCGCTTTATATCGCCTATCACGATAAAGAGTGGGGCGTACCAGAAACCGACCGCCGCTATCTTTTTGAAATGATCTGCCTTGAGGGCCAGCAGGCCGGTCTTTCCTGGATTACCGTATTGAAAAAACGCGAGAATTACCGCCAGGCCTTCCACCATTTCGATCCGGAAAAGGTGGCGGAGATGACGGAAGACGACGTTGAGCGGCTGGTGCAGGACGCAGGGATTATCCGCCATCGCGGTAAGATTCAGGCCATTATCGGTAACGCACGCGCGCTGCTGGCAATGGAGGCAAATGGCGAAGCATTTTCAGATTTTATCTGGTCGTTTGTCGGCCATCAGCCGCAACTGACCCAGGCCACGACCCTGGCAGAGGTCCCCGCCTCGACGCCAACCTCAGACGCCTTATCGAAAGCGCTGAAAAAGCGCGGGTTTAAATTTGTCGGCACCACCATCTGTTATGCCTTTATGCAGGCCAGCGGGATGGTGAATGACCACGTGACGAGCTGTTTTTGTTATTCCGGAGGCCAGCATGATCCGCGCATGGCTGAGTGATGACACCTCTCCCTTGCTGCGCTTATGGCTGGAAAGTACCACCCTCGCCCATCCGTTTATTGAGGCCAGCTACTGGCAAGAGAGCGAAGCGATCGTCCGGGATGTTTATCTGCCATCGGCAGAGACCTGGGTCTGGGACGAGGCAGATGAGGTGTGCGGATTTATCAGCGTCCTGCATGTTCAGTATATCGGCGCGCTATTTGTCGCGCCGTCATACACGGGTAAAGGCATCGGGAAGGCGCTGATCAACCATGTTAAACAGCGCTACCCGGCCCTGAGCCTGGAGGTGTATCAGAAAAACACCCGGGCGGTGAATTTCTACCATGCTCAGGGCTTTCGCATTATGGATAGCGCCTGGCAGGAAGACACCCAGCACCCGACGTGGATTATGAGCTGGCAGGCGGATCAAACGCCGTAAGCGGTAGCTCCGGCCCTTGATATTTCTCCAGCCAGGCCAGCGCCGTATTCCCCGCGCAACCATTCCCTAGCTTCGAGCTGGGGAGATCTTTCGTCAGAACGTTAACCGCACCGTTTTTACAGATCCCCCCTGCGCTACGTTCCAGATCAGGCCATGCCCCCTGGTGAATACAGATCACGCCGGGCTTGATACCCTCGCTCACGACCGCCCCCGCCAGTACCTGCCCACGCTGGTTCCAGACACGCACCACATCCCCGTCGGCAATGCCGCGCGCGTGAGCGTCGATGGGGTGCAGCGTGACCGGCTCGCGCCCGGCAACCGCATACTGTTCGCGCAGTGAAGAGTAGTTCAGCTGGCTATGCAGGCGATGCGCTGGATGAGCAGAGAGTATCTGCAGTTGTTGCGGCTCGGCGTTGCCATGCCACTCGTCCGGCTCCAGCCACATCGGATGCGGCGGACAATCGGCGTAACCAAAACTGGCGATACGTGCTGAGTGGATCACAATCTTGCCGCTTTCGGTTTTTAACGGATGCGCCTCAGGATCGCGACGGAAGTCGGCGAAACGTACAAACTGTGCATTTTGCGCATTTTCGGGCATTTCGACGATCGCATTCGCCTCCCAGAACTCGGCAAAGGGCGGCAAGGTCACCCCCTGTGAGGCACCGCGCTGCGCTGCGATCTGATAGAAGCTCTCCAGCCACTCCAGGTCGGTTTTGCCTTCCGTAAATCGCGCACGTCCACCCGCTTCCCACCGTTCGCTCAGCTCAGCAAAGACCTCCAGATCATCACGCGCCTCATCGCGCGGCGGCACCACGCGCTTCATGGGCACCATGTGTTGATTACTGTAGTCGCCGGTCATGGTCATGTCGTTGCGTTCAAACGAGGTGGTGGCCGGCAGAACGATATCTGCATGTCGGGCCGCTGCGGTCCAGAAGCACTCGGAAATGACCACCAGCTCCGGCTTCTGCCAGGCACGGATTAATCGGTTAGTGTCCTGATGGTGCGTAAAGTTGGCGCCGCCCGCCCACCAGACGAAGCGGATATCCGGGAAGTGCCGGTCCATACCGTTGTGCTGGTAGAAACCGCCCGGATTTTCCAGCGCCTCGACGATGCGCGCTACCGGGATTTTTTCTACGGCATCGGTGCCACCCTGTACGCTGCCCTGCATCGAGGCCAGTACCGCCGCACGACGCGTTGGATTACCGCCATTAGCGAAGTGATAAGAGAGACCAAAACCGCCGCCCGGCGTGCCGATCTGGCCGATCATGGCTGCCAGAGTGACCAGCATCCAGTGCTTCTGCTCGCCAAACTGCTGACGCTGCATCCCCCAGCCCGCCATCAACATGGTGCGGTTGCTATGGAAGAGTTCTGCCAATTCACGAATTTTCCCGGCATTTACGCCGCAAATCGCCGCCGCCCACTCGGCCGTTTTCGCGATGCCATCCGTTTTCCCCGTCAGGTAATCGGCGAATTGGTCATAACCGCTGGTGCAGCGGGCAAGAAACGCCGTGTCGTGCCAGTTGTTTTCAACCAGGGTATGCGCAATGCCCAGCATCATCGCCACGTCGGTGCCCATATGCGGGGCGATCCACTCTGCCGCCTCGCCGAAGAAATCGGCAGTTTCGGAGCGCATAGGATCGATACAGATGATGCGCTTACCGCTCTTACGTAGTGCATCGAAGTAAGGGATACCCTGCTCGTCGCTGGCGTTCCAGGCAATTTTCAGGGTATTGAGTGGGTTGGCGCTCCAGAGCACCACCACGTCGGTATGTTCCAGCACCAGCGGCCAGCTGGTCTGCTGCTGATAAACCTCATTTCCCCCTACAACATACGGCATGATCGCCTGCGCGGCACCGGTGGAGTAATCCCCAAGATGGCCGGTATAGCCGCCGGCGAGGCTCATATAGCGCTGCAGTAGCGTCGCCGCCTTGTGTAACACGCCGTTAGATCGCCAGCCGTACGATCCGGCAAAGATAGAGGACGGGCCATAGCTGTTGCGGATACGTTTATGCTGCGAATCAATCAATGCAAGGGCATCGTCCCAGCTGACACGGACAAATTCATCTTCCCCGCGTACCCCCTGCGGATTATCCGGCGAAGCGAGAAAACCTTTCCGCACCATCGGCCAGCGCACGCGGGTTTTACTGTGCACCTGATCGCGCACCACCGTCTGCAATGAGTTCGGGTAAGGGGTGGGCAGCGCCCCGCGGGATGACAACACTGTGTCGCCATCGGTCTCTACCAGCATCGGCCCCCAGTGGGCCGCAGTCAGAATGGTTTTAATTGAAGTGGTCAAAGCGTGCGCTCCCGGGTTGCCTGTTGCAGGTTTTCATCGCCTTCTTCGAGGCTGTTTATGATTAGAAACATAATTCAGAGTTATCCCTGGAATTTTCTACATATCTGCGCGTCATAATCAACCGCCACGCTCGTCGTGGCAAAGAATAAAAAGGATTAAGGAAATAAGATGAAAAAACGCGTACTCATGATTGCCGCGCTGGTCAGCGGCGCACTGGCTGTTTCAGGCTGCACCACAAACCCTTACACCGGCGAACGCGAAGCCGGTAAATCCGGCATCGGTGCCGGGCTCGGTTCCCTGGTAGGCGCGGGCGTTGGCGCCCTCTCCTCCTCTAAGAAAGATCGCGGCAAAGGAGCGTTAATTGGCGCAGCAGCCGGTGCCGCGCTGGGCGGCGGCGTCGGTTATTACATGGACGTGCAGGAAGCAAAACTGCGCGACAAAATGCAGGGTACAGGCGTTAGCGTGACGCGCAGCGGCGATAACATCATTCTGAACATGCCAAACAATGTGACCTTCGATAGCAGCAGCGCAACGCTGAAACCGGCTGGCGCGAATACCCTGACCGGCGTGGCGATGGTGCTGAAAGAGTACAGCAAAACGGCGGTTAACGTGCTTGGCTACACCGACAGCACCGGCAGCCAGGATCTGAACATGCGTCTCTCCCAGCAGCGTGCGGATTCCGTGGCCAGCGCGCTGATCACCCAGGGCGTCGCCGCGAACCGTATTCGTACCAACGGTATGGGCCCGGCAAATCCGATCGCCAGTAACAGCACGGCGGAAGGCAAAGCGCAGAACCGCCGCGTAGAAATTACCCTGAGCCCAATCCAGTAAGGGCTTGCCATCGTTGATTTTCGCGCTAAGGTGTTCTCACTTCAGGCAAAGGAATCAGCGATGAGCAAATCAACACGGGCCACTATCAGCGACGTGGCGAAAGCCGCCAAAACCGGTAAAACCAGTATTTCCCGTTACCTCAACGGTGAAAAGCATCTGCTTTCCGACGCGCTGCTGGCCCGTATTGAACAGGCGATCGCCGATCTTAACTATCGTCCAAGCCTGATGGCCCGTGGCCTGAAGCATGGCCGTACGCGGCTCATTGGCCTGATTATCGCCGATATCACCAACCCCTACTCCGTCAATGTTCTGAGCGGTATCGAAGCCGCCTGTCGGGAAAAGGGGTTCACCCCGCTGGTCTGTAACACTAATAATGAACTCGACCAGGAGCTGCACTATCTCGATCTGCTGCGCAGTTATCAGGTTGAAGGCATTGTGGTCAACGCGGTGGGCATGCGCGAAGAGGGGCTAAACCGCCTGCAACAGTCAGCGCTGCCGATGGTGCTTATCGACCGTAAAATTCCCGAATTTGCCTGCGACGTCGTGGGTCTGGACAATACGCAGGCCGCCACGACGGCGACAGAACATCTTATCGAACAGGGCTTTGAAGCGATCCTATTCCTCAGCGAGCCGCTGGGTATGGTCAATACTCGCCGCGAACGCCTGGCGGCCTTCCGCGCTACCCTGGCCCGCTATCCTGGCGTCATTGCTGAAAACGCGGAAATTCCCCTGCATGAAGGGGACCAGATGGACATCGCCCTGCGTCAATTCCACTCACGCCATCGCGGTATGCGCAAGGCGGTGATCTCCGCTAACGGTGCCCTCACCCTGCAGGTGGCTCGTTCTCTGCGCCGTGTTGGGCTGCACTGGGGCCGCGACATCGGCTTACTGGGCTTTGATGAGCTGGAGTGGGCAGAACTGGCAGGCGTGGGGATCACCACCCTTAAACAGCCCACCTGGCAGATTGGCTATGCCGCGGTGGAACAGGTTGTGCGCCGCATTGAAGGGGCCAGTGATACCGTACGCGAGCAGCACTTCTCCGGCGAGCTGATTGTTCGCGGCTCTACCGCCCGTTAACCTCCCTTCGTGATGACGATCATAAATTCAACATACTGATCTTTTCTTTGGAACCGGTTCCATCTAGCGTAATAGTATCGATAACGCGATGGAGTCAGCCAGTGGGCAGAAAAATTATTGTCGTCACCGCCGCCTATGGCGCCGACCGGATACGTGAAGCAGGGGGCCAGCGCGCCATACTGCCTGTCATTGCTAAAGCGGGCGCAGACGGCGTGGAGATCCGCCGCGAACTGTTCAACGACGCTGAACTGAATGCGCTGCCTACCCTGGCGCGCTCCATTGAGCTGCTGGGCCTGCTAGCCTGCTACTCCGCTCCCGATTCCCTGTTCACCGCCGAAGGCGAGCTGAACCCAGCGCTGCCGCGCTACCTTGCCGAAGCCAGTACGCTTAATGCCCTCTGGCTGAAGGTCTCTTTAGGTCATTTTCGCGATAAAAACCAGCTTGAAGCCCTGCGCCCGCTACTGCAGGAGAGCGGCATGACGCTGGTGGTCGAGAACGATCAGACTGATTTCGGTCAGCTCGCCCCTATGCAGCGCTTTAAAGCCGCCTGCCGGGTGCAGGCGCTTCCGGTGAGCCTGACGTTCGATATGGGCAACTGGCTGTGGGTAGGTGATTCACCGGAAGAGGCCGCGCAGCACCTGGCGCCTGCGGTGAGCTATATTCACGTGAAGGCGGCGGAGCCGCATCAACATCACTTTCGTGCCGTCCCCCCGGCAGCAGAAAACTGCCGCTGGCTGGCGCTGCTGGATCGGCTGCCTGCCGATGCGCCTCGCGGGATCGAGTTCCCGCTTGAAGGCCCGGATCTGACGGCCGTCACCCGTCACTACGTTAATTTACTGCGCGAGGTCTAAGCCATGCCGCAAGCACTGGATGTCATCACCATTGGCGAAGCCATGGCCATGTTTGTGGCCAGCGAGCCTGGCGAGCTAAGCCAGGTTGAACATTTCTTTAAACGTGTAGCTGGCGCCGAACTCAATGTCGCCACCGGGCTGGCGCGCCTGGGTCTGAAAGTGGGCTGGGTCAGCCGCGTGGGCGACGACAGCTTCGGTCATTTCATCCTTAGCGCCCTGAAAAAAGAGGGGATAGAGACCTCGGGCGTTACCCTGGATGGCTGCTTCGCAACCGGCTTCCAGCTGAAATCTAAGGTCGAGGATGGAACCGATCCCATTGTGGAGTATTTCCGCAAAGGTTCTGCCGCCAGCCATCTGTCGGTGGAGGATTTTAATCCGGCCTATTTTACCACCGCACGACATCTGCACCTGAGCGGCGTGGCTGCGGCGTTGTCGCCGAGTTCATGGGCCCTGCTCGATCACGCTGCAGGCGCAATGAAAGCCGCAGGCAAAACCCTCTCTTTCGATCCCAATTTGCGGCCGGTGCTGTGGAAAAGCGAAGCGGAGATGGTTGAAAAACTTAACCAGTTAGCCTTCCAGGCTGACTGGGTCTTACCCGGCGTGAACGAGGGCATCATCCTTACCGGGCAACGCACGCCGGAAGGGATTGCAGATTTCTACCTTGATAGAGGCGTGAAGGCGGTGGTCCTGAAAACCGGTGCCGATGGCGCCTGGTTTAAAACCAGCAGCGGCGAGAAAGGTGCCGTGGCCGCGGTAAAAGTGGACAACGTCGTTGATACGGTTGGCGCAGGCGATGGTTTTGCCGTGGGGGTGATTAGCGCCCTGCTGGAAGGCAAAACGCTGCAACAGGCTATCTCACGCGGTAACAAAATCGGATCGCTGGCGATCCAGGTGCAGGGCGACAGCGAAGGATTACCCACGCGTAGCCAACTGGGGGAATAACCCCCGCAACATCACAGAACCACCGTGTACCCTACAGACAACGGCGGTCATTACCTCAACCACAGAGGCAAGCCTATGAACAGCTCGACGAATGCAGTAAAACGCTGGTGGTACATCATGCCGATCGTGTTTATCACGTACAGCCTGGCGTATCTTGACCGCGCGAACTTCAGTTTCGCATCAGCCGCGGGGATCACCGAAGATTTGGGGATCACTAAGGGCATCTCTTCCCTGCTGGGTGCCCTGTTCTTCCTGGGCTACTTCTTCTTCCAGATCCCGGGCGCCATCTATGCGGAACGTCGCAGCGTGCGCAAACTGATTTTCATCTGCCTGATTTTATGGGGCGGTTGTGCCTCCCTTACCGGGGTCGTTAACAATATACCGGCGCTGGCGGCGATTCGCTTTATCCTCGGCGTGGTGGAAGCGGCGGTCATGCCCGCGATGCTTATCTACATCAGCAACTGGTTTACAAAATCCGAGCGGTCACGGGCCAATACCTTCCTGATCCTCGGTAACCCGGTAACGGTACTGTGGATGTCGGTGGTCTCAGGCTATCTCATTCAGTCTTTCGGCTGGCGAGAAATGTTTATCATCGAGGGGATCCCGGCGGTGATTTGGGCCTTCTGCTGGTGGGTGCTGGTAAAAGACAAACCCTCTCAGGTGAACTGGCTCTCTGAAGATGAAAAATCGGCTCTACAGGCACAGCTGGATAAAGAACAGCAGGGGCTGAAAGCGGTGCGAAACTACGGCGAAGCTTTCCGCTCACGCAACGTTATCCTGCTCTGCATGCAGTACTTCGCCTGGAGCATCGGGGTGTATGGCTTTGTGCTGTGGCTGCCATCGATTATTCGTAGCGGCGGTGAAAACCTCGGCATGGTCGAAGTGGGCTGGCTCTCTTCTGTTCCTTACCTGGCCGCCACCATTGCGATGATCATCGCCTCCTGGGCATCGGACAAACTGCAGAACCGTAAACTCTTCGTCTGGCCGCTGTTGCTGATTGCTGCCTGTGCCTTTATCGGCTCCTGGGCGGTAGGTGCCAACCACTTCTGGGCCTCTTATACCCTGCTTGTGATCGCCGGTGCGGCAATGTATGCCCCTTACGGCCCGTTCTTTGCCATCATCCCGGAAATGCTGCCGCGTAATGTGGCAGGCGGCGCAATGGCCTTAATCAACAGTATGGGCGCGCTGGGCTCGTTCTTAGGCTCCTGGTTTGTGGGCTATCTCAACGGCGCCACCGGCAGTCCATCCGCCTCGTACATATTTATGGGGGTAGCACTTTTCGTGTCGGTGTGGCTTACTCTGATTGTTAAGCCTGCTAATAATCAGCAGTTACCTGCCGGCGCACGCCACGCCTGAACCCTTAACATCAACGGAGATTAGCATGAAGCCGTCCGTCATTTTGTATAAAGCACTGCCTGAAGATCTGCAAAAACGCCTTGAATCACACTTCACGGTGACCCAGGTAAAAGACCTCAGCCCGGATACCGTGGCGCAGCACGCCGATGCCTTTAGCCGTGCCGTCGGTCTGCTGGGTTCAAGCGAAAAAGTAGATGCTGCGTTGCTGGAAAAAATGCCGGCGCTACGTGCCACCTCAACCATCTCCGTTGGCTATGACAACTTCGACGTGGATGCCCTGAATGCCCGCCATGTCTTTCTGATGCACACGCCCTATGCCCTGACCGAAACCGTGGCCGACACGCTGATGGCGTTGATACTGAGCAGCGCTCGCCGCGTGGTGGAGGTGGCTGAACGGGTTAAAGCAGGTGAATGGACCAAAAGCATCGGACCAGACTGGTTTGGCGTGGACGTTCACGGCAAGACATTGGGTATTGTTGGCATGGGTCGTATTGGCCTGGCGCTGGCGCAGCGCGCGCACTTCGGCTTTAACATGCCGATTCTTTATAACGCCCGGCGCCACCACAGCGAGGCTGAAGAGCGTTTCAATGCACGCTACTGCGAGCTGGATACCCTGCTTCAGGAAGCCGATTACGTCTGTCTGATCCTGCCGCTGACGGATGAGACCTATCATCTGATAGGTAAGGACGCGTTCGCGAAGATGAAGCCGTCGGCTATCTTTATCAATGCGGGTCGCGGTCCGGTCGTGGATGAAAAAGCGTTGATTGAAGCGCTGCAAAACGGGGAGATCCATGCCGCAGGTCTGGATGTGTTTGAGCAGGAGCCGCTGCCCGTTGATTCACCGCTGCTCCAACTTCCGAACGTGGTTGCGCTGCCGCATATTGGTTCTGCCACGCACGAAACTCGCTACAACATGGCGGCGACGGCGGTGGATAACCTTATCAATGCCCTTGAGGGTAAGGTCGAGAAAAACTGCGTGAACCCGCAGATAAAAGGCTAGAAACGAAAAAACCCGCCAGAAGGCGGGTTTTTGAATTCATGTGCTGCTGAGTTGAAGCTTACAGGCTTACAACGTTACCAGCTGCTGGGCCTTTAGCGCCGCTTTCGATGGTGAAGGACACTTTCTGACCTTCGTCCAGAGATTTGTAGCCATCGTTCTGGATAGCAGAGAAGTGTACGAACACGTCTTTAGAGCCATCGTCAGGAGTGATGAAGCCGAAACCTTTATCAGCGTTGAACCATTTTACCAGACCAGTCATTTTACCAGACATAGAAATTACCTTATTAAAAATTTGTTGTGCCTTCCGGCGCGATGGTTGCGTTACAGATTTTTAAGCGATGAAGGAAGGGTCACTACGAAGGGTATCTATGGATAACTCATCTGGACTGCTTAACTAAACTGCTTTAGGTCTGTGTAACAAACCGACGGGGATAGTTATACCGATGTGGTAGATGAATGACAAGCTTTATTTTAGCTACAGACAAAAAACCCCGCTTCTTGCGGGGTTTTTTATTTTATTCGGTGGCAGCAACTGCCGAACTCCACGCCTGGCTAAATGCCTGGTGCTGAGACGCCAGCGGTCCGATCAAGGTATTGTACTGACTGGCCTGCTGGGAGGTCGGGAACTGAATACCGCCCGAGACGAAGCTCACCTGCGTGCCCTGCTGGGTAATAAAGTCACCCACCTGCACCAGCTGCTGAGTAAAGATCTGCGCAGCCGGAATGAGGGGCTGCATAGCCTGGGCAGGTTCAGTCACCACTTTCGCAAAGGCTTTGTCGAACACCGGTTTTAAATCGTCGGCCTGCTTCAGGGCTGAATGGGCGCTATCGGCCTGCATTTTGGCATTTTGCAGCTGCTGGCTCAGTACCCCAAGCGCACCATTTGACTGGCTTAGCGGTTCGCGCTGGGTCATATAATCCTGCGGCGCACGTATGGCGTTTACGCTGTCGACCACTGGACGCAAGCCGGAATCCATCGCCTGATTAACCTGCTGTGAATAAGCATACAGAATGGCGTAATCGGAGACGAAAGGACCAAACTGTTTTTTCTGATCCGCAGTCAGCGTAGGCAGACGCTCACCACTGCGCATCACGGTATTTTGCAGAAAATCGATAAACGCTTTACGCTGATCGCCTTCTTTATCGAAACACCCACTCAGGCCAACTACAATCAGTAACGCCGCAATCGGCGCAAACCAGCGAGAGCAGGACTTTCCTGTCGCCATTTTTAATACTCCTTTCACCCAAAAAACGCACACCAGCACACGCGTGCCCGACGCCCACAAGAATAGTCCAGCTGAAGCCGGCAAGATACTCTTTTCATATAAAACGGCTTGTGCGAATAAAATTCTTACGATTTACAAAATTCGACATTGTCAAACCAACTATCGAAAAATCAGATCATTAGCATGCAAATCTATCTCTGGATCATCCAAACCAAACGTATGGCCTGCAATTAATCACGCACGTGACGATCTGTTGTCTGTTTTACCGACTATTCTTAATTTGCTCTTTGATGTTCTTGATCCCGTTGTGCGATTTAAGAGGAGTTCTCAATGGAATTAAAAGATCCGACGTTTGAGTTGCTGAGCAGTCTTGAACAAATTGTTTTTAAGGATGTACCGCAGACGGTTACCCTGACGCAGAAGTCTAATCCCTTTACTGAATTCGAGCGTTTACGTAAAGGAACAGGCCTCAAGTTAGATGATTTCGCCAGAGCAATGGGTGTTAGCGTGGCTATGGTGCAGGAGTGGGAGTCGAAAAGAGAAAAACCCACCCCAAGTGAGCTGAAGCTAATGAGCCTGATTCAGGCAAGCCCTGCCCTCAGCAAGCAGACAGTGAAGTAAATGAGTTTAACCCCCGCATAAGCGGGGGTTTGTGATCTTAGCGCGCACGACAGTACCACCCCTCCTCGCGCCACAGCAGTTCATGGGTCAACGCCAGGTTCTCCAGAAACGCGTTATCATGCGAAACCACTATCACCGCCCCCGGAAAATCAGCCAGCGCCGCTTCAATTGCCTGTACGGATGCCAGATCGAGATGGTTGGTCGGTTCATCCAGCAGCAGCAGTTGGGCCGTCTCCTCTCGCCACAGCACACAGGCCAGCGCCGCTTTTAACCGCTCACCGCCGCTCAGTTCAGCCAACGGCAACGTGACGCTTTCTGCTCCCAGCTGCAGTTGCGCCAGCCGACTTCGTAGCACCCCCTCTTCCAGCGGCGTATTGTGCAGATTGAGATGGGTCATGACCGATTGCGACAAATCCAGCCGGGAAAGGTTTTGATCAAGATAAGCCGTTTTGACCGATACACGGCATGTACCCGATACTGGCGGACACTCCCCGAGAATCACTTTCAGCAGGGTCGATTTCCCACAGCCGTTTGGGCCGCGTATCGCCACGCGCATTGGCCCCTCCAGACGCCAGTTGAGCGGCGGCAAGGCGAGATAAGGCAGGACAAGCTCTTCCAGAACCACGACCTGTTTTCCCTGCGCAATCTGGCTGCCGGGCAGGGTAAACATCACCGGGCTATCCTCCTCAACCCGCTTGCGCGCCTCGCTGACGGCGGTATTCAGGGTGATATTTTGCTCGTTATGTTGCCTGCGCCACGAACCGGGCCGCTCCTTCGCCGCCGCTTTGTATTTGACGCGTTCAAAGGAGGCAATATTGAGATTATCGACCGTACGCAGGGTTTTCGCCGATCGACGCAGACTGTCGTCATGCTCTTTCTGCATTCGCGCGCGCTCGCGTTTGCGCTCCGTCGCCGCATGCTCCAGCGCCGAGCGGGCAGCTTGCTGTTCGGCATTACGCTGGCGTTGATAATCGGCATAGTTCCCGCCGTAACTCCGCAGGCCCGCTGGGCCCAACTCCAGAATACGGGGCACCTGTGACAACAGTTCACGATCGTGGGTCGCCACCAGCGCACGACCTTTTCTTTGGGCCAGCGCCGCATAAAACCATGCCCGACCTTGCTGATCGAGGTGATTGGTGGGTTCGTCCAGCAGTAAGTAGTCAGCATTAGCGGTAAACGCCCCGCACAATAGCGCGCGCATACGTTCGCCGCCGCTTAACTCTGCAGCGTAGCGATCGGGGTCAAAGGCAGGAAGACGGGCATCGATAAACGCCTCAGTCAGGCGCTCGTGGAGATCCCAGCACCCGTCGAGCAGCTCCAGATCCTCGGGCTGATAATCTCCCCTGTCGATCCGTTTACGGGCGGCAAAAATAGCCTCATAACCCAGTAGCCCGGCCAGCGTGGTGGTTGGAGAGATGTCTTGCTGCTGTGCCACATACAGACAGTTGCCCGATCGTTCCAGATGACCACTGGCCGGTTTTTCGAGCCCGGCCAGCAGACGAAGCAGACGCGTTTTGCCGCTGCCGTTACGGCCAACCAGCGCGCAGAGGGCGTTATCCAGTGACAGCGTAAGCGGACCGAAAAGCGTTTCGCCTGTGGGAAACTGACAGGTGACCTGTTGCAATATAAAAGAGGGGGATTGCGCAAAATGAGCCATAAGCACTCCTGAATGAAATCGGTTATCCCCTGCTGACGCGGTCGCGTGCGGCAAGGATCGAGGTTCATTAGGCGTGGTTGTTCATTTTGGGGGAGCGCTCCTGAGGGAAATTTAACGGGTGTCAGGATAACGCGTGTGCGCCGCCGGGGGCAAGGTTATTTTTTCACCACCCTGTAGCGATAAAAAAACCCGCCAACAGGCGGGTTTTTCTCACATCCATATTACTGCTGCAGGAGCGAAATATCCGCTACGCGCAGGAACAGCTCGCGCAGTTTTTCCAGCATAGAGAGACGGTTAATACGCAGATCGTTATCTTCTACGTTCACCATCACTTTCTCAAAGAAGGCATCGATAACGTCACGCAGCTCTGCCAGCTCCACCAGCGCTTCCTGGTAACGACCTTCAGCGAAGACCGGTTCCAGTTTGTCTCGCAGCACCACAACCTGCATCGCCAGAGCGATCTCTTCCGGCTCTTTCAGGGTCGCAGCGTTTACGCGTTCGTTAAGCTTATCGGTCGACTTCGCCAGAATGTTGGAAACACGCTTGTTCGCTGCTGCCAGCGAGGCCGCGGCGTCCAGGGTACGGAAGTGGGAAACCGCCTTCATACGCGCATCGAAATCGGCCGGACGGGTCGGACGACGGGCCAGCACCGCCTGAATGGTATCAACGGTATAGCCTTCATCCTGATACCAGGCACGGAAACGGCCGAGCATAAAGTCGATAACATCATCCACGACTTTCGCGTTGGTCAGCTTGTCACCGTACAGGCGCACCGCTTCTTCGGTCAGAGTCTGCAGATCCAGGTTGAGGTTCTTCTCAACGATGATACGCAGCACGCCGAGCGCGGCACGACGCAGCGCAAACGGGTCTTTGTCGCCTTTAGGATGCTGACCGATACCGAAAATACCCGCCAGGGTGTCCATCTTATCGGCGATCGCCACGGCACAGGCTACCGGGTTAGACGGCAAATCGTCACCCGCAAAGCGTGGCTGATACTGCTCGTTCAGGGCCACGGCCACATCTTCTGCTTCACCGTCATGGCGCGCATAGTGCATGCCCATCACGCCCTGGGTGTCGGTGAATTCGAAGACCATGTTGGTCATCAGGTCGCATTTGGACAGCAGGCCCGCACGGGTGGCGTGGTTGACGTCCGCACCGATTTCACGGGCGATCCAGCCGGAGAGTTCCGCAATGCGGTCGGTCTTGTCGCGCAGCGTACCCAGCTGTTGCTGGAACAGCACGGTTTGCAGGCGCGGCAAGTGATCTTCCAGACGTTTTTTACGGTCACTGTTAAAGAAGAACTCGGCATCCGCCAGACGTGGGCGCACGACCTTCTCGTTACCGGAGATAATCTGGATCGGATCTTTGGATTCGATGTTCGCCACAAAGATAAAGTTCGGCAGCAGTTTGCCGTCGTTGGCGTAAACCGGGAAGTACTTCTGGTCACCCTTCATGGTGTGAACCAGCGCTTCTGCCGGAACGGCCAGGAATTTCTCTTCGAACTTCGCGGTCAGCACAACCGGCCATTCCACCAGAGAGGTCACCTCTTCCAGCAGGCTGTCGCTCAGGTCAGCGTTTCCGCCAATCTGGCGTGCCGCTTCTTCGGCGTCCGCTTTGATTTTAGCTTTACGCTGTTCGTAGTCGGCAATGACCTTACCGCGCTCCAGCAGGATCTGTGGATACTGGTCTGCGTTATCGATGGTGAATTCCGGCTCGCCCATGAAGCGGTGGCCGCGGATCACGCGATCGGACGCAACGCCCAGAATGGTCGCAGGGATGACGGTATCGCCGAGCAGCAGGGTCACGGTATGAACAGGACGCACGAAGTGCACGTCGGACGCGCCCCAGCGCATCAGTTTTGGAATCGGCAGTTTCGCCAGCGACGTGGCGATCATGTTTGGCAGCAGCGCTTCTGCGCTTTCGCCTTTGACATGGGCGCGATAGAGCAGCCACTCGCCTTTGTCAGTAGTCAGACGCTCAGCCTGGTCCACGGTGATCCCGCAGCCGCGCGCCCAGCCTTCAGCCGCTTTGCTCGGCTTGCCTTCAGCATCGAATGCCTGTGCAATGGCCGGGCCACGTTTTTCCACTTCACGATCCGGCTGTGACGCCGCCAGGCTGGCCACTTTCAGCGCCAGACGACGCGGTGCAGCAAACCACTCAATTTTACCGTGCGCCAGGCCGGCGTTATCCAGCTCGGCAGTCACGTTCGCAGCAAAAGATTCAGCCAGGCTGCGCAGGGCTTTTGGTGGCAGCTCTTCGGTGCCGATTTCCACTAGGAAAGTTTTCTCAGACATGGCCGCCTCTTATTTGTTTCGGTTGCACATCGGGAAGCCAAGGGCTTCACGGGACGCATAGTAAGCTTCTGCAACGGCTTTGGTCAGGGTGCGAATACGCAGGATATAACGCTGACGTTCAGTCACGGAGATAGCTTTGCGGGCGTCCAGCAGGTTGAAGCTGTGGGCGGCCTTCAGAATACGCTCGTAGGCTGGCAGCGGCAGCGGAGTCTCCAGCGCCAGCAGTTGCTGCGCTTCTTTCTCATACTGCTCGAAGCAGGTGAACAGGAAGTCCACGTCCGCATATTCGAAGTTATAAGTGGATTGTTCCACTTCGTTCTGATGGAACACGTCGCCGTAGGTGGTTTTACCCAGCGGGCCGTCGCTCCAGACCAGGTCGTAAACGCTGTCTACGCCCTGAATATACATCGCCAGACGTTCCAGACCGTAGGTGATCTCACCGGTGATCGGTTTACATTCCAGACCACCCACCTGCTGGAAGTAAGTGAACTGCGTCACTTCCATGCCGTTCAGCCACACTTCCCAGCCCAGACCCCAGGCACCCAGCGTTGGGTTTTCCCAGTTATCTTCCACGAAACGAATATCGTGAATAGTTGGATCCATACCCAGCTCTTTCAGCGACCCGAGGTACAGCTCCTGGATGTTGTCCGGAGAAGGTTTGATGACGACCTGGAACTGATAGTAGTGCTGTAAGCGGTTCGGGTTTTCACCGTAACGACCATCGGTCGGACGACGGGATGGCTGCACATAGGCGGTGGCCATTGGCTCTGGCCCCAGTGCGCGCAGGCTGGTCATTGGGTGTGAGGTGCCGGCGCCAACTTCCATGTCCAAAGGTTGAACAATGGTGCAGCCCTGGCGAGCCCAGTAATCCTGTAACGTCAGGATCAGGCCCTGGAAGGTCTTGGTATCAAACTTTTGCATAGTATTTCGTGCTGGATACGTGTGGTTTTAAATGGAAGGGATCAGTATACCCGTCGGCTGGAAGATATACAGTACGAAACGGGGGTGTTTAAGGAAAATTGGGAAATAAGCGGGCTAGCCCGCGGCAGAAAGCGGCCTGGCAGGCTGTTTGCAGCGGGATTAACGCATAGAAAGATGTAAAAACTGCCCTTCTGCATCAAAAGAACAGACAAAGTTCTCATTGCGGGATGTCAGGCCGCGCATCTCATAACTGCCCTGGAACTGTTCAAACCCAGTCACGTCGATAGTCTGCGTACCGGTATTGTAACGGTGAGCTGCTTCGCCACGGCATAACGCCTCCATATCCAGCGACCGCGTTGGGCTTACCTTAATGTTCTGTGCGGTTTGCGGCGGTGGCGCATCTGACGAGCTACACCCCGCCAACAGCGCGGGTAACAGCAGTAACATTGCACGCATCATCATATTTATTATCGCCCTTAGCGGTGGCGGTTATTTTTACACTCTACGCTTTATAGAATAAGGTGCCCTATTCTGCGAATCAGGCCACGCCTGGGCAAGACGGACCGGCCTAAACTCAGATTTATCCAGTGAGCGGCTGGTGATAATCAAGAGTCATACCCTTTTTAATGAGGAAACCGAGGGAAGGATGCAGGAAAAAATTAGCTGGATTGATAATCTGCGAGGGATCGCCTGTTTAATGGTAGTGATGATCCATACTACCACCTGGTATATTACCAACGCCCACAGTGTCAGCCTGGTTAACTGGGATATTGCCAATATTTTGAACTCTGCGTCGCGCGTCAGCGTGCCGCTTTTTTTTATGATTTCCGGTTTTCTCTTTTTTGGTGAGCGTAGTGCCCGCCCACGACACTTTTTACGCATCGGGCTCTGCCTGCTGTTTTATAGCCTGGTGGCTTTCCTCTACATCGCACTGTTCACTTCAATTAACAGCGAACTTTCGCTGACAAACCTGCTGCAGAAGCCGGTTTTCTATCACTTGTGGTTCTTCTTCGCGATTATCGTTATCTACCTGATGTCACCGCTCATCCAGGTCAAGAACGTCAGCGGGAGGATGCTACTGGCGCTGATGGTGGTGGTCGGCGTGGTGGCGAACCCGAATACGGTATCGCAAAAGATCGGCGGTTTTGAATGGCTGCCCATTAATCTCTATATCAATGGCGATACTTTTTACTACGTGCTGTACGGTATGCTCGGCCGCGCGCTGGGCATGATGGATACGCGTAAACCCTGGCTGACCGGGTTATCTACCGCCCTGTTCCTGGCGGCGGTGCTGGTTATCTCGCGGGGTACAATGCACGAACTGCAATGGCGCGGAGCCTTTGCGGACACCTGGTATCTCTACTGTGGCCCTGCGGTCTTTATCTGTGCGGTGTCGCTTCTGATCATTGCCAAAAACACCATGAACAGCCGGCCCTTGCCGATACTGGGGCTGATCTCCCGCCACTCGCTGGCGATTTATGGTTTCCATGCGCTGGTGATCCACGCCCTGCGTACGCGCGGCATAGAGCTGAAGAGCTGGCCATTGCTGGATATCGTCTGGATTTTTACCGTCACGGTGGCGGTGAGTCTGCTGCTATCGATGCTGTTGCAGCGTATTGATACGCGCCGTTTTGTCAGTTAATCAAGGCCGGGCGTGACGCCCGGCTCTATTTTCAGGACATGAGCGGCTGCAGCTGCTGGTAGATCTTGCGGAACACCTCGCGTCGCTCGGCATAGCGTGCGTGACGCGCGGCCTCAGGCGGGTGCTGCTGCTCCAGCGCCAGCTGTGGCAGCAAATTGGCTAAAGGCGTGTTCGGGTTCACTGCGATTTGCGCCAGCCGCGCCGCGCCCAGTGCCGGGCCGACGTCACCGCCGGTACGATAATCGAGCTGATGCCCGCTGATATCTGCCAGCATCTGTCGCCAGTACGCACTCCGCGCCCCGCCGCCGATAAGCGTAATACTGGTGGGGCGCAGTCCACATTCATGTACCACATCCATGCCATCAGCCAGCGCATACCCCACACCCTCCAGCACCGCACGCGCCAGCTCGGCAGGGCCATGTTGATGCGTTAAACCGAAAAAGACGCCCTTAGCGTTGGGGTTGTTATGCGGCGTACGCTCACCCGAAAGATAGGGCAGGAACCAGACGGCGTCCGCCTCATCATTTGCTTGCTGCGCCGCGTCAATGAGCGCTGGCACCGTGCCCAGCCCGGTCAGCTTCGCCGCCCAGTCCAGGCAGGAGGCCGCACTTAACATGACCGACATCAGGTGCCATTTCCCTGGCAGCGCATGACAAAAACTGTGCACAGCGCTCTGCGGATTGCTGCGATAGCCGTCACTCACGGCAAAATAAACCCCGGAGGTCCCCAGTGACAGCATCGCTTGCCCGACATCGGCCATACCGACACCAACCGCACCTGCGGCATTATCGCCACCGCCCGCCACCACCGGAACGGCAGGCATATTCCAGTCCTGTGCGACAGAGGGGGTGAGCGCACCGGTGATTTCGCTGCCTTCATAGAGTTTGGGCATCTGCTCACGGGAAAGCTGACAGGCATCCAGCATGGTGTCGCTCCAGTCGCGCTTCGCCACATCGAGCCACAGGGTGCCCGCGGCATCCGACATATCACTGGCAAAATCGCCGGTCATCCGCAGACGCAGATAATCTTTTGGCAAGAGCACTTTTGCGACCCGGGAGAAAATCTCTGGCTCATGGCGCTGCACCCACAATAACTTTGGCGCGGTGAAGCCCGGCATCATCAGATTGCCCGTGATGTCACGCGAATCAGGTACCCGCGCTTCTAGCATCGCGCACTCTTCACCGCAGCGACCGTCATTCCAGAGAATCGCCGGGCGTAGTACCTGCTGGTTTTTGTCCAGCAGCGTGGCACCGTGCATCTGTCCGGCAATGCCCAGCGCCTTAACTTCATGCAGGCTATGTTGCGCGCCCAGCGCCTTCATGGCGCGATCTGTCGCCAGCCACCACTGTTCAGGATCCTGCTCAGACCACAACGGATGCGGGCGCGAGACATCCAGTTTTTCGGTATGCGCAGCCAGCACCTCTCCCTGGGCGCTAAGCAGGATAGCTTTCACACCCGATGTGCCAAGATCGATCCCGATATACATAGTGATAGCTCCTTAACAAAATGACCCGGCAGCATAGTGCGGCCGGGCATACGGGTTGGGCGATTACTTATCAAACAGATAATGATTGACCAGGTTTTCCAGCAATTCCTGATGGCCACTCTGGTGCTGCGGTGCCAGGTTATGCTGTTCAGCGTACTTCGCCACCTCCGTCAGTGATAACTGGCCTTTCAAAATTTGCTGGCCCAGCTCACTGTTCCAGCCGCCGTAGCGTTTTGCCACGCGCTTATCCAGCTCGCCGTCCTCAATCATGCGCGCCGCCACTTTCAGGGAAAGCGCCATGGTATCCATCGCCCCAATATGACCATAGAACAGATCATACTTATCGGTGCTCTGACGGCGCACTTTGGCGTCAAAGTTCAGGCCACCGGTGGTGAAGCCACCCGCTTTGATAATCTCGTACATCACCAGCGCGTTCTCTTCCACGCTCACCGGGAACTGGTCGGTATCCCAGCCTAGCTGCGGATCGCCACGGTTGGCATCGACAGAGCCGAAGATACCCAGCGCGATAGCAGAGGCGATTTCGTGGTGGAACGAGTGCCCTGCCAGGGTGGCATGGTTAGCCTCGATATTCACTTTAATCTCTTTTTCCAGGCCGAACTGCTTCAGGAAGCCATATACGGTCGCCACATCGTAGTCATACTGATGCTTGGTCGGCTCCTGCGGTTTCGGTTCAATCAACAGCGTGCCGCGGAAACCAATTTTATGTTTATGGTCGACCACCATCTGCATAAAGCGCCCAATCTGTTCGCGCTCCTGGCGCAGATCGGTGTTCAGCAGCGTTTCATAGCCTTCGCGGCCGCCCCACAGAACGTAGTTTTCGCCACCCAGTTGATGCGTGGCATTCATGGCCGTCACCACCTGAGTCGCGGCCCAGCTGAACACTTCCGGATCCGGGTTGGTGGCCGCACCCGCACCGTAACGCGGATGCGTGAAGCAGTTAGCGGTACCCCACAGCAGTTTGACGCCGCTTTGTTGCTGTTTCTCAGCCAGCACATCAACCATCTGGGCGAAGTTATTCAGGTACTCTTTCAGCGACGCGCCTTCCGGCGAGACATCCACATCGTGGAAACAGTAATAAGGCACGTTCAGTTTATGGAAGAATTCAAATGCGACGTCAGCTTTACGTTTTGCCAGCTCCAGCGCCTCACCAGGCTGCTGCCACGGGCGGTCAAACGCGCCTACACCAAACATATCGGCGCCATTCCAGCAGAACGTGTGCCAGTAACAGGCGGCGAAACGCAGGTGGTCTTCCATGCGCTTACCCAGCACCAGCTCATCCGGATTGTAGTGACGAAACGCTAATGGATTAGCGGATTTTGGCCCTTCGTAACGAACGCGTTCGAGTTGGTCGAAATAAGCTTGCATATTGAGCTCCATAATCAGGGATACGGCGAAAAAGTGATTCTGGAGTAATAGTGAATAGACATTTCCGCTTGCTCAATTACGTTATTTCACACTGCTATTGAGAGAATGCGCAAACGTGCGCTGGCTCGCAAAATTAATCTGCAGACAAGCTAATTTTTCGGCATTAATTCCAGATCGATGTGTAATTAATGGCTTACGTTTTTTAAAATCCGATCGCGGTCATAAATTCGAAAATAAACCAAATATCATAACGAGAAGATAAAAATCTGTAATTGCCAGCCTGCCTTTCCCCGTTAAGAATTTGTTGCGTCTCCTGCAGTGAAGGTTTCTTTTATCTCAGCATCACCACCCTACAAAAAGGCTATAAAATTATGAAGATAAAGAATCTATGCCTCACCCTCTGCGCCTCTCTCGTTTTGGCGAGCGCGGCGGGTCATGCGAAAGAAGTCAAAATCGGAATGGCGATTGACGATCTCCGTCTGGAGCGCTGGCAAAAAGATCGCGACATTTTTGTGAATAAAGCAGAAGCATTAGGCGCCAAAGTGTTTGTTCAGTCTGCCAATGGCAATGAAGAGACCCAGATGTCGCAAATTGAAAATATGATTAACCGCGGCGTCGACGTATTAGTCATTATTCCTTACAACGGTCAAGTATTAAGTAACGTCATCAAAGAAGCAAAACAAGAAGGTATTAAAGTCCTGGCTTATGACAGGATGATTAATAACGCCGATATCGATTATTATATTTCTTTTGATAATGAGAAAGTGGGTGAACTGCAGGCGCAAAGCCTGGTGGCCAAGGTGCCTGAGGGTAATTACTTCCTGATGGGCGGCTCGCCGGTAGATAACAACGCCAAACTGTTCCGCCAGGGACAGATGAAAGTGCTGAAACCTTATATCGACGGCGGCAAGATTAAAGTGGTTGGCGATCAGTGGGCCGATGGCTGGTTACCCGAAAACGCACTGAAAATTATGGAAAACGCGTTAACGGCAAATAACAACCATATTGATGCCGTTGTCGCCTCCAACGATGCCACCGCCGGCGGTGCCATCCAGGCATTAAGCGCCCAGGGGCTGGCAGGTAAAGTCGCCATCTCCGGCCAGGATGCCGACCTCGCTGGGGTTAAACGCATTGTTGCCGGCACGCAGACCATGACGGTCTATAAACCCATCACCGAGTTGGCAACCACCGCAGCAGAAATTGCCGTTGAACTGGGCAACGGTCAGCAGCCTAAAGCGGATGCGTCGTTGAATAATGGCCTGAAAGATGTCCCTGCCCGCCTGCTGACCCCTATCGAAGTCAATAAAGAGAACATTGACGCCACGGTCATCAAAGACGGCTTCCATAAAAAGAGCGAACTCTAATCCAGTATGGCCCCCACCTCCGGGGGCCTGATCTCTCCTCAGGGCATGCGGGGCAGTTATGTCTTATCTACTGGAAATGAAAAGTATCACCAAAGCGTTTGGCGCCGTGAAAGCGGTCGATAACGTTAGTCTGCGCTTAAATGCCGGGGAAATCGTCTCGTTATGCGGTGAAAATGGCTCCGGCAAGTCCACGCTCATGAAGGTGCTGTGCGGCATTTATCCCCACGGCAGCTATGACGGCGAAATCGTCTTCGCGGGCGAGACATTACAGGCCAGCCACATTCGCGATACGGAGCGCAAAGGCATCGCCATCATTCATCAGGAGCTGGCGCTGGTGAAACACCTCACGGTGCTGGAAAACATCTTTCTCGGTGCCGAGCTAAGCCGCCACGGCGTACTGGATTACGACACCATGACTTTGCGCTGCGAGAAACTGCTGGCGCAGGTGAGCCTGGCGATCTCGCCCGATACCCGAGTCGGCGACTTAGGGCTGGGGCAACAGCAGCTGGTGGAAATTGCCAAAGCGCTCAATAAACAGGTGCGCTTGTTGATCCTCGACGAACCTACGGCGTCCCTCACCGAACAGGAGACCGCGGTATTGCTGGACATCATTCGTGACCTGCAAAACCACGGGATTGCCTGCATCTATATTTCTCACAAGCTGAACGAAGTGAAAGCCATCTCTGACACCATCTGCGTGATTCGCGATGGGCAGCATATTGGCACCCGTGCCGCAGAGGGGATGAGTGAAGATGACATCATTACCATGATGGTGGGACGTGAGCTGACGGCGCTCTACCCCAACGAACCCCACACCATTGGAGAAGAGGTGCTGCGCGTGGAGCACCTCACCGCGTGGCACCCGGTGAACCGCCACATTAAACGCGTGAACGATATCTCCTTCTCTTTGCATCGGGGAGAGATCCTCGGTATCGCCGGCCTGGTGGGCGCCGGGCGTACCGAAGCGATGCAGTGCCTGTTTGGCGTCTGGCCCGGCCGGCGCGAAGGGGCCCTCTTTATCGACGGGCAACCGGTCACCATCAACAACTGTCAGCAGGCCATCACCCTGGGTATCGCCATGGTGCCGGAAGATCGCAAGAAAGATGGCATCGTGCCGGTCATGGCGGTGGGGAAAAATATCACCCTTGCGGCTCTGGATCAGTTCTCCGGAACCCTGAGCAGCCTGGACGATGCTGCCGAGCAGCACTGTATTTTACACTCCCTACAACGTCTGAAGGTCAAAACCTCATCGCCCGATCTGGCGATTGGTCGCCTGAGCGGCGGTAACCAGCAGAAGGCGATTCTGGCCCGCTGCCTGCTACTCAATCCACGCATTTTAATTCTCGATGAGCCCACGCGCGGCATCGACATTGGCGCGAAATATGAAATCTACAAATTGATTAACCAGTTAGTGCAGCAGGGCATTGCCGTCATTGTGATCTCCTCAGAACTGCCTGAAGTGCTGGGGCTGAGCGATCGGGTGCTGGTTATGCACGAAGGGAAACTCAAAGCCAACCTGAAAAACCAGAACCTGACGCAGGAGCAGGTAATGGAAGCCGCATTAAGGAGCGAACGTCATGTCGAAAAGCAACCCGTCTGAAGTGAAAGTCGCCGTGCCAACGCCAGGGGCCTTTTCGGGTCTAAAAGCGCTGAATTTGCAGGTCTTTGTGATGATCGCCGCGATTGTGGCGATCATGCTGTTCTTCACCTGGATGACGGACGGCTCTTATCTCAGCGCGCGTAATATCTCTAACCTGCTGCGTCAGACCGCCATAACTGGCATCCTGGCGGTGGGCATGGTGTTTGTGATTATCTCTGCGGAGATCGACCTTTCGGTCGGGTCGATGATGGGGCTGCTGGGCGGCGTGGCGGCGATTTTTGATGTCTGGCTGGGCTGGCCGCTGCCGCTGACCGTGGTTGTTACCCTGCTGCTCGGCTTGCTGCTCGGAACCTGGAACGGCTGGTGGGTGGCCTACCGTAAAGTGCCCTCATTCATTGTGACCCTCGCCGGGATGCTGGCCTTCCGCGGCATTCTGATTGGTATTACCAACGGCACCACCGTGTCGCCCACCAGCGCCTCTATGTCGCAGATTGGTCAAAGTTACCTCTCCGATGGTATCGGCTTTACCCTGGGCGCCATTGGCCTGATGGCGTTTGTCGCCTGGCAGTGGCGTGGCAGAATGCGTCGCCAGGCGCTGGGGCTCGCCGCCCCCACCGCGGCACCATTCGTGGGGCGTCAGGCGCTGACGGCGGTGATCGTGCTGGGCGCTATCTGGTTACTTAACGACTATCGCGGCGTACCGACGCCGGTGCTGTTGCTGGTTTTACTGCTGCTGGCGGGAATGTTCATGGCGACGCGTACCGCATTTGGTCGCCGAATTTATGCCATCGGCGGCAACATTGAAGCCGCTCGCCTTTCCGGCATTAACGTTGAGCGCACTAAGCTCGCCGTCTTTGCTATCAACGGCCTGATGGTGGCGATTGCCGGGCTGATTTTAAGCTCACGTCTGGGAGCCGGTTCACCCTCTGCGGGCAATATCGCCGAGCTGGATGCGATTGCCGCCTGTGTGATTGGTGGAACCAGTCTCGCCGGGGGGATTGGCAGCGTGGCGGGTGCGGTGATGGGGGCATTTATTATGGCGTCTCTGGATAACGGAATGAGTATGATGGACGTGCCGACATTCTGGCAATATATCGTTAAGGGCGCCATTTTGCTGCTGGCGGTATGGATGGATTCAGCCACCAAGCGACGTGCCTGAAGATAAATCGGTCACCTGTCAATGACACTGGGAAAAGCGTGCCATGTTTGAGAAGCGCCACCGCATTACGTTGTTGTTCAATGCCAATAAAGCCTACGACCGCCAGGTGGTAGAGGGCGTTGGTGAATATTTGCAGGCGTCGCAATCGGAGTGGGACATCTTTATCGAAGAGGATTTCCGCACCCGCATCGAAAACATTAAAGACTGGTTGGGTGACGGTGTGATCGCCGATTACGACGATGACGTCATCCAACAACTGCTGAAAGATGTCGACCTGCCCATTGTGGGCGTCGGCGGGTCCTATCACGCGCCGGAAAATTATCCCGGCGTGCACTACATCGCGACCGACAACCACGCGCTCGTTGAGAGCGCGTTTCTGCATTTGAAAGAAAAAGGGGTACATCGCTTCGCCTTCTATGGCCTGCCCGCCTCCAGCGGCAAACGCTGGGCTGCCGAGCGGGAGTATGCGTTCTGTCAGCTGGTGGCGAAAGAGAAGTATCGCGGGGTGGTCTATCAGGGGCTGGAAACTGCGCCGGAAAACTGGCAGCACGCGCAGAACCGCCTGGCCGACTGGCTGCAAACCTTGCCGCCGCAAACCGGCATCATCGCCGTGACGGATGCCCGCGCACGCCATGTGCTGCAGGTTTGCGAGCATCTGCACATCCCGGTACCGGAAAAACTGTGCGTGATTGGCATCGATAACGAAGAGCTGACCCGCTACCTGTCACGGGTGGCGTTATCGTCAGTGGCGCAGGGAACTCGCCAGATGGGGTATCAGGCCGCCAAGCTGCTGCACCGCCTGCTGGATAATGAACATCTCCCTTTGCAACGCCTGCTGGTGCCGCCGGTACGCGTGGTGGAACGTCGCTCTACCGATTACCGTTCGCTTAACGATCCGGCGGTTATTCAGGCCATGCACTACATCCGCAACCATGCCTGCAAAGGCATAAAGGTGGATCAAGTCCTGGATGCGGTGGGGATTTCCCGCTCAAATCTGGAGAAGCGTTTTAAAGAGGAGGTGGGGGAGACTATCCACGCGGTGATCCACGCCGAGAAACTGGAGAAAGCGCGCAGTCTGTTAATTTCGACCTCACTCTCTATCAACGAAATTTCGCAAATGTGTGGTTATCCGTCGCTGCAGTATTTCTATTCGGTATTTAAAAAAGAGTACGACACCACGCCGAAGGATTATCGCGATCGTCATAGCGAAGTATTAATTTAACGCTGAATGAGTAAAGAAAAACGCCTTCCGGATGGAAGGCGTTTTTATAAGATAACAGATTACATATGGGCGGCAATTAAGCGCTGATTATCCTGATACATGGAGAACAGGTAATTGTTATAGCGCTGCCCCTGCGTCGAGTACCCTTTCAGTTTGTGAATCATGGTACTCGCCGTCACTTCCTGGTCCGCTTTACGCAACTGAGCGCGGGACTTACGGAATGAGTTGTACGCCGGGTGCGTATTCAGGTTCACCACGTAGGCATTGACCGAATCTTTGACAGAATCAAAGTGCGAGTAGCCACGAACTTTACCCGGTGCATTACAGCTGCCTTTTCCGCACTTCATGCCGAACAGGTTGTTGTTGCTACGGGCCAGCTTAGAGGTACCCCAACCGCTTTCTGCTGCGGCCATGGTTGCCACCATGCTGCCTGGAATAATATCCACGCGCTCAAGCAAGGTGTTCCAAGGAACACGGCGGGTATTGCCAGACCAACTGATCTTGTAACGTTTGGTGATGTCTTTCAGACGTGAGCGCTCAGCTGGAGACCAGCGGCTCGCGTACTGTTTAGATATTAACCAGTTACGATCGGCGGTAATCGCAGCATTTTGGCTTGTGATATAAGGCATTACCGTCCGGAGAAACGCTTTTTTCCTTGGTGTCCCGGAAGGGTATTTTCGCAAATCAGGAAGTGAACTGCTCTTTACACTATTGCGAGAATACTCTTGTTTACTGCTAACCTTACTACTTACCGTCTTACTAATATGGGCTTTGTGACTCGTTGTATCCGTGTGCGTCTTCGCAAGCACCCCACCTGAAAATGTCATGGTGAGTAACATGAGTATCGCGGCCCCATATCGTCGTATGGGAATCGATATCATTAGGTCTCCTGGTCGGATTTGAACATTCCAACACCTTATTTTTTTCACAAAATTGAGAGGTGAATCTCAAATCATAACAAAAATACCCTTCCAGAGCACCCTTAGAAATAGTCTAAATCCGAAACCATGTCATCAGGACGCTGCTCAGTTAAGCATCATTTTCTGCAAATTGTGCGCGATATCGCAGATAAGTGGCTAAATTAGCGCGAGATCACTCACCCTTGCGTCTCCTCCCTCAGCCTTTCGTCCAGGGAGGAGTTTGCGCTGCCAGCCTGCTGGCAAAATAGGCAAAACGCTGCGACAGGAATGTAAAATGAAACACTCAGCTTTAGCGCTTGTGTTGTTGCCTGCCATGGCCTGCGCCGACTGGTCGGCCGACGGTTTTCCTGCCTTTCAGGCAGAAGGCACAGGTCTGTACACCGCCCATGCAAAGCTTGCGAAGGGTACACGCCCTTTAAGCCTCATTTTTGACCAGACGTGCTGGCAGCCGGCCGGCCCCGTCAAACTCAATGAGATGCTGTCGCTCAAACCCTGTGAAGGTGATAAGCCTCAGTGGCGCCTGTTTCGCGACGGTGAGTATCAAATGCAGATCGATACCCGCTCTGGCACGCCGACGCTGATGTTGAGTGTCAAAACCGCCAGCGCGCAGACTGTTGCCAGCGTCACCCGTCAATGTCCGAAATGGGACGGCGCGCCGGTGACCCTGGATGTCAGCAGCACATTTCCGGAGGGCAGCGTCGTACGGGATTTCTACAGCAAGCAGACTGCCACCGTTCAACAGGGCAAAATTACCCTGCGACCTGCGGCCAATAGTAATGGCCTGTTGCTGCTCGAGCGCGCCGAAACTGATAAAGCGGCCCCCTTTAGCTGGCAAAACGCCACCGTCTATTTTGTCTTAACCGATCGCTATGTGAATGGCGACCCCACCAACGACAATAGCTACGGTCGCCATAAAGACGGTATGCAGGAGATCGGTACTTTCCACGGCGGCGATTTAAAAGGGCTCACCAGCAAGCTGGATTACCTGCAGCAGCTCGGGGTGAATGCTTTATGGATCAGCTCCCCGCTGGAACAGATCCACGGCTGGGTAGGCGGCGGCACCAAAGGCGACTTCCCCCATTACGCCTACCATGGTTACTACACGCAGGACTGGACCCGGCTTGATGCCAATATGGGCAATGAGACAGACCTGCAACAACTGGTCGACGAAGCGCACCGCCGCGGCATCCGTATCCTGTTTGACGTGGTGATGAACCACACGGGCTATGCCACCCTTGCGGATATGCAGGCGTTTAAGTTTGGCGCCCTTTACCTTAAGGGCGATGAGCAAAAAAAGATTCTGGGTGAACGCTGGACCGACTGGAAACCTGCCGCCGGACAGAGCTGGCATAGCTTTAATGATTACATCAATTTCAGCGACAAAGCCGCCTGGGATAAATGGTGGGGCAAGCAGTGGATTCGAACCGACATTGGCGATTACGACAACCCCGGCTTTGATGACCAGACCATGTCGCTCGCCTTCTTACCGGATTTAAAAACCGAATCCACCACCCCATCGGGTTTACCAAACTTTTATCAGCACAAACCCGATACCCATGCGAAACAGCTTCCCGATGCCACCCCGCGTGATTACCTCGTCACCTGGCTCAGTCAGTGGGTGCGGGATTACGGTATCGACGGCTTCCGGGTTGATACTGCCAAACACGTGGAGCTTGCGGCCTGGCAGCAGTTAAAAGCGCGATCGAGCGAGGCGCTGGTCGCATGGAAGCAGGCGAATCCCGATAAAAAGCTGGATGACGCCCCCTTCTGGATGACCGGTGAAGCCTGGGGCCATGGCGTAATGCGCAGCGATTACTACCAGCACGGTTTTGATGCGATGATCAATTTCGATTATCAGGAGCAAGCGGCCAAAGCGGTGGACTGCCTGTCCGACATGGATCTCACCTGGCAGCAAATGGCAGAGAAATTACAGGACTTCAATGTGCTGAGCTACCTCTCGTCACATGATACGCGCCTGTTCCGCGAAGGCGGTTCGCGGGCGGCGGAGCTGCTGTTGCTGGCGCCCGGCACGGTGCAAATCTTCTATGGCGATGAGTCTGCCCGCCCGTTTGGCCCAACCGGCTCGGACCCTTTGCAGGGCACCCGCTCGGAGATGAACTGGCAGGAGGTGACCGGCAAACAGGCGCAGTCCGTGGCGCACTGGCAGTTGCTTGGGCAGTTCCGCGCTCGCCATCCGGCAATAGGTGAAGGCAAGCAAACCGCCCTGACGCTGAGCCAGGGGTACGGTTTTGTGCGCCAGCATCATGACGACAAAGTGATGGTGGTGTGGGCTGGGCAACACTGAATCCAAATGCGCGCTTCGCCGCCTCGGCGAGGCGCGCTAAAACAGCATAATTCACTTCCCTAAGGGTTTTTTGCCCTATATAGACGCAAACAAGCCCAGCGGCTTCGATTTGCACCTGCGCAGTTGTAGCGTTAAGGTGAGCCAAATTTACTACAAGCCCGATAGACCACCTGCTATGACCTTTTCACTTTTTGGCGACAAATTCACCCGCCATTCAGGCATTACGCGCCTGATGGAGGATCTCAACGACGGCCTGCGCACACCAGGGGCCATCATGCTGGGCGGCGGAAACCCGGCGCAAATCCCGGCCATGAACAGCTACTTCAGCACCCTGCTGGCCGATATGCTCGAAAACGGCAAAGCCACGGACGCCCTCTGTAATTACGATGGGCCGCAAGGCAAAACCGAGCTGCTCACCGCACTGGCGGATATGCTGCGCAACGAACTGGGCTGGGAGATCGGGCCACAGAATATTGCACTGACAAACGGCAGCCAGAGCGCGTTTTTCTACTTGTTTAACCTTTTCGCCGGACGTCGTGCCGATGGCAGCACCAAAAAGGTGCTTTTCCCGCTGACGCCGGAGTATATCGGCTATGCCGATTCCGGCCTGGAAGAGGATCTGTTCGTCTCCGCGCGTCCAAATATCGAGCTGCTGCCGGAAGGCCAGTTCAAATATCACGTGGATTTTGAACACCTGCACATTGGCGAAGAGACCGGCATGATCTGCGTCTCTCGCCCCACCAACCCCACCGGCAACGTGATTACCGACGAAGAGTTAATGAAACTCGACGTGCTGGCCAATCAGCACGGTATCCCGCTGGTCATTGATAACGCTTACGGCGTACCGTTCCCCGGTATCATCTTTAGCGAAGCGCGCCCGCTGTGGAACCCGAACATTGTGCTGTGCATGAGCCTCTCCAAGCTCGGTCTGCCTGGGAGCCGCTGCGGGATTATCATTGCCAATGAAAAAATCATCACTGCCATCACCAACATGAACGGCATTATTAGCCTCTCGCCTGGCGGCATTGGCCCGGCAATGATGTGCGAGATGATTAAGCGCAACGACCTGCTGCGCCTGTCGAACGAGGTGATTAAGCCGTTCTACTATCAGCGCGTGCAGGAGACGATCGCCATGATTCGTCGTTACCTGCCGGAAGAGCGCTGCCTGATCCACAAACCGGAAGGGGCGATTTTTCTCTGGCTATGGTTTAAAGATCTGCCTATCACCACAGAACTGCTTTATCAGCGCCTGAAAAAACGCGGCGTGCTGATGGTGCCGGGCGATTATTTCTTCCCGGGGCTGGATAAACCCTGGCCGCACACGCATCAGTGTATGCGTATGAACTACGTGCCAGACCCGGAGAAAATCGAAGCCGGGGTAAAAATTCTGGCCGAAGAGATCGATCGCGCCTGGCGCGACGAGGCCTAAGCTCGCGCTCGCAGCCGCGCTGCGCGGAGTGTCACCGGGTCAAGACAGCGTAACGCATGAGTCGGGCAGGCCGCCACGCAGGCCACTTCACAGGTGCGGCAACCGATGCACTTTGCCGGGTCCGCGACAATATACGGGTTCATCTCCTGCTCCATCCACGTTGGAAAAAAGTCAGGTTGCCAGAGTGAACGGGGAAGCCGCCTTGATCCCACTACGGTAAACGGCGGATTTAGGGTTCTTGCCAGCAAAACTGGGAAATTGCCCTAAGGTCAGGCCGAATTAATGTGTTCTTTGCAGTAACGCCGCTTCCAGACGGCGGGCGTTAAGCCTGTATGTTTGCGAAAAATCTGTCGGAAATAGCCCACCTCATTAAAACCACAGCGGGTTGCCACCTCTTTAAGCGAAACCGCACCGTTAAGCAGCAATTTTTCCGCCGCCCTCACCCGCTGGCGATGAATGGCCTCCGTTAGCGTGAGATGGAACACCCGGCGAAAGACCCGCCCCAGATAATCGGCATTACAGTGAAGCTCTTTTGCCAACTGGGAGGTGCTCAGGGGCAAATGGAAGCGGGTGCTAATAATCTGGCGGGCCTTCCAGGCTAGGCTCACACCCGCCTCATCGGGCGGCTGTTGGGGGCCGGCCGTAAGAGAGATTTGTTGTAGAATCAGCAGTAAAAGGTACTCCAGCGCCGGACTGCGCTGTAACTTCTCCTGCTCGGTAAGAAACTGTCTGAACAGCGAAATCACCGACGAAGGATCACCGCTTTTGCCGTGTTGATGCACTGCCAGCTGCGTCCCCAGTGGCGATCGCAACGCTTGCTCATTCACGTCAAAATGCAGCCAGTAAAAGCGTAAATCGGGGGGGAAATCCTCAATGCCCTGATGGCGACGCTGGGGCCAGAGCAATAAGCTTTCTCCCGCCTGCACCTCGAAAACCCTATTCTCTTCCTGGATCGTTAATTTCCCTTTTTCAACAAAGATAATCTCCCACGAGGTGAGTTTACGCGCCGGGTGCCGGCCAATACCCCGGGAGATAAAGTACCCGCCATTCTGAACGCTAATCGGAAGTGTTATGGATAATTCAAGCATGGATATTCACTATCTCGCTGAAAATGGCTTTTAAACACGCCTTTTCCATTGATTATTAACAGCTATTCCGTTTTCTTCCCGATCGAAATCACACTTTGACGACGAAGTCGGAATCCTCACCTTTTTATACTTTTCCCTTCCCTTGTCGCCCCAGACTTTCAGTGCAGAATGAATGAGGTACCCCACAGTAACACCTATAAAAATTCTATTACCGAGGAGTTACCTCATGACTTCTACTTCGATTACGCAGAGAGATATCGCCGGGCAGGCCGCTGACGATCGCCTCTCTGTCCGCGAAAAAATAGGCTACGGCCTGGGTGATGCCGGTGGCACCGTCATCACCTGCCTGATCATGAATTTTTTGACCTTTTTCTATACCGATATCTTTGGCTTAACCCCCGCGCTGGTAGGCACGCTGTTTATTGCCTTACGCGTATTCGACGCTATTTCCGATCCCATCATGGGCGTTATTGCTGACCGCACCCAAAGCCGCTGGGGACGTTTTCGTCCGTGGCAACTGTGGATTGCCCTGCCGATTGGGATTATCGGGGTGCTCACCTTCACCGTGCCGGATGCCGGCATGGGCGTCAAAATCATGTGGGCGTTTGGCACATACCTGCTGTTATCGGTGGGCTATACCGCCATCAACGTCCCCTACTGCGCACTCATCAACACCATGACCACGCGCCACAGTGAAGTGATCTCCTGCCAGGCGTGGCGCTTTGTGCTGTGCGGGGTGGCGGGCTTTTTAGTCTCCGTGGGACTGCCATGGCTGGTGGCGGTGCTCGGTAAAGGTGATGCGGCCCAGGGTTATCAGCTTGGCGTAGGGGTGCTCTGCGCCGTGGCGGTAGTCATGTTCCTCTGCTGCTTCTTCTGGGTGCGGGAGCGCGTACCCCTGGCGCTGATGGGCAAATTTACCCTGCGCGAGCACCTCTCCGGGCTGCGTAAAAACGATCAGCTACTGCTGATGCTGGTGATGTCGTTCTTGCTCATCAATGTTTTTAATATCCGCGGCGGCGGCTACATGTATTTCATCACCTATGTGCTGAAGGGCAGCACAGCTTATACCTCGCTCTTCTTCACCATGGTCACCTTCGCGGCGATCTTCGGCGCGGTGATCGTTAACTATCTCTCACGACGTAGCGATACGGTCAAACTCTACTACTACACCAACCTGGTGCTGGCTGGGCTGGCGGTAGGGATGTGGTTCCTGCCCGGCGGGCCGGAACATCAAACCCTGTGGCTGGCGGTGATTCTCGGCAACGGCGTGATCCTTGGTTTTACCCTGCCGCTGCACTTCTCGCTAATGGCGTTTGCCGACGACTACGGCGAGTGGAAAACCGGCGTGCGCTCTTCCGGAATGAACTTCGCCTTTAACCTGTTCTTTATCAAGCTGGCCTGGGCCTCCAGCGCCGGGATCATCAGCCTGGTATTTATATTTGTCGCTTATCAGCCGGGCGCAGGCAATCAGACCGCTGCGTCATTGCAGGGGATCACCATGATGGAGACCCTGCTGCCGGCCCTGTTCCACCTGCTACTGGCGATCGCGATTCGCTGGTGCAGACTCAGTAACCCCATGATGGCGCGCATAGCGACCGACCTGCGTCAGCGCCATGTTCAGTCCTGAGGAGTAGAAGATGTCCATAATGGAACCCGACCTGCATAAATTAAAAATCAGTGACCCTTTCCTGGGTCAGTATCAGCGGCTTGTTCGCGATGTGGTGATCCCCTATCAGTGGGATGCCCTGAACGACCGGATTGCCGAGGCGGAACCGAGCCACGCTATCACAAACTTTCGTATCGCAGCGGGGCTGGAGCACGGTGACTTTTACGGCATGGTTTTCCAGGATAGCGACGTCGCGAAATGGCTGGAAGCCGTCGCATGGTCTCTGTGCCAGAAACCTGACCCCGAGCTGGAGAAAACGGCCGATGAGGTGATTGCTCTGGTCGCTGCGGCGCAGTGTTACGATGGTTACCTCAATACGTACTTTACAGTCAAAGCACCGGACGAGCGCTGGACCAACCTGGCTGAATGTCATGAACTTTACTGTGCAGGGCATATGATCGAAGCGGGCGTGGCCTGGTACCAGGGCACCGGTAAACGTAACCTGCTGGAGGTGGTGTGCAAACTGGCAGACCATATCGACAGCGTCTTTGGCCCGCATGATACGCAGCTCCACGGTTATCCCGGCCACCCTGAAATCGAGCTGGCGCTGATGCGCCTGTACGATGTCACTCAGGAGCCTCGCTACCTTGCGCTGGTAAAATATTTCGTCGAGGAGCGCGGCGCGCAGCCGCACTTTTACGACATCGAGTATGAGAAGCGCGGAAAAACGTCGTACTGGAATACTTACGGCCCGGCGTGGATGGTGAAAGATAAAGCCTATAGCCAGGCGCATCAGCCTATTGCCGAACAGCAGACGGCCATCGGTCACGCGGTGCGTTTTGTCTATCTGATGACCGGCGTGGCGCATCTGGCACGCCTAAGCCAGGACGAAGGCAAGCGTCAGGACTGTCTGCGCCTGTGGAACAATATGGCGCAACGCCAGCTGTACATCACCGGCGGTATTGGTTCACAAAGCAGCGGCGAAGCGTTCAGTAGCGATTATGATCTGCCGAACGACACCGTCTACGCCGAAAGCTGCGCCTCCATTGGGCTGATGATGTTTGCCCGACGCATGCTGGAGATGGAAGCCAATAGCCAGTACGCCGACGTGATGGAGCGCGCGCTTTACAATACTGTGCTGGGCGGCATGGCGCTCGATGGCAAGCACTTCTTCTATGTCAACCCGCTAGAGGTGCATCCTAAGTCCGTGCCTTTTAACCATATTTACGACCACGTGAAGCCTGTTCGCCAGCGCTGGTTTGGCTGCGCCTGCTGTCCGCCGAACATCGCCCGCGTGCTGACCTCGATTGGTCATTACATCTATACAGTCCGTGACGACGCGTTGTTCATCAATTTATACGTGGGCAACAGTATGGCGTTCCCGGTAGGAGACCAGGAGTTGCAGTTGCGCATCAGCGGTAACTATCCGTGGCAGGATCAGGTCACTATCACCATTACCTCTCCGGTACCGGTGGAACATACCCTGGCGCTGCGCCTGCCGGACTGGTGCGATGCTCCGCAATTAACGCTGAACGGTGAGACGCTGCAAGGTGAGGTGCGCCAGGGGTATCTGTACCTCAATCGCCGCTGGCAGGAGGGAGATGCGCTGGTGCTCACCCTACCGATGCCGGTTCGCCGGGTGTATGGCAACGGGCAGGTGCGTCAGCAGGCGGGCAAGGTGGCCATCCAGCGCGGCCCTCTGGTTTACTGCCTGGAGCAGGCCGATAACGGCGAGGGTCTGCATAACTTAACCCTGCCCGCCGACAGTACATTCCGTGTCTTTGAAGGAAAGGGGATTTTCGCCCATAAAATGCTAATACAAGCAGAAGGATACTGCCGAAATAGCGAAGACGGCACAAACGCGCCGCTCTGGCAGTACGATCGCGCCCCCTGCCCACCGCAGGCACAGACGCTGACGTTTATTCCGTGGTTTAGCTGGGCTAATCGCGGCGAAGGGGAAATGCGGATCTGGGTAGACGAGGCATAAACCCGCCCCGTGCGACGCGACATCAACCCCGCCGGGCGAACCGCCAGGCAGGGGTAGCACCGCCCGGCGAATGAAGGATGCCCTTTTTCCTGGCGGCAGATTCGCATCATCAGAAGCGCCAGGCGAGCCCGATTATCAGCGTAACGCTATCGTCACGATCGATCATCGGGCTCTTTCTCACCGCATCAGGCAATGCGGCGTAGCGGGCGCTGGCGTTCAGCAGGAGTTGCGACGTAAGCGCATATTGGGCCGAAAGCCCGACGTAAGGCATCCAGCTGTCGCCTGCGGCGTACTGCTGCAGGCCGCTGCGGCGTGATTCAGAGGCGGATACGCCATAGTACTTATCGTTAAGGCTCTCATCGTAATAATAAACGCCCGCGGTGGGCGTCAGAGTAAAACGCGCCATACGAACAGGCTTGAAATAAGCCAGTTCCCCCATCACACCACCGCTTTCGTCCCCGGCATCTGCCGCAAGAGTCAATTTAAGGCTACCCCAGCGCTCGTGGCGATAAAATGCGCCCCCCAGCATGGCAGAGGCCCGGCGTTTATCCAGCTGGCGCATGTGAGCGTCGTCATTATCGTCAGGGTCAAAGTGCAGTGGCATCCAGGAAGCGGTCAAACTCAGTTCGTTTTTCTCATCTTTCCAGATAATCCAGCCCAAAGAAGCCTGGCGCACATAAAAATGATGATCTTCATAGCTGACCAGCGGCACGGCAGAGAGCGTATCGTTATACCCTTTGTAAGGCGATTCATTATATGCAGCCCCCATGCCCAGGGAAAATTCTGCCGCCATGACGGAAAACGGTGAAAATAAAAGCGCGGCGAGGATAAATTTATTTTTAAAAGCCATTCCATGCGTCCATTAATAATATTACGACCCGGCGCATAGTAATGGTTACAAAATTCGCGGTGCAATTAAGTTGTTTATATAATATTATATATGAAATCATATAGATGGGCGTTACCCATGCGCAAACTGCAGATCAAACCGCGTGAATTAAAGATCGTCTCGGTCATCGCTGCGACCCGCAGTATCGGCGATGCTGCCGCTCTGTTAGGCATGGCGCAGGCCAATGTCAGCAAATATCTCTCTGATTTTGAGGCACGGGTCGGGCTTAAGGTATTTGAGCGTACTACCCGCCATCTGGCATTGACTCAGTTTGGCGAATCACTGTTGCCTTACATTAACCGTTCACTCAAACAAAACGAGCGACTGATCAATTTCATTGGTGATTACAAGCACGAAAAGCGCGGAAAAGTGACAATATATGCGCCAACAGGAATTATTACCTATCTGGCTCGCTACGTGATCCATGAAATTAAAAATCTCGAAGACATTCATATTAGCCTGAAGACCTATAATCTCAGCACCAACGAATTCTACGAAGGCGTCACCTTCCCTGATGACTGCGATATATTAATTACCTATGCGCAACCGAAAGATGAAAACCTGGTCGCCAGCACCCTCACCAAATATTCCATTACTGCGTTTGCTACTCCGCAATATATAAAAAATCATCCTATTAACAGCCCGGACGATCTCATTAACCACTCCTGTATTCTTATCGATTCTATGATCGTCGATGACGCCAACATCTGGCGATTCCGCGCACATCAGAGCGACCAGATACGCGATTACAAAGTCACGGGTAACTATATTTGTGACAACACCCATGCGGCGCTCGAACTGGCGCGTAATCATCTGGGGATCGTCTTCGCGCCAAAAGAGAGCCTGCAAAAAGAGATAGAGCAGGGTTTGATGGTGCCCTGCTTTACCCATCAGGAGGAGTGGTGGCTGGATCTGGTGACCATCTTCCGTAAACGCGAATACCAGCCACTCCGCGTGCAGTATGTGCTGGATGGCGTAATGAATACGCTGCGTAAGCAGATTGAGCAGGCCGCCGTGGGGCAGCCTGCTCAGGGAAGTTAAAACAGCCCGAGGGGCTTATCGGAATAGCTTACCAACAGGCACTTCGTCTGCTGATAATGTTCCAGCATCATCTTGTGAGTTTCACGTCCGATGCCCGACTGCTTATAACCGCCGAAGGCGGCGTGTGCCGGGTAAGCATGGTAGCAGTTGGTCCATACGCGCCCTGCCTGTATGCCGCGTCCCATTTTATAAGCCAGGTTACCGTTACGGCTCCAGACGCCTGCCCCCAGGCCATACTGGGTATCGTTCGCCAGCTCCAGCGCCTCGTCCATGGTTTTGAAGGTGGTCACTGCCAGCACCGGGCCGAAGATCTCCTCCTGGAAGACACGCATATCGTTTTTACCAAACAGGATCGTCGGCTCGAGGTAGTAACCTTCGTTTAAATCGCCGCCAAGCTGTTTGCGGCGCCCGCCGGTCAAGACATCCGCCCCCTCTTTTTTACCGATATCAATATAGTTAAGGATGGTTTCCAGCTGCCCGTGAGAAACCTGCGCCCCCATCTGGGTGACGCTGTCCAGCGGGTTGCCGCTGCGGATGGACTCTACGCGGCGAATTGCGCGCTCCATAAAGCGTTCATAGATAGACTCCTGCACCAGGGCACGACTCGGGCAGGTACAGACTTCCCCCTGGTTGAAGGCAAATAAGGCAAAGCCTTCCAGCGCCTTATCGAAAAAGGCATCCTCTTCATCCATCACGTCGGCAAAGAAGATGTTAGGGGATTTACCGCCCAGCTCCAGAGTCACCGGAATGATGTTCTGGGTCGCGTACTGCATAATCTGTTGTCCCACTTCCGTGGAGCCAGTAAAGGCCACTTTAGCGATGCGTTTCGAGGTCGCCAGATATTCGCCAATCTCGCCCCCCGCACCGTTCACCACGTTCACAACGCCCGGCGGCAACAGATCGCCAATCACCTCCATCAACAGCAATACCGATAGCGGCGTGAGACGCGCCGGTTTCAGCACCACGCAGTTACCGGCTGCCAGCGCTGGCGCCATCTTCCAGCTCGCCATCAGCAGCGGGAAGTTCCACGGAATGATCTGCCCCACCACCCCCAGCGGCTCATGGAAGTGATAGGCCACGGTATCTTTATCTACCTCGCTGATACCCCCCTCCTGGGCGCGAATACAGGAGGCAAAATAACGGAAATGATCGATAGCCAGCGGCACGTCAGCAGCCATGGTTTCACGGATGGGTTTTCCGTTATCCCAGGTCTCTGCCGTGGCTAACAGCTCAAGGTTTTGCTCCATGCGGTCAGCAATTTTAAACAGGATGGCAGCCCTGTCCTGCACCGAGGTTTGCCCCCACCGATCTTTCGCTTTGTGGGCGGCATCCAGCGCCAGGTCGATATCCCGCTTGCCGGAGCTGGCGATTTCGCACAGCGGCTGTCCGGTGACCGGGGTGACATTTTGATAGTAATCGCCGTCGGCCGGAGCAACCCAGTCGCCGCCAATAAAGTTGTCATAACGGGCTTTTAGCTTAAGAGGAAAACCATACTCGCCGGGCAGAATGCGTGATGAGGGAGGATTGTTGGTCATGGCCATCTCCTTGCGTGAAGTGTCCTTCAAAGGTAGACCGCGGCGGTGAAAACAGCGCCAGCCAGCGTCTGCTTTGCGAGCCCCTTCACGCATTACCTTACTTTACGTTCCGTTTTTTGGTCTGAGCCATAATTAAGGTGCACAGGCTCATAAAGGAAGCGTAAATGCGGCTATTTATCGGTTTTGATGTCGGTGGAACGCACATAAAACATGGCGTGATCGATGAAGATGGTAACGAACTGGCGGAAGATCAATTTGATACGCCAGAAGATGAAGAGACCTTCAGGCAAAAGTGGCGCGAGGTGGTGCAGGCTTACCAGAAAGATCATGAGATTGCGGCCATTGGCGTGAGTTTCCCGGGCCATATCAATACGCATACCGGCAAAGCGGCTAAGGCCGGGGCGCTGGATTTCCTTGACGATGTAAACCTCTACGACCTGTTTGCAGAGCTTACCGATCTCCCCGTCACCGCCGAAAACGACGCGAACTGCGCGGCGCTGGGCGAACTGTGGCGGGGTGCAGGGCGCGATTATCAGCACTTTGTCTGCATTACGCTTGGCACCGGCATAGGGGGTGGCATCGTTGTAGAAGGCGATCTCTGGCGTGGTTCGCACTACCGCGCCGGTGAGTTTGGAGTGATTCCGGTCGGCAATAATGGCGAAGGGATGCACGAAGTCGCCTCTGCCAGAGGATTGATGGAGGCCTGTCGCCGGGCGCTGGCGGTCTCTGAAGAGGAGATGCCAAAAGGCGAAGCGCTCTTCAAACTGATGGAAAACGATCTGCATCTGCGGGAAGCGGTGGAAGAGTGGGCGCGCTTCCTCGCGCGTGGCATTTACAGCGTAATCTCGATGTTTGATCCGCAGGTGGTATTAATCGGCGGCGGCATCAGCGAGCAGGAGAAAATTTATCAGCTGCTTGACCGTAAGCTGCAATCCTTTGACGAGTGGGAGGCGCTGCAGGTGCCTATTTTGCCCTGTGAACTGGGTAACCAGGCGGGCCGGCTGGGCGCCGTCTGGCTGGCAAAACAGGCACTTTCCCGACGCGAGGCTTAAGGTTGCGGCCTGTCCGCAGCAAAAAGCAGCGCATCGCGCAGCAGGTGGTCGTTCCCACGACGGCGGGTGAAGCCGATGCGGTTGAAGTACTCCAGGATCTGGATCGCCAGCTTGCGCCCCACGTTCAGCCGGTCACGGAAGTCGGCGGCGCAGGTTGACCCTCGCTCCTGATCTAGCTCACGGATCAAACTGGCGAACGCCACAATGCGATCATTGCGGTAGTAACGATCTTTGACGATCGCCGTAATGAGCCCCTGCTGCGCGGCCAGCCTCAGTATCTGGCGCATCTCCTGCTCGTCGGTCGCGGTCTCGCGCGCCAGATCGCGCACCCACCAGGGCTCATCACCAAATAGCCCTTCCGCCTTTTGCCAGATGGCGCGCTGCGCATCGGTAAAGCCGGCTTTGTGATGCGGCAGGTGCAGCCAGCCATGATAGCTGTGCAGATCCCCATTCTCGCGCATCCTTTCTATTAGCAGCAGGACCAGGGCTTCATCTTCCGTTGGCAGTGACATACGCCGCAGGCGTTCACGGCCTGGCCCCGGCTCATCCTGGTGCTGATGATGGTAAGCGCTAAGCACATCAAGAATTTTACGCTGCCATCGGGCGGCAATCTCGGTACTCAGCAGCATGGATCCGGCCTGGATAAAATCGGGATGACGCGTCAGCTCGCGTAGCCCTTCCTCACTGCGCTGGCGCGCCCAGGCGAACTCCAGCAGATTGACCGCCCCGCGCTCCAGATGCTGACGCAGCGCAGCACGATCGTCCGGTGCTTTCGCAAGCTGCGCCAGCCAGTGCAGATATTCAGGTTTACGTTTGCCACGGCGCGGCGGATGAAGGGTAACGACGCGCGCCCCCGCCAGCGTAACGCGTGCCGAGATGTCCCGCAGTACCAGCCGATCGTTATCAGCCAGCCACAACGGGTTATCCAGTACCAGCTCGGCCAGATCGTTTTCCAGTAGCGACACGCGGCCGGTCACGTGACTGGCGGCGTGGTGAATATGCAGAGGCTGCCACTGACTCAGGGACAATTCGCCCTGCAGGGCCACGATCACCCGCGTCGACGGCGCCGGCGGTGCGTCAGACAGCAGCCAATCGCCCCGGCTAAGCTCTTCTTTCTCAGCATCGCCCGCAATGTTCAGGGCAATACGCTGCCCGGCATGGGCCTGCTCCGTGGGCTGATTTTGCGCATGCAGACCGCGCACACGCATGCTTTTATTGACCCCGGTCAGCCAGAGGCTATCACCCACCTTCACTTCACCGCTCAGGGCCGTGCCGGTGACCACCAGCCCCGCCCCCTTCACGGTAAAGGCCCGGTCAATGGCCAGACGAAAACGTTGATGCCCCGCCTGCTCGCGGGCCGGAAGCTGTTGCAGATGGTCGCGCAGGGCGTCAATACCCTGCCCCTGGGTTGCGACAGTGACAAACAGCGCCGCATCGCTAAATCCATATTCCGCCAGGGTCGCCTGCACCTCTTCACGCACCGCCGCCACGCGCGCATCGTCAACGCGATCGACTTTGGTCAGCGCCACGGTGAGCTGGGGACTTCCGGTGAGCTGCAGAATGTGCAAATGCTCACGCGTTTGCGCCATCACGCCATCGTCGCAGGCCACCACCAGCAGCGCATGGTCGATACCCCCCACCCCCGCCAGCATATTCGAGAGAAATTTTTCATGCCCCGGAACGTCAATAAACCCCAGCACGCGGCCATCCGGCTGCGGCCAGTAGGCATACCCGAGGTCGATGGTCATGCCGCGTTTTTTCTCTTCCGGCAGGCGATCGGCGTTAATCCCCGTAATCGCCTGCAACAACGTCGTTTTGCCATGGTCAACGTGACCCGCAGTGGCAATAATCATTTCAGCAACATCTCCAGAAACAGGGTTTGATCTTCCAGACAGCGTAGATCCAGCCACAGCCGGCCATTTTTGATACGGCCAATCACCGGAACGGGCAGCGCCCGCCAGCGTGAGGCCAGTGCCTCTAACTGGCTGCCGCGTCCATCGCGCGGGGTGAACGTCAGCGCTGCGCCAGGCAATCTCTCCACCGGCAGGGAACCGCTGCCGGGCTGTGACAGGCAAGGCTCAACGCGCACCTCAAAGTCCGAATAGTGCGGGGCAACCTGCGCCAGAAGCGTCTCGCCCAGCTGATGTAGCGAGGCGGCATCACGGCTTAGCAGACGCAAGGTGGGCAGGCGTTCGGTCAGCTTCTCTGGGTGTAAATAGAGCCGCAGCGTCGCTTCCAGCGCGGCGAGCGTCATTTTGTCGGCGCGCAGGGCGCGCTTCAGCGGGTGCTGCTGCAATTTGGCAATCAGCTCACGTTTACCGACGATAATGCCGGCCTGCGGACCACCGAGTAGCTTGTCGCCGGAGAAGCTCACCAGGCTTACCCCCGCGGCAATCAACTCCTGCGGCATCGGCTCTTTCGGCAGACCAAACTGGCTCAGATCCACCAGCGAGCCGCTGCCTAAATCGGCAACGACCGGTACATTCATCTCCCGACCCATTTGCGCCAGTTCGGCTTCATCCACCGCGTGGGTAAAGCCTTCAATCGCATAATTGCTGGTGTGCACTTTCATTAGCAGCGCGGTATTTTCATTGATTGCCGCGCGATAGTCTTTGGCGTGAGTACGGTTGGTGCTGCCTACTTCCCGCAGACTACATCCCGCCTGCAGCATGACGTCCGGAATGCGGAACGCGCCGCCAATTTCAACCAGCTCACCGCGCGACACCACCACCTCTTTCTGTGCCGCCGTCGCCGCCAGCATCAGCAGCACGGCGGCCGCGTTGTTATTCACGATGCAGGCGTCTTCCGCGCCGGTGAGTTGACACAGCAACTCTGCCAGCGGGCGATCCCGATGACCTCGCCCGGCGCCGTCCAGGTCGTACTCCAGCGTCACCGGCTGGCGCATCGCCTGGGTGACCGCCGCAACCGCCTCCTCCGCCAGCAGCGCACGTCCCAGATTGGTGTGCAGTACGGTGCCCGTCAGGTTAAACACCGGGCGTAGCCCTGGAGGCGTGTCCGCCGCCAGCCGTTTTTCCACTTCCAGAAACCAGTCCCACTGCGGCAGCGCCTGCTGTTGACGAATAGCGTCGCGGGCTTCTGCCTGTAACAGGCGCAACGCTTCGACCGTGCGGACGTGACCAAACTTCTCCACGACGGGGAGAAGCCTGGGGTCGCGAAGCAGACGATCGGTGGCGGGTAGCTGGCTGTAGAGAGAGTGCTGAGTAGTCATGAAAGTGCCTGGCTGTTGGGTCTCTTCCCCCCTCCCGACGGGAGAGGGAGTCAATATGAAGAGGGATTGTACAGCCTGGCGCCAGGAAGTGTTATAGGCGACATCACGCCTTTGGCGGTTCAGTGCGAGCGAAGCTTTCGCGCTGGAAGAGGGTTTCGGCCAGTTTGACCAGCAGTGGACGCTCGACGCACCAGCCCGGCGAGACGCGGCGGAAATTGAGATAACCAATGGCGCAGGCAATGGCGATGGTCGCCAGGTTAACGCTGTCGGTGGCCAGCTTGCCCTCGCGAATCAGGGTTTCGCACCAGTCGAGGCTGCGGCTGATTTTTTCACGCTGACGCAGCAACTCTGCTTCTGATTGCTGTGCGGGCGGGCGGGCCTGCTCACGCACGGAGGCCAGAGCCGCATCCATAATGCCGTCGGCCAGCGCTTCGATCTGGCGGATGTAGAGCGCCGCCTTCGGCTCGCGCGGCACCATCGCCGGGGCGATATCCAGCTTTTCTATGTATTCGGCAATGATCGGTGAATCAAACCAGTATTCGCCATCATCCGTCACCAGCGCGGGTACTTTGCCCAGCGGGTTGTACTGCGCCACGCCATTGTCGGCGTTATAGGGCTGTTCGTTGATGAACTCGAAGGTGATCCCCTTCTCCAGCAAAAGAATGGAGATCTTCCGGACAAAGGGACTGGTATAACTGCCGATAAGTTTCATTGCCTGCTCCTGTATACCAACAAAAGGTTAAGTATGGCTCAGGCAAAGAGAAAAAGGCAGGTCACCTCCGTCGGTGAGATTACGGGTGCCAGGCAGAGATCATTCAACTCACAGATAATGTTGCTCACTTTCATACCGTTTAGTTCTCCCATGACAGACTCTGCGCCCGATCACATCCAGAGTAATCTGCATAAAAATATTTTGTGAATTTCATCACAATTCATAAACAAACCAGCGCCAGCATTATGTGACAAACCTCACATTTTAGTGCCTAATCAGCCACTTTATTGACCACTGTATTTTTTTTACACGTCATATTTGTGACACGGATCACGTCAATAATCTGCGCACCCCCTACATTTACGTGATTGAGATCACACAAAATTCCGCTCGCTGGACACCATAACGATTCAGTGCCAGATTTCACACATTCGAACAGGGCTGGGCTACCTCTGCCACCGCATTAACAACAAACCTCGGGCTACTAGCCTGCGTACACAGAAGAAGGGGTGTTTTATGTCATCCGATTTCAAGATCAAAGTTCAAAGCTTTGGTCGTTTCCTCAGCAATATGGTGATGCCAAACATCGGCGCGTTTATCGCGTGGGGTATCATCACTGCATTGTTCATTCCGACAGGGTGGTTGCCTAACGAAACGCTGGCAAAACTTGTTGGCCCAATGATTACTTACCTGCTGCCACTGCTCATCGGTTATACCGGTGGTCGTCTGGTAGGCGGTGACCGCGGCGGCGTAGTAGGTGCCATTACCACTATGGGCGTGATCGTCGGTGCAGATATGCCAATGTTCCTCGGCGCGATGATTGCCGGTCCTCTGGGCGGCTGGGCGATTAAGAAATTCGACGTCTGGGTGGATGGTAAGATCAAGTCCGGCTTCGAAATGCTGGTGAACAACTTCTCTGCGGGCATCATCGGGATGATCCTCGCGATTCTGGCGTTCCTCGGCATTGGCCCTGCGGTTGAAGTTCTGTCCAAAATTCTGGCGGCAGGCGTTAACTTCATGGTGGCGCACGACATGCTGCCGCTGGCGTCTATCTTTGTTGAACCGGCGAAAATCCTGTTCCTCAACAACGCCATTAACCACGGTATCTTCTCCCCGCTGGGTATTCAGCAGTCGCATGACCTCGGCAAGTCCATCTTCTTCCTGATTGAAGCCAACCCGGGCCCGGGTATGGGCGTGCTGCTGGCGTATATGTTCTTCGGTCGCGGCAGTGCAAAACAGTCTGCAGGCGGCGCGGCGATCATCCACTTCCTGGGTGGTATCCACGAAATTTACTTCCCGTACGTGCTGATGAACCCACGTCTGATCCTTGCCGTTATCCTTGGCGGTATGACCGGCGTGTTCACCCTGAGCGTGCTGGGCGGTGGTCTGGTTTCTCCGGCCTCCCCAGGTTCTATCCTGGCGGTACTGGCGATGACCCCGAAAGGCGCTTACTTCGCTAACATCGCCGCTATCTGTGCAGCCATGGCGGTCTCCTTCGTGGTCTCGGCTATCCTGCTGAAAACCAGCAAGGTGAAAGAAGAAGACGATATCGAAGCGGCAACCCGTCGTATGCACGACATGAAAGCGGAATCCAAAGGCGCAACCCCGCTGGCGGCAGGCGATGTCTCTAACGACCTGAGCCACGTGCGTAAAATCATCGTTGCCTGCGACGCCGGTATGGGCTCCAGCGCAATGGGTGCAGGCGTACTGCGTAAGAAAGTGCAGGACGCGGGCCTGACCAACATCTCCGTCACCAACAGTGCTATTAACAGCCTGCCAGGGGACGTTGACCTGGTCATCACCCACCGCGACCTGACCGAACGCGCGATGCGCCAGGTGCCGCAGGCGCAGCACATTTCGCTGACCAACTTCCTCGACAGCGGCCTGTATACCAGCCTGACCGAACGTCTGGTTGCTGCGCAGCGTCACGAAAGCAACGAAGTGAAAGTGCGTACCAGCCTGCAGGACAGCTTCGACGAGAGCAACGCGCATCTGTTCCGACTGGGCGCGGAAAACATCTTCCTTGGCCGTACTGCTACTACGAAAGAAGAAGCCATTCGCTTTGCGGGTGAGCAGCTGGTTGCCGGCGGTTACGTTCAGCCAGAATACGTTGAAGCGATGCTGGAACGTGAAAAACTGACCCCGACCTACCTGGGCGAATCCATTGCGGTTCCACACGGTACGGTTGAGGCGAAAGACCGCGTGCTGAAAACCGGCGTTGTGTTCTGCCAGTATCCGCAGGGCGTACGTTTCGGTGAAGAAGAAGATGACATCGCCCGTCTGGTGATTGGTATCGCCGCACGCAACAACGAGCACATCCAGGTGATTACCAGCCTGACCAACGCCCTCGACGATGAAACCGTCATTGAGCGTCTGGCTAACACCACCAGCGTTGAAGAAGTGCTGGCGCTGTTGAATAAGTAAGTTCGTTCTCTTCCTTCTCCCCCATGGGGGAGAGGGCTAGGGTGAGGGGAAAAGTTCCTCACCCCAGCCCTCTCGGGTAAAACATTAATGAAGGTTAACACTATGAAAGCATTACATTTTGGCGCAGGTAATATCGGTCGTGGATTTATCGGCAAACTGCTGGCAGACGCGGGCATTACGCTGACATTCGCCGATGTGAATCAGGTAGTCCTCGATGCCCTGAATGCCCGTCATAGCTATCAGGTGCACGTGGTGGGTGAAAACGAACAGGTAGATACCGTGAGCGGTGTTAACGCGGTTAGCAGCATTGGCGACGAGGTCATTGACCTGATCGCTGAAGTCGACCTGGTAACCACCGCCGTTGGCCCTGTCGTCCTGGAACGTATCGCCCCCGCCGTAGCAAAAGGGCTGGCCAAACGTAAAGCCCAGGGCAACAACGCGCCGCTGAACATTATCGCCTGTGAAAACATGGTGCGTGGCACCTCCCAGCTGAAAGGCCATGTGCTGGCCGCCGTGGCTGAAGAAGATAAAGCCTGGGTTGAAGAGCACGTTGGTTTCGTGGACTCTGCCGTAGACCGTATTGTGCCGCCGTCTGCCTCCGCGACCAATGACCCGCTGGAAGTGACCGTTGAGACCTTCAGCGAGTGGATCGTCGATAAAACCCAGTTCAAAGGCGCCCTGCCCACCATTCCAGGTATGGAGTTGACCGACAACCTGATGGCCTTTGTCGAACGCAAACTCTTCACGCTGAACACCGGGCATGCTATAACCGCCTACCTCGGAAAATTGGCCGGCCATCAGACCATCCGTGACGCGATTCTCGATGAGAAAATTCGCGCTGTGGTAAAAGGTGCCATGGAAGAGAGCGGCGCGGTGCTGATCAAACGCTACGGTTTTGATGCCGAAAAACATGCGGCATACATTCAGAAAATCCTCGGCCGTTTTGAAAACCCGTATCTGAAAGATGACGTCGAGCGCGTGGGCCGTCAGCCGCTGCGTAAGCTAAGCGCAGGCGACCGTCTGATTAAGCCGGTACTGGGCACCCTGGAATATGGCCTGCCTAACAAAAACCTGGTCAAGGGGATTGCCGCCGCCATGCATTACCGTAGCGCAGAGGATCCGCAGGCTCAGGAACTGGCGCAATTAATTAACGATAATGGCCCACAGGCCGCACTGGCGCAGGTATCCGGACTGGATGCAAATAGCGAAGTGGTTGTGGAGGCGGTTAACGTTTACAACGCAACCAAATGATGCAGGAACTGGCGCAGGTCATCCTGCGCCCGGATAAAAGATTGTCAGATATGCAGGCAATAATGGAACAAACCCAGGCCTTTGAAAATCGTGTGCTTGAACGTCTGAATGCTGGCAAAACTGTACGAAGTTTCCTGATTTCCGCCGTCGAGTTACTCACCGAGGCGGTGAATATCCTGGTGCTTCAGGTGTTTCGCAAAGACGATTACGCGGTGAAATATGCGGTAGAACCGTTACTGGACGGCGACGGACCGCTGGGCGATTTATCTGTCCGCCTGAAGTTAATCTACGGTCTGGGCGTTATTAGCCGACCGGAGTACGAAGATGCCGAGCTGTTGATGGCCTTGCGGGAAGAGCTAAATCACGACGGCAATGAGTATGGTTTCACCGACGACGAGATCCTCGGGCCGCTGGGTGAGCTACATTGCGTCACGGCCCTTCCCCCGGCGCCGCAGTTCGATACCAGCGATCCTGAGCTTTACGCCATGCAGAAGCAGCGTTATCAGCAGATGGTGCGCTCCACCATGGTGCTCTCTTTAACTGAGCTGATTTCCCGGATCAGCTTAAAAAAAGCGTTTCAGAAGTAAGCCTGCGCACATTGGTGTATCCTTCCCTGTAATCTCCCCCGTTTTTAGAGTTATTTGTGATGAAAGAAGTCGAAAAGAACGAAATTAAACGCCTGAGCGACCGCCTGGATCTGATCCGCCACCAGATGGCTGGCCTCTCGCTGGTTGAGTCCGCCGAGAAGTATGCCGAGCTGGAAAAAGAGACCGCGACGCTGGAAGCCGAAATTGATCGCCTGCGCGCAGTGAAAAACCACAAGCTGAGTAAAGAAGCGCAGAAGCTGATGGACATGCCGCACCGCCGCCCGATCACCAAAAAAGAGCAGGCTGATATGGGCAAGCTGAAGAAAAGCGTTCGTGGTCTGGTCGTCGTGCACCCGATGACCGAACTTGGCCGTGAAATGGGCCTGAAAGAGATGACGGGCTTTTGTAAGACGCCATTCTGATAATTTAAGTTAAGTTAGAAATAGCGGCCCAATAAATTCACATAAGAATGCGTTGGGCTTTTTTATGGGCGCAAAATATTTTTCTGCTATTCCGATGCGGTAATCAGTAATATTACAATCAGTAGGTTCCCAATTTTGTATCATAAGAGTAAAGTAGTTATCCATTTCTTGAAATCTAACTTGAATCGCCACGGGTTTAACAGACACCTCAGAGTCATTTAAGATGACTTAAAGAGAGGTGCCCATGAGCGGTAAGCGTTATCCCGAAGAGTTTAAAATTGAAGCGGTAAAACAGGTTGTTGATCGCGGCCATTCTGTTTCCAGCGTGGCAACACGTCTCGGTATCACCACCCACAGTCTTTATGCCTGGATAAAGGCATATGGCCCGGATTCCTCAACCAATAAAGTCCAGTCAGACGCTCAGGCTGAGATCCGACGCCTCCAGAAAGAGCTGAAGCGGGTTACCGACGAACGGGACATATTAAAAAAAGCCGCGGCGTACTTCGCAAAGCTGTCCGACTGAGGTACGCCTTTATCCGTGACAACACCTATTGCTGGCCTGTCCGACTGCTTTGTCGGGTGCTGGATGTGCATCCGAGTGGTTTTTACGCCTGGCTTCAGCAGCCGGATTCACGGCGGCATCATGCTGACCTGAGGCTGACGGGGCTGATAAAGCAGTTCTGGCTGGAGTCGGGTTGCGTTTATGGTTATCGCAAGATCCACCTCGACCTGCGGGATACCGGACAACAGTGCGGAGTTAACCGTGTCTGGCGACTGATGAAGCGTGCCGGGATAAGGGCTCAGGTCGGGTACCGTAGCCCACGGGCACGTAAGGGTGAAACCAGCATCGTGACGCCCAACAGGCTCCAGCGGCAGTTCAACCCGGAAGCACCGGATGAGCGTTGGGTAACGGACATCACCTACATCCGGACTCACGAAGGCTGGCTGTATCTGGCTGTGGTTGTTGACCTGTTCTCGCGCAAAGTTATTGGCTGGTCAATGCAGCCCCGGATGACAAAGGATATTGTCCTGAATGCACTTCTGATGGCCGTGTGGCGACGTAATCCTCAAAAGCAGGTGCTGGTTCATTCTGATCAAGGCAGTCAGTACACAAGCTATGAGTGGCAGTCGTTCCTGAAATCACACGGGCTGGAGGGCAGTATGAGCCGTCGCGGTAACTGTCATGACAACGCAGTCGCAGAAAGTTTTTTCCAGCTACTGAAACGTGAACGGATAAAGAAAAAGATCTACGGAACGCGAGAAGAAGCTCGCGGTGATATTTTTGATTACATCGAAATATTTTATAACAGTAAGCGTCGGCATGGTTCGAGTGATCATATGCCACCAACTGAATACGAAAAACAATATTATCAGCGGCTCGGAAGTGTCTAGATTATCTGTGGCGATTCAACCTGAACTGATTGCGCCTATCGAAATAGCTTCCGGTGCTTTTGACATTGTTAGCACAAGCCTTGGAGCAACTGAAGATGAAATCATTACATCCGTCTCAAGAATGCTGGGTTTTAAATCAACCAGTAGTGTTCTTCGAAAAGTAATCTCTGATGTTATTGAGCAGGAAATTAAAGATAACCATCTTAAACAGCAAGATGGTTTGATTGTCATCGGAGACCCTGCTTCTGCCCAAAGTGCTGTTTAAAAAATGATTTTCTACTGACGATTATGCGGGGCCCAACTTTATACGATGGGCCCCGCTCTAAATTGGCCCAACCAATCCCCTCTTTGACTGTCCACTGGTTCACATTTCCATTATTTTCCATCACAAAATCGTTGCCCAACCATAACATCTGGTTAACCATTCATTGTCATTACCCCTACATCCCCCTATTGGCAGGACCACTTTTACACGTATTGTGACGTTGAGATGAGCGCAGACTCACCGCGTACAGGGCGGGTGGTCCTCAGGAGACCTGCAATGAGCCTCTGGCAACAAAACTACGATCCGGCCGGCAATATCTGGCTATCGAGCCTGATCGCATCGCTACCCATTCTGTTCTTCTTTTTTGCGCTGATTAAGCTCAAGCTGAAGGGCTACCTTGCCGCGACCTGGACTGTCGCCATCGCCCTGCTGGTCGCGCTGTTCTTTTATAAAATGCCGGTCGATCGCGCGCTGGCTTCGGTTGTCTATGGCTTCTTCTACGGTCTATGGCCCATCGCCTGGATTATTATTGCCGCCGTATTTGTCTATAAAATCTCGGTAAAAACCGGTCAGTTCGACATTATCCGTTCGTCGATTCTCTCCATCACGCCGGACCAGCGCCTGCAAATGCTGATTGTCGGCTTCTCTTTTGGGGCATTCCTGGAGGGGGCGGCTGGCTTTGGCGCGCCGGTGGCCATCACCGCAGCCCTTTTGGTAGGTTTAGGCTTTAACCCGCTCTATGCCGCCGGTCTCTGTCTGATCGTTAACACCGCGCCGGTCGCCTTTGGCGCAATGGGGATCCCGATTCTGGTGGCCGGTCAGGTGACCGGGCTGGACAGCTTTGAGATTGGCCAGATGGTAGGACGTCAGCTGCCGTTCCTGACCATTATTGTGCTGTTCTGGATCATGGCGATTATGGACGGCTGGCGCGGCGTGAAAGAGACCTGGCCTGCGGTGATGGTCGCAGGCGGTTCCTTCGCCATCGCTCAGTACCTCAGCTCCAACTTCCTCGGCCCGGAGCTGCCGGACATTATCTCGTCGCTGGTTTCTCTGGTATGCCTGACGCTGTTCCTCAAGCGCTGGCAGCCGGTGCGTATTTTCCGTTTTGCCGATATGGGCGCCTCACACGTCGATCAGACCCTGGCGCGTACCGGTTATACTCCTGGACAAATCATTCGCGCCTGGTCGCCCTTCCTGTTCCTGACGGCAACCGTCACCCTGTGGAGCGTTCCGCCGTTTAAAGCCCTGTTCGCCCCAGGCGGCGCGCTGTATGACATGGTGATTAATATCTCCGTGCCCTTCCTCGACAAGATGGTCGCGCGTATGCCGCCGGTGGTTAGCGAGGCGACACCCTATGCGGCGGTCTATAAGTTCGACTGGTTCTCCGCCACCGGTACGGCCATCCTGTTTGCCGCTATTCTTTCTGTGGTGTGGCTGCGCATGAAGCCTGCCGCCGCGGTGCAGACGTTTGCCAGCACGCTGAAAGAGCTGGCGCTGCCGATCTACTCCATCGGGATGGTTCTGGCGTTCGCGTTTATCTCGAACTACTCCGGGCTGTCGTCGACGCTGGCCCTGGCCCTGGCGCATACCGGGCACGCATTTACCTTCTTCTCGCCGTTCCTCGGCTGGCTGGGTGTGTTCCTGACCGGGTCAGATACCTCGTCCAACGCCCTGTTTGCTGCGCTACAGGCGACGGCGGCCCAGCAGATTGGCGTCTCCGACGTCCTGCTTGTCGCGGCTAACACGACCGGCGGGGTGACCGGCAAAATGATCTCGCCGCAGTCCATCGCTATCGCCTGTGCGGCGGTAGGCCTGGTGGGCAAGGAGTCCGATTTGTTCCGCTTTACCGTCAAACACAGCCTGATATTCACCTGTATGGTGGGCGTGATCACCACGCTACAGGCCTACGTCTTAACCTGGATGATTCCATGATAGTGATGCCCAGACGTCTTTCCGACGAGATTGCCTCTCGCGTAAAGACGCTGATTAAAGAACAACAGCTGGAGGCGGGCATGAAATTGCCCGCCGAGCGCCAGCTGGCAGCCCAGCTTGGCGTTTCGCGTAACTCGTTACGTGAAGCCCTGGCGACGCTGGTGAATGAAGGGGTGCTGCTGAGCCGTCGTGGCGGCGGCACTTTTGTGCGCTGGCAGCATGATGACTGGTCGGAACAAAACATTGTTCAACCGTTAAAAACGCTGATGGAGAACGATCCGGACTACAGCTTCGATATCCTGGAAGCGCGTCACGCGATCGAAACCAGCACGGCATGGCATGCGGCCATGCGGGCGACGGAGGCCGACAAAGAGAAGCTTAAAGCCTGCTTCGACGCGACGCAAAGCCCCGACCCGGATATCGCCTCCCAGGCGGATGTCCGTTTTCACCTTGCCATTGCTGAAGCCTCGCACAACGTGGTGCTGCTACAGACCATGCGCGGTTTTTTCGACCTATTGCAATCCTCCGTGAAGCAGAGCCGCCAGCGTATGTACCAGGTGCCGCCGGTCTTTGCCCGCCTGACTGAGCAGCACGAGGCGGTGCTGAACGCCATTCTGAACGGAGATGCCGAAGCGGCGCGCAAGGCGATGATGGCACACCTGGGCTTTGTCCACACCACCATCAAACAATTCGATGAAGATCAGGCCCGACAGGCGCGTATTACCCGTCTGCCTGGCGACAACGACACTACCAGGGAGACCAAAGCATGATTATTTCCGCAGCCAGTGACTACCGCGCCGCAGCGAAGCGCATCCTGCCCCCGTTCCTGTTTCACTATATCGACGGCGGTGCTTATGCCGAATACACGCTGCGCCGTAATGTAGAAGACCTGTCGGAAGTGGCCCTGCGTCAGCGCGTGCTGAAGAATATGTCCGATCTTAGCCTCGAGACAACGCTGTTTAACGAAACGCTCTCGATGCCGGTGGCTCTGGCGCCGGTGGGTTTGTGCGGCATGTATGCCCGGCGTGGAGAGGTGCAGGCCGCGGCGGCGGCCGATGCGAAAGGTATTCCCTTTACCCTCTCCACCGTTTCCGTCTGCCCCATTGAAGAGGTGGCGCCGACCATTAAGCGCCCGATGTGGTTCCAGCTGTATGTCCTGCGCGATCGCGGTTTTATGCGCAACGCGCTGGAGCGCGCTAAAGCGGCCGGCTGTTCGACGCTGGTCTTTACGGTGGATATGCCCACCCCCGGCGCGCGCTATCGTGATGCCCACTCAGGTATGAGCGGCGCCAATGCAGCGATGCGTCGTTACTGGCAGGCTGTGACCCATCCTCAGTGGGCATGGGATGTGGGACTTAACGGCCGTCCACACGATCTGGGGAATATCTCTACCTATCTGGGGAAACCCACCGGGCTGGAGGATTACATCGGCTGGCTGGCGAATAACTTCGATCCCTCCATCTCCTGGAAAGACCTGGAGTGGATCCGTGAATTCTGGGACGGCCCTATGGTGATCAAAGGGATCCTCGATCCGGAAGATGCCCGCGATGCGGTCCGTTTTGGTGCCGATGGCATTGTGGTCTCTAACCACGGTGGCCGCCAGCTGGATGGGGTGCTCTCTTCAGCACGGGCATTGCCTGCCATTGCCGACGCGGTGAAAGGGGATATCGCCATCCTGGCCGACAGTGGCATCCGCAACGGGCTGGATGTGGTACGCATGATTGCGCTGGGCGCAGACAGCGTGCTGCTGGGGCGCGCTTATCTCTATGCGCTGGCGACGCACGGCCAGGCGGGCGTGGCGAATCTGCTGAACCTGATCGAGAAAGAGATGAGGGTGGCGATGACGCTAACCGGCGCGAGGTCGATTAGTGAGATCAGCAAAGACTCTCTGGTGCAAGAGTTAAGTAAGCTTCCGGCTGCACTGGCACCCTTGTCGCAGGGCGACGCGGCGTAGTGAAAATGCTATCCTGCCCCCCGCAAATAAGGGGGCAGTCAGCATGCTTAACATCGTACTCTTCGAACCAGAAATTCCGCCGAATACCGGCAATATCATCCGCCTGTGCGCTAACACCGGTTTTCGCCTGCATATCATTGAGCCAATGGGCTTTACGTGGGACGACAAACGCCTGCGTCGCGCGGGGCTGGATTACCATGAATTTACCGCCGTGGTTCGCCATCGGGATCTCGCGGCTTTTCTGGATGCAGAGAAACCCCAGCGCATGTTTGCACTGACCACCAAAGGTACGCCAGCGCACAGTGCCGTGAGCTATCAGCAAGGGGATTATCTGCTGTTTGGCCCAGAGACGCGCGGTCTGCCAGCAACGATTCTGGATGCGCTGCCTGCTGAGCAAAAAATTCGTATTCCCATGATGCCGGACAGCCGCAGTATGAACCTCTCTAATGCGGTGTCGGTGGTGGTTTATGAAGCCTGGCGCCAGCTAGGTTATGCCGGCGCCATCCTCAGAAGTTAAATGCCATCACCATACTCAAAGGTATGGTGAATACCGTTGAAGAACTGATCCATATCCATCGCCGGCTTGTCGCTATCGGGCTTGCCGACAATACGCGCCGGAACGCCTGCGGCGGTGGTATGAGGAGGAACAGGTTGCAATACCACTGAGCCGGCACCAATTTTCGCACCGCGCCCCACTTCGATATTCCCCAGAATCTTCGCCCCGGCACCAATCATCACCCCTTCACGAATTTTCGGGTGGCGATCGCCGCTGGTTTTACCGGTACCGCCCAGGGTCACCGACTGCAGGATCGAAACATCATTTTCGATCACCGCCGTTTCACCCACCACAATACCGGTGGCGTGGTCGAGCATGATGCCCCGGCCAATCTTCGCGGCCGGGTGAATATCGACCTGGAAGGTGACCGAAACCTGGTTTTGCAGAAAAATCGCCAGTGCGCGGCGGCCTTCATTCCACAGCCAGTGGCCGATGCGGTAGGCCTGCAGCGCATGAAACCCTTTCAGGTAAAGCAGAGGGGTGGAGTATTTATCCACCGCCGGGTCACGCGTGCGTACAGCCTGAATATCACAGGCGGCAGAGGCGATCATTTCCGGGTCGGCGGCATAGGCCTCTTCGACCACTTCGCGAATGGCAATGGCGGGCATAATGGCGGAAGACAACTTATTGGCGAGCATATAACTCAGGGCACTGCCAAGATCTTCATGCTTGAGGAGCGTCGCGTGATAAAAGCTGGCCAGCATAGGCTCACAGTCGGCCAAAGCCCGGGCTTCGGCTTTAATATTGTTCCAGACGATATCCAGTTCTTCACACGGCATTGCTTACTCCAGACGTAATGGTACGACCGGCCAGTCTCTGCTGGCCGTGTCGTTGGATGACAAAGGATCCCTGCGATTATCCCCGTCCGACATCAGGCTGCAGGGTTATTGGTTATTACCCTGCGGCCCCGGTTATTTCGGGGAGGCTTCGTTGCTGCGCTCGTCCTTTCGCGCACGACCTAATAAGGTCAATGCTGCCTCGCGCGCATTTTTTCCGCAATACAATACCTGATAAATTTCCTCGGTTATTGGCATTTCGACACCAAAACGGTGCGCCAATTCGCGAACTTCTTTGGTATTGCGGTAGCCTTCAACCACCTGACCAATCTTCTCCTGCGCGCCCGTGACATCCATGCCCTGTCCGAGCATCATGCCGAAGCGGCGGTTACGTGACTGGTTGTCGGTGCAGGTAAGCACCAGGTCGCCCAGCCCCGCCATGCCCATAAAGGTTGTAGGATCGGCACCCAGCGCAGCGCCCAGTCGGGACATCTCGGTCAGGCCGCGGGTGATCAGCGCTGTTCGCGCATTGGCACCAAAGCCAATACCGTCGGACATCCCGGCACCGATGGCAATCACATTCTTCACCGCACCACCCAGCTGCACGCCGATAAAATCGGGGTTGCTGTAGACACGGAAGCTCTTACCGCAGTGCAGAAGCTGCTGCAAATCGTCGGCAAAAGTCTCATCGGTGGACGCCAGAGAGATGGCCGTAGGCAGACCCGCTGCCAGCTCTTTCGCAAATGTCGGTCCGGAGATCACCGCCAGCGGTATCTCATCCCCCAGCGCTTCGCGCGCCACATCCTGCAGCAGACGTCCGGTTTCGGCTTCCAGCCCTTTGGTCGCCCAGACGATACGCGCATCGGCTCGCATCAGCGGTTTTATCTGACGCAGAACCTGGCCAAACACATGGCTGGGTACCACAACCAGAATGTTACGGCTGGCCGCCAGCGCCGTCGCGAGGTCGCTTTCAAGGTGCAGTGAGTCGGGGAAAGGCACATCAGGGAGGAACGCCACGTTACAGCGATCGGCTTGCAACGTTGCGATATGTTTTGGGTCATGGCCCCAGAGCACAACCTGGTGGCCATTTCTTGCCAGAGTAATGGCAAGAGCGGTGCCGTAAGAGCCGGCACCGATCACAGTCATTGACGCATTAACAGTACTCATCAGGCATCCTGATGTTGTTCAGTACCTTCGCCAGCTTGCTGCTGCAGATAGTTCATGAACAGCGCATCGAAGTTCACCGGCGCAAGGTTCAGTTGCGGGAATGTACCACGAGACACCAGGCTGGTAATGCACTCACGGGCATACGGGAACAGAATGTTCGGGCAGTATGCACCCAGGCAATGCGCCATCTGGTTGCCTTCAATGCCACCGATAGAGAAGATACCACCCTGCTGTACTTCACACAGGAACGCCGTTTCTTCGCCCAGAGAAGCAGTTACGGTCACACGCAGCACGACTTCATACACGTCATCCGCCAGTTGGGTAGATGCGGTATCAAGATCAAGTTTAACCTCTGGCTGCCAGTCTTTCTGGAAAACATGCGGCGCATTTGGAGCCTCAAACGAGACATCCTTGGTATAAATGCGCTGGATCTGGAAAGTCATTTCGGTGTTGTTTTGTTCTGACATGAAAAAAACCCTTTTTTTATTGTCTTAAAACGCCTTAGCGCAGCAGAGGATCAAGCCCGCCGCGCGCGTCGAGCGCATATAAATCATCACAGCCGCCAATGTGCTGCGCATCGATAAAAATCTGCGGAACCGTCGTGCGGCCACTTCGCTTAATCATCTCTTCACGCTTCGCGCCGTCGCCATCAATCGGCAACTCCTGGAAAGAGACACCTTTGCTGTCCAGCAGCGCTTTTGCGCGATGGCAGAACGGGCAGGTCGCTTTGGTATAGATTTCGATATTGGCCATGACTTGACTCCTGTTTATTTGCCGCGAACCAGAGGCAGATTCTCGCCGCTCCAGCCGGAGATACCCTCTTTCAGGACGCTCACTTTTTCAAAGCCTGCCTTGTAGAGAATATTGGCGGGCTCCTGAGCCTGCATGCCGGTACCGTCCACAACGATAATCGGTTTGTCTTTATGCTTTTCCAGTTCGCCAAAATTGTTTGCTTTGATTTCAGCGGGCAGCAGGTTGATAGCGCCTGCAATGTGCCCTTTACGGAAATCGTCACGCTGACGCAGATCGACAACCACCGCGTCTTCTTTATTAATAAGACGCGTTGCTTCGCCACGAGTGATCACTTTCACTTTAGACGTGAGGCCTTTGAAAGTAGTGAACAGCACAGCGGCCAGTAAACCAATCCACGCGATACAAAGTATGGGGTGGCGGCTAACAAATTGCATAATTTCTTGCATGGGGGGTAACGACTCCCGACTAAGTGAATAAAAAACCAGGACAGGAGTATACCTGCGCGTTGGAGCAAATACAGCCAGCGACACTAAGCTAATCCATTTTCTGCGGCCTGCCACGAAAAAAAAGACCAAAATTGCCCTGAAGAACCTCTGCCCCGCGGATTTCTTTGATCTTCTGCGGCTATTTGCACGATTCAGCTGTAGTAAAATTACGCAAATTTTTTGTCTATTACGCACAGAGGTTGTCGCAATGTCGGTTTCTAAAAAACCTATGGTACTGGTGATCCTGGATGGCTATGGCTACCGTGAAGAGAGCCAGGATAACGCCATTCTCAACGCCAAAACCCCGGTCATGGATGCACTGTGGGCTAAACGCCCTCATACCTTGATTGATGCTTCCGGTCTGGAAGTCGGTCTGCCGGATCGCCAGATGGGCAACTCCGAAGTCGGACACGTAAACCTGGGCGCCGGGCGCATTGTTTACCAGGATCTCACCCGTCTGGATGTTGAAATTAAAGAACGGACTTTCTTTGCTAACCCGACCCTGTGCGGCGCGGTAGATAAAGCGGTAGCGGCAGGCAAAGCGGTACACATTATGGGTCTGCTCTCTGCAGGCGGTGTACACAGCCACGAAGATCATATTCTGGCGATGGTCGAGCTGGCGGCAGAACGCGGTGCAGAAAAAATCTATCTTCACGCCTTCCTTGATGGTCGCGATACCCCACCGCGTAGCGCTAAACACTCTCTGCAGCTGTTTGAAGAGAAGTTTGCTGCTCTGGGTAAGGGGCGCGTAGCTTCTCTCATCGGCCGTTACTACGCCATGGACCGCGATAATCGCTGGGACCGCGTTGAGCAGGCCTATGACCTGATGACGCTGGCAAAAGGTGAATTCCAGTTCGCGACCGCCGTCGAAGGCCTGGAAGCCGCTTACGCACGGGATGAAAACGACGAATTCGTGAAAGCGACCGTCATTCGCGCTGAAGGCCAGCCTGATGCCGCCATGAACGATGGCGATGCTTTGATCTTCATGAATTTCCGCGCCGACCGTGCCCGTGAAATTACCCGTGCGTTTGTAAATCACGATTTCGACGGCTTCGCCCGTAAGAAAGTGGTTAACCTCGACTACATCCAGTTGACCGAATACGCCGCTGACATCAATGCCCCTTGCGCCTATCCCCCTGCTTCGCTGGAGAATACCTTCGGTGAATGGATGGCGAAGAATGACAAAACCCAGCTACGTATCTCCGAAACCGAGAAATATGCTCACGTTACCTTCTTCTTTAATGGCGGCGTTGAAGAGCCGTTCAGCGGCGAAGATCGTATTCTGATTAACTCCCCGAAAGTAGCGACCTACGATCTGCAGCCTGAAATGAGCTCTGCAGAATTGACTGAAAAACTGGTGGCGGCAATCGAGAGCGGGAAATACGACACCATCATCTGTAACTACCCAAATGGCGACATGGTTGGTCATACCGGCGTAATGGAAGCCGCGGTGAAAGCCGTGGAAGCCCTGGATCACTGCGTTGAGCAGGTCGCGAAAGCGGTGGAAGCGGTGGGTGGACAACTGCTGATCACCGCCGACCACGGCAATGCCGAGCAGATGCGCGATCCATCTACCGGGCAGGCACATACGGCGCACACGAACCTGCCCGTTCCGCTGATCTACGTGGGTGATAAATCAGTGAAAGCGGTCGAAGGCGGCAAGCTTTCTGACATCGCGCCCACTATGCTGACGCTGATGGGTATGGAAATCCCGAAAGAGATGACTGGCAAGGCGCTGTTCATCGTGGAATAATCCTTCCCCATGAGGGGAAAGGCGATTTTTTCAATCACATGGGTCGTGAAGCCGATACGGTTATCAGTCAGACCTCTGCTTTACGCCAGCGCGCTCAGCGCTGGCGTATTGCTGTGCGCTGCGTCCGCCCATGCGGATGACCGGGATCAGCTTAAATCTATTCAGGCCGATATCGCCGCGAAAGAGCGTGCGGTACGCCAGCAACAGCAGCAACGCGCCGCACTGCTTGCGCAACTTAAGCAGCAGGAAGAGGCGATTTCTGCCGCGACGCGTAAATTGCGCGAAACTCAAAACACCCTCACTCAGCTCAATAAGCAAATCGATGAAATGAACGCGTCGATCGCCAAACTTGAACGCCAGCGCATTAGCCAGGAGCGTAATCTTGCGGCGCAGCTCGACGCGGCCTTCCGTCAGGGCGAACATACCGGCATTCAATTGATTTTGAGCGGTGAAGAGAGTCAGCGTGGCCAGCGTTTGCAGGCCTATTTTGGCTATCTGAACCAGGCGCGTCAGGAGACCATTGCGCAGTTGAAACAGACGCGCGAAGAGGTCTCCTCACAAAAAGCCGAGCTGGAAGAGAAGCAGAGCCAGCAGCAGACCTTGCTCTACGAACAGCAGGCGCAGCAGGCGAAGCTGGAGCAGGCGCGCAACGAGCGTAAAAAAACGCTGAGCGGGCTGGAGTCTTCCATTCAGGCTGGTCAGAGTCAGCTCAGCGAAATGCGCGCTAACGAATCTAAATTGCGTAACAGCATTGCCCGTGCGGAAGCGGCTGCCAAAGCGCGTGCCGAAAAAGAGGCGCGCGAGGCGCAGGCTGTACGTAACAAACAGCAGGAAGCGTCCCGTAAAGGCACCACCTACAAACCAACTGAAAGCGAACGTTCATTGATGTCGCGTACCGGTGGCCTGGGCTCCCCGCGCGGTCAGGCTTACTGGCCTGTACGCGGTACAATTCTGCATCGCTATGGCGAACAACTGCAGGGTGAGCTACGTTGGAAAGGGATTGTTATCGGTGCGTCTGAAGGTAGCGAAGTGAAAGCCATTGCCGATGGCCGCGTAATTCTGGCCGACTGGCTGCAGGGTTACGGGCTGGTGGTAGTGGTGGAACACGGTAAAGGCGATATGAGTCTTTACGGCTATAACCAGAGCGCTCTGGTCAGCGTGGGCACCCAGGTGCGCGCCGGCCAACCCATCGCCCTTGTGGGCAGCAGTGGCGGTCAGGGCCGCCCGTCACTCTATTTCGAAATTCGTCGCCAGGGTCAGGCGGTCAATCCACAGCCGTGGTTGGGAAGATAAGTTTTGCTTCAATTTCGTCGTATCGTTCTCTCCGTCGCCAGCGCACTGGCGCTGGTTGCACCCGTTTACGCAGGCAAACTTGCCATCGTCATTGATGACTTCGGTTATCGTCCGCACAATGAAAATCAGGTGCTGGCGATGCCTCCCGCTATCTCCGTAGCGGTATTACCGAACGCGCCCCACGCTCGCGAAATGGCCACCAAAGCGCACAATAGCGGTCACGAGGTCTTGATTCATTTGCCGATGGCACCGCTAAGCAAACAGCCCTTAGAAAAAGATACACTGCGCCCGGAAATGAGCAGCGACGAGGTTGAACGGATCATCCGGGAGGCCTACGGCAAAGTACCGTACGCGGTGGGGCTGAACAACCATATGGGCAGCGCCATGACCTCAAGCCTGTTTGGAATGCAGAAGGTGATGCAGGCGCTGGAGCGCTATAACCTCTATTTCCTCGACAGCATGACCATTGGCAACAGCCAGGCGATGCGTGCGGCACAGGGTACAGGCGTGAAAGTGATTAAGCGCAAAGTGTTCCTGGACGATACGCAAAACGAGGCGGATATCCGCGTGCAGTTTAATCGTGCCGTTCAGCTGGCACGCCGCAATGGTTCTGCCATTGCGATTGGGCATCCCCACCCTTCTACCGTACGCGTATTGCAGCAGATGCTACCGACGCTGCCCTCTGACATTACGCTGGTGCGCCCAAGCAGCCTGTTAAACGAGCCGCAGGTGGATACTTCCACACCCAATATGACGCCGCCGAAAGGCAATGCACCTGACACCCCGCGAAATCCGTTCCGCGGCGTGAATATCTGTAAACCGAAGGGGGCGCCTGCGCCGGTATATGCAGACCGATTCTTTAGCGTACTGAGCGACAGCATCGCTCAAAGCATGCTGGTGAGCTATTTCCAGCATCAGTGGCAGGGATGGGGGCGATCCCCCGGTAGCAAAAACGTTAGCGTAGATTGAGCACTTTGCGGGTAATACGGTGGGGCGACAGCGTTTTGTCGCGCCATTTCCACAGGCGATATGTCCACAGCATCGCCTGCCAGGCCAGTTTCACGCTGCGCACGTTCATGACCATACGTTTATACATCCCGGAAGCATAAATCTCAGCAATCATACGTTGGCGCGTTGAGATATCTTTTTCTTTACGTACGCAGTGGCATACGCGCAATGCTTCATAGGTGATTTGCTGATGAAACTCAGGATAAATCGTAATGCGATTTGCATAGTCACGATTTAATTTCTCAAGTAATCGTGTGATCTTCATATAATGACGCTGGTAATTAAGGTTTTTATCCCCTTGTCTTTTAAGACGACTTACTGACTGGTCATGTAAAAAATATTTATATAAAGATTCTTCGGTATATCTTGCGCGGACAGCGTTAAACATAAATTCAGTGGTCCACACAATGTCCTGATGGTGTAAACCCGGAACAAACATGATTTTGTTTTTGAGAATAACCTCACGCCGATATACACCCATCCAGACAACATGCGTCCAGCGGCGTGATGCCAGTGCCATGCGCAACCAGTCCGGGCCGGTTAATACACCCGTAGAACGCAGACGATCGGTGGGGATGGATTGCCAGGTACTGCCCGTTTCTCGCACGCACCAGTCAGCATTACACTGGGCGACATCAAGATCGTCCTCCAGCGCCATCTTCATCAGCGTTTCGTACATATTTGGATAGACCAGGTCATCCGCATCGACAAAGGCGACGTAGTCGCCTGTAGCGACGGCAAGCCCGCGGTTACGGGCGACAGAGGCCCCGGCGTTACTCTGATGAATCAGCTTAACGTGGGGGTAGTTGTCAGCATAATATTGTGCAATTTCAACGGAGTTATCTGTAGAACCGTCGTTGACAATAATAATTTCCAGAGCAGTCCATGTTTGCCCGATTAATGATTCCATGCAGGCATTAAAGTCCTTTGCCGCATTGTACAACGGAATAATCACACTGAGCCTGATTGAACTATTCATCATCACTTACCAAATACCCTTGAGGTTACGCGGCATTGTACAGCCCTTATATTAAGAAAGTATTAAGGCTGGCAATGTATGCGGCGTCTAAGTGTAAAGTGTATTGACGTTCAGGTTAGGTAATTAAAATTAGCAGCACAACGAGACAATAACTCAATTACGCAATATTTATGACAAATGACATTTATTTACAACATTTCAGACAAGCCTTATAAGAAAAGGCCGAATAACTCGGCCTTTTTTATTATTTGTCCCAGCTGAGGATGACTTTGCCGGATTGACCGGAACGCATGGCGTCGAAGCCTTTCTGGAACTCATCGACAGAGAAGTGATGAGTGATAATCGGAGTCAGATCCAGGCCAGACTGGATCAGCGCCGCCATCTTGTACCAGGTTTCGAACATCTCACGGCCATAAATGCCTTTGATGAAAAGCCCTTTGAAGATGACCTTGTTCCAGTCGATAGACATATCCGAAGGCGGAATACCCAGCATCGCGATACGACCGCCGTGGTTCATGGTGTCGAGCATGGTACGGAACGCTGGCGGCGCGCCGGACATTTCCAGACCGACGTCAAAACCTTCGGTCATACCCAGCTCTTCCATGACATCATTCAGACTTTCTTTCGAAACATCTACCGCGCGGGTCACGCCCATTTTACGTGCCAGCGACAGGCGATACTCATTCACGTCGGTGATAACAACGTTACGCGCACCCACGTGCTTCGCAACCGCAGCCGCCATAATCCCAATCGGGCCGGCACCGGAGACCAGCACATCTTCGCCCACCAGGTCGAAAGAGAGGGCGGTATGGACCGCGTTACCGAACGGGTCGAAGATGGAGGCCAGATCGTCAGAGATGTTGTCCGGGATTTTGAAGGCGTTGAACGCCGGGATCACCAGATATTCTGCGAAACAACCCGGACGGTTCACCCCTACACCGACGGTATTACGACACAGGTGCGTACGTCCACCGCGGCAGTTACGGCAGTGGCCGCAGGTAATATGACCTTCGCCAGAGACGCGGTCGCCAATTTTAAAGCCTTTGACTTCCTGCCCGATACCGACCACTTCGCCCACATATTCATGACCTACAACCATCGGTACCGGGATGGTTTTCTGTGACCACTGGTCCCAGTTGTAGATATGAACGTCTGTGCCGCAGATGGCCGTTTTACGAATTTTGATCAGCAGATCGTTATGACCGACTTCCGGCTCCGGCACGTCGGTCATCCAAATCCCTTCTTCCGCTTTCAGTTTGGATAACGCTTTCATTACACGTCCTCAGGCAATTACGCCCAGCTGTTTACCGATGCGGGTAAAGGCTTCTACCGCACGTTCAATTTGTTCAGGCGAATGCGCCGCAGACATTTGGGTGCGGATGCGCGCCTGACCTTTTGGCACCACCGGAAAGAAGAACCCGGTAACGTAAATTCCTTCTTTTTGCAGCTCGCGAGCAAAGTTCTGTGCCACCACCGCATCGCCCAGCATCACCGGGATGATCGCGTGGTCAGCACCCGCCAGGGTAAAACCTGCCGCACTCATTTTCTCGCGGAATAGACGGGCGTTGGACCACAGACGGTCGCGCAGTTCGCTGCCCGCTTCTACCATCTCCAGCACTTTGATAGAGGCCGCAACAATCGCCGGGGCCAGCGAGTTGGAGAACAGATACGGGCGAGAACGCTGGCGCAGCCACTCCACCACCTCTTTACGCGCAGCGGTATAGCCGCCGGACGCGCCGCCGAGCGCTTTGCCCAGCGTACCGGTGATGATGTCCACGCGGCCCATCACCTCACAGTATTCGTGCGAGCCACGGCCATTCTCACCCACGAAGCCGACGGCGTGAGAGTCATCAACCATTACCAGCGCGTCGTATTTGTCCGCCAGGTCGCATACGCCCTTCAGATTGGCGATCACGCCGTCCATAGAGAATACGCCGTCGGTGGCAATCAGCACATGGCGAGCGCCGGCTTCACGCGCCTCTTTCAGACGGGCTTCCAGCTCAACCATGTCGTTGTTGGCGTAACGGTAACGCTTCGCTTTACACAGGCGCACACCGTCAATAATGGAGGCGTGGTTCAGCGCGTCGGAAATGATTGCATCCTCTGCGCCAAGCAGCGTCTCAAAGAGACCGCCGTTAGCATCGAAACAGGAGGAGTACAGAATGGAATCTTCCATCCCGAGGAAATTCGCCAGCTTTTGCTCAAGCTGATTATGGCTATCCTGCGTGCCGCAGATGAAGCGCACGGAGGCCATACCGAAACCGTGGGAGTCCATGCCATTTTTGGCTGCGGCAATCAGCTCAGGATGATTCGCGAGACCTAAGTAGTTGTTGGCGCAGAAGTTGATCACATGGCTGCCGTCGGCAACGGTGATATCGGCCTGCTGAGCAGAGGTAATAATACGCTCTTCTTTGAACAACCCTTCCGCACGTGCGGTTTCCAGGTCGCTGTTTAACTGTTTGTAAAAATCCCCACGCATTGCAATTCTCCAGACTCGGCAAATTTTGGCACATATTACCCAAAGCTATACGGGGATACGAGATGACGCATCATCTGTTGTCGTTTTTGCAGCATAAATCACGTGTATCCTTGTGGTATGTCGGTGCTTTTACACGGGCATGGCAATTATAGAACCACAATAAACCATGAGTTTTATGTGGCTTTTAACGGCGCAGGAAAGAAATATCCGAAAGCGCCTTTGGTAAAGGCGCCGGGAAAACAGAAATGTAATAAAGAAGAAGAGGAGACGGCGTCGGTTGGAATGATTATTTTCTGGACAAGAAAATCCTGAGTGCCTGCATTTTTGCACCGAACCGGGAACGTTTGAAACAGCGGAACAGATCAAACCATTTACCATGTCCCAGGTAGTTCAAAGCAAACAGATCGGGTCTTTTGTAATAACACATAACAAAGATCCCTTGATCATCATCCACGATATTATTTTCAAGGGTCAATTTCTGGCTCTGGAAAACAAGAGGGTAAAACTCTTTCCATTTCTCTTGTGAACCAACAAGTGCCCCGCCAATAATATGCACATGATTACCGATCATAAAATCGAAAGCTTGTTGCAGGGAATTAACGCTAAGACCCTTTTTAATGGTAAAAAGATGCATTTTATTTGGATCGAACGGGAAATCCCAGACAGTAAGACCGCGGGTCACATTATCTTTACGGCAATAGCCAAAGTCGATCCAGGCGACAAGCGGCGTCCTAATAAGACCAGCATTAATAGCTCTGTTTACAAAATAGGATTTTAGATTACAAACCAGTACATAATCCGGCGACCAGTATTCAGGATTTTTAAGTTGTCGCGTCTCTAGTTTGCTGGTAAAAGCTTCATCTCGTTGAATTTTTTGAATGCGCGAACGGATATGTTTAAATTTATTTTTAATATCAATCGTAATAACCGTTGTTGGTTTACCCTCACGAATAGCTTCGACTCTTGCTTTTAAATCCGGAGAGGTAAAAACCACCATGTCATTCTCAAGCGCGGCTAAACGTTCAAAATAACTAAAATAAACATCAACTGAACGCGCAAGTTTTTCGCGGAATCCTTTATTAGAAGTCCACTCTCCTCTACCAATATCAAAATATGCTGTCACAATCGTGGTAGATGAATTCATCGTAGATATAACCGTTATTATAAAAGAATAATTATAACATAACTGACTACAGGCTGTACATAGTTCATTTATTAACCAACAAAGTGTATTTAACTAATAACGATTGAAAATATTAAGGCAAATTATCCCGATATAATATTTTTTCCAGCCGCCTTTATGGGAAGCAACTGAAAAGCCCTTGTTACCTTCAGAAACTCCTCAGGACGCGGTTCAAATGGCTGAAGGGATGCCGTTGTGATGATATGATTACAGACATTAGCATCCGGGATTGTCCCCGGGCTCCACACTTCAAAGGTTACAGTTATGATCATCGTTACCGGCGGCGCAGGTTTCATCGGAAGTAACATCGTTAAAGCCCTTAATGACAAAGGCATCACCGACATCCTGGTGGTGGACAACCTGAAAGATGGCACCAAGTTCGTCAACCTGGTGGATTTGAACATTGCTGACTATATGGATAAAGAAGATTTCCTTATCCAGATTATGGCGGGTGAAGAGTTCGGCGAGATCGAAGCCATCTTCCACGAGGGGGCATGCTCCTCCACCACCGAGTGGGATGGCAAGTACATGATGGACAATAACTATCAGTACTCCAAAGAGATCCTGCACTACTGTCTGGAACGTGAAATCCCGTTCCTGTATGCCTCTTCTGCAGCCACCTACGGCGGCCGTACATCTGACTTTATCGAATCCCGCGAGTATGAGCAGCCGCTGAACGTCTACGGCTACTCCAAATTCCTGTTTGATGAATATGTACGTCAGGTGCTACCTGAAGCAAATTCCCTGATTGTTGGCTTCCGTTATTTTAACGTCTACGGGCCGCGTGAAGGGCACAAAGGCAGCATGGCGAGCGTGGCGTTCCACCTGAACACTCAGCTGAATAACGGTGAAAGCCCGAAATTGTTCGAAGGCAGCGACGGCTTCAAGCGCGACTTTGTCTACGTGGGCGATGTGGCAGCGGTGAACCTGTGGTTCTGGGAAAACGGTGTGTCCGGTATCTATAACCTGGGCACAGGCCGCGCAGAGTCCTTCCAGGCGGTCGCTGACGCCACGCTGGCATACCACAAAGAAGGCAGCATTGAATACATCCCGTTCCCGGACAAACTGAAAGGCCGCTACCAGGCGTTCACGCAGGCTGACCTGACAAACCTGCGTAAAGCGGGGTACGACAAGCCGTTCAAGACCGTTGCCGAAGGGGTAACGGAATATATGGCCTGGCTGAACCGCGACGCGTAAGGCAGGCAAGCAATGAGAATACTGGTGATCGGCCCGTCATGGGTGGGCGACATGATGATGTCGCAAAGTCTCTATCGCACGCTCAAGGCGCGTTATCCCCAGGCGATTATTGATGTGATGGCACCTGCGTGGTGCCGTCCGCTCTTATCGCGTATGCCAGAAGTGAACGAAGCGATCCCGATGCCGCTCGGCCACGGGGCGCTGGAAATTGGCGAGCGACGTAAGCTCGGCCACAGTCTGCGTGAACGACGCTATGACCGCGCCTATGTGCTGCCCAACTCCTTTAAATCTGCCCTGGTGCCTTTTTTTGCCAGTATTCCTCATCGTACAGGCTGGCGCGGCGAAATGCGCTACGGCCTGCTCAATGACGCGCGCGTGCTGGATAAAGAAGCCTGGCCACTTATGGTCGAGCGCTATGTGGCGCTGGCCTATGATAAAGGCGTGATGCAAACAGCGAAGGACTTACCGCAGCCCCTGCTCTGGCCTCAACTGCAGGTTAATGACGGTGAAAAGTCCCAGGTTTGCAGTACGTTTGGTCTTTCTTCAGAACGTCCGATGATCGGCTTCTGTCCGGGCGCAGAATTCGGCCCGGCAAAGCGCTGGCCGCACTACCACTATGCCGAACTGGCAAAACAGCTTATTGATGAAGGCTTCCAAATCGTGTTGTTTGGCTCAGCCAAAGATCACGAAGCCGGCAATGAAATTCTCGCCACACTCAGCAACGAGCAGCAGGCGTGGTGCCGTAACCTGGCAGGAGAGACCCAGCTGGAGCAGGCGGTCATTCTGATAGCCGCCTGTAAAGCCGTAGTCACTAACGACTCAGGGCTGATGCACGTCGCTGCCGCACTTAACCGCCCGCTGGTTGCCCTTTATGGTCCCAGCAGCCCGGACTTTACGCCACCGTTGTCGCATAAGGCTCGCGTGATCCGCCTGATTACGGGCTATCACAAAGTGCGTAAAGGCGATACGGCTGAGGGTTACCATCAAAGCCTCATCGACATTACTCCACAGCGCGTGCTTGAAGAACTCAACAGCCTGTTACTGCAAGAGGAAAGCTGACAGATGCGGGTTCTGATCGTCAAAACATCCTCAATGGGCGATGTATTACATACGCTACCTGCGCTGACTGACGCACAGCAGGCAATACCGGGTATTCGATTCGACTGGGTGGTTGAGGAAGGTTTCGCTCAAATCCCATCATGGCATGCAGCGGTCGATCGCGTTATCCCGGTAGCCATTCGTCGCTGGCGTAAAGCATGGTTTTCAGCGGCGGTAAAAGCAGAACGTAAAGCGTTTCGTGAGGCTGTACAGGCTGAAAATTACGATGCGGTTATCGACGCACAGGGTCTGGTTAAAAGCGCTGCGCTGGTCACCCGCCTCGCGCGCGGTATTAAGCACGGCATGGACTGGCAGTCCGCCCGCGAACCCCTGGCTTCGCTTTTCTATAACCAACGTCACTCTGTCCCAAAGCAGCAACATGCGGTGGAACGTACTCGTGAACTTTTTGCGCTCAGTCTGGGCTACAACAAACCACGAGCACAGGGCAACTATGCGATAGCGCAGCATTTTTTGAATCATCTTAATGCAGATGCAGGCCAGTATGCGGTATTTTTACACGCCACGACCCGTGATGATAAGCACTGGCCGGAAGCAAACTGGAGAGAGTTGATCGGATTACTGGCAGCGTCAGGGATTCGAATCAAACTGCCGTGGGGTGCGCCGCATGAAGAGGCGCGAGCCAAAAGGCTGGCTGAAGGGTTTGACTACGTGGAAGTGTTGCCACGAATGAGTCTTGAAAATGTTGCGAAGGTCCTGGCTGGCGCGAAATTTGTTGTGTCGGTGGATACAGGTCTGAGCCATCTTACCGCGGCGCTGGATCGCCCAAATATCACTTTATATGGCCCAACGGATCCTGGATTGATAGGGGGTTATGGGATGAACCAGTTGGAGTGCCGTTCTGCAAATAAAATGCTTGCGAACTTACCCGCTTCTATTGTGTTTGACCAATTAACGTCTAAATTTTAACTCTCATGAGCAAACGTCGGAGAAAAAATGGCCTTAGCATTACTTTTCAATAATGAGAATAAAAACTGGAAGCAATACTGGAACAGAGCATTGGTTTTTTTGTTCATTGCGACTTACTTTTTAGATGGTATTACTCGCTATAAGCATCTTATTGTCATTTTGATGACGATTACCACTATTACTTACCTATGCAAACAGCCCAGGCAGTATTTTCCCATTTTCAAAACCTTCCTCTTTGGAAGTATTGTTTTCCTGACAATTATTACTTTTTTATCACTTTTCCAGACACCAGACATCAGAGCAAGCTTAAAAGAAATCAACAACTCTGTCGTTGAAAACATGTTGCTATGTACCCTTAGCCTTCCGGTATTATTGCGGGAGGAGAGTAAACAGCTAATTACCAGACTGGTATTGTCTGCATTCTTGACAGCATTAAGTCTTCGCAGTTTAACCTCGCTGGTTTACTATTATATTGATTTTCAAAATGGCGTACTGCCCTTTAGCGATTATCGTCATCGCGGGGTGTCAGATTCACTGGTATTTCTTTTCCCTGCCCTCTTAAATCTGTGGCTTATCAAATCTACAAAATATCGTATTGCATTCGTTATACTGAGTGCCGCTTATCTCTTTTTGATGCTAGGTACGCTTTCACGGGGAGCATGGCTCGCTGTATTGATAGTTGGCCTTGTCTGGACATTGCTGTACAGGCAGTGGAAGTTATTGATTAGTGGGATCATTATTGGTGCACTCTGCTTCACAGCCCTTATGTCGCACAAAGATGTTGCTAAGCGATTGGCTTACAAATTGCAGCAGACGGACAGCACTCATCGTTATACAAATGGTACTCAGGGAAGCGCATTCGACCTGATTATGGAAAATCCTGTCATCGGTTATGGTTTTGGTAATGCGGCCTATAAAGACGTCTACAACAAGCGTGTTGTTGATTATCCTCAGTGGACATTCCGACAGTCTATTGGCCCCCATAACCTTGCACTGTTTGTCTGGTTCGGTACGGGAATACTTGGCTTGTTCGGCCTTTTACTGATCTACGCGGGCATTATTAAAGAGTGTGTCGCAAATGGGTTTAAGAATGATCGCTATTCGCCCTTTAATGCGTATATGTTTATTTTGCTATCGTTCATTGGCTATTTCATCGTCAGAGGCAATTTCGAGCAAATTGAATTAGACCTGCTAGGAATTTTTGCAGGCTTACTGTTAGCCATGAAAAATAAAACGGCATAAAAAAAAGGCTACGTTAAGTAGCCTTTTTTTCAATCAAACCAGTTGTGAATAACCGCTTCAAAACTTTGTGTCACACTTGACCAACTGTAACGCTCGAATATTTGATTTTGACCCTGCTCAGCGGTCCGATGAAGATCCTCTCTAGCGAGGACATCCTTAATGTCTTGCGCTATCGAATCGACTGTCATGGGTTCGCGTAAGTGGTAACCAGTCTCCTCAGACTTAACAAACTCCACCATTCCGCCGCGAGTACTGACAAGGACAGGCTTACCTGCCCCCATTGCCTCTATCGCCACCATACAAAACGGCTCTTTAAATTGAGAAGGGATAACAACTAAATCAGCCAGCGGATAGTAAAGATGCATCTTCTCAGGCGGAATACTACCCAGCATGAGACACTTATTCTGCATACGAGCCGCGACGTCCCGGACTTCCTGCTGATACGCACCTTTATCGCTTTTACTCACTTCCATATGGTCGCCAACGACGACAAGCTTCAAATCACTCTGTTCTTCCACGAGTTTTTCGAAAGCCTTCAGAAGCAGCAATACACCCTTATCAGGAACTATACGTCCCGCATAGAAAATAACCTTATCGCGAGTGGAAAGGTTCAACTCCGACCTTAGCTGTGATGAACAGTCTGATTGATATGCGTCCAGATCGATACCGTTATCAACTATGACAATATCCGCATCAGGCAAATAAGCCTGATAGTAATTCTTAAGAAATTGACTCGGCACAATCATTTTAATATCAGGATTCAGTCCTTTCGGCTCGAACGCGTTGTGCATGTGTAAAACAATTTTAGTTTGTGGCGCGCGCTCCCTGATCTGTCGATAAAGCTTCATACTGTTATGTACGACAATGACGCTTTTATCGGTAATCGGAAAATCTTTTGCTATGTTAAGAATACGTTGCGAATAGGGTAAAGGATCGAGACGCGTCCATTTCTGAAAAATGCGTTTGTAAACCCGACTAAAACCGATGCGATGTATACTGCAGTTATCGTTCACCTGCGTATAATCAGAATATCCTTCGTTTTTAATACACACAATACGATTAGGAATGGTGGTTCGTTGAGCAACCTGATACATCCATGTCTCTACTGCTGCGGCGCCCCGAGGAGGAATAGAGAATATCGGCGTAACCGTAAAGATGATTTTATCAACCATTCTAATTTAGCTCTTCATCAAATTATATTTAATTGCTGTGTATAAACCAGCAAAGTACTTATTTTGATATAATAAATGTTTGTATTTCTCGCGGCACTCGTGTTTTCTTACGGCTGGCTGCCAGGGCTTTACTTTCCATGGCGAAAGCGCATAAACATCACGGAAAAATCGGGCTGACGGATAGCTTGCCCAGTCATGCCAGGGCTTCGTCACGCCCGTATAGTGTATAAACACTGTTTTATCTGTGATAAACGAAAGGTAATACTCTTTATTCTTTTCTTCAAACTCAGATTTAAGAGAATAGATTGTATTATATTCCCGCGGAAGAAGCTCAGCATGGTGGAGGAACATAATATTTAAAATATCCTGGTCTGGATACTTTATATTCTCTGTCACTTGAGGATCAGAAAGCAAATCAAAAAACTTTTCCGTCAGATGCGAATTCAACCACTGCTTCAGATTAATATACATCACACCAGAGTTAAAATAATGCCCTTCGAACTCTGGATTTTTCAGTCGTTCGGCACTCTTCTTCTGCATAGAATCGACATCAACAACTACCGCACCGTACTGATCGTTAAACTCCAGAGCAATCAACTCTTCTAGTGAGCCTTTACAGGTGATGTCAGCATCAAGGTACAACAGTTTATCCAGTCGTTCAGAGAAGTAATCGAACGAGAGCAGTCTATAATAAATCGACACGGGCCAGATATTCGTTTTGGGTAGTGTCGATAAAGGTGCTGCATCAATATGATAGAGTTTAATAACTGTTCTGTACTGTTCAGCAAGCTCAGTAAGCAGATGAACAAAGTCAGTATCTAAGACATCCGAAATAATATGAAAGGTAAACGGCGTGTCATGCTGCTTGTTATTCTCCAGGATCGATGCGATGGATATTGCTGCACCGACCTGATAGTTTTTATCGATACCCCATGAAATATTAAAAGTATCGCGGTCGTCGCATTTTTCAATGCGTTTATCCAGCACAATTATGTCTTTAAACCGGGTTAATTGTTTAAAATCCAAGTTATTTACCTTTCAGGCGTATTATCTATACGTACTGTTACTTACTAAGTCTTCAGAAATAACTAGCGTTTCTTCAGACCCAGCTTAACCTTTATTTCTCTAATAATGTTTTTAACTTTCTTTTTAAAGAGGAGCGAGTTATATCCAGAATCATGCAGTGTATTTTTGATTCCGTAATGACGCTCAAGATCAAGCCTGTCTTTCGCTTTCAATAATGGGCTCGTTTTTTTACCAGAAAGATCTATCAAGCGTAATCCCTGCTCCGACACAATGAAATTAGCCTTATGTGGATCGCCTGACACCATACCATGATCATGTAACTCTTTTATTGAATCTGAAATCTCTTTCTTAATATGTTCAGGGACGTCAACATATTGTTCTAAACCTGTACCTTCAATGTATTCAATTAACATTATAAAGTAATGGGAGAAATTCAATGTCTTTTTCTCAGCCAATAGATAGTAATCATTAATCGAGGATACACCCTCGTTTCTGACTCTATTAGTCTGATAAATTAAGTTTTCGTAGTAATCTCTCTTTACGCACGATTTCAGGAATCGCTCTACTTTTTTATGTTTCGGCGCAAAGACTTTTAGTACTATCGGCCCGCGTTCGGTTTCGATCAGTATGACTTTAGTATCTTCAATTGAACGAAATACTTTTGTCACTTTAAGATTAAAACGAAGAAAATCTTTCAAAATTTTTTCATAAAAGGGATCGTTATCTTTTACGAAAACCACTAAATTATCTATTGTCTTTTTTTGAATCATAATGAAACCGTTATTTTTAAATTTTTAGTAAGTATTTATTATTACTTAATAAGTTTATTTTTATAATAATTAATGTAACTCAAAATACCCTGCAAGGTCTTTCCTTGCCTGAATTTATGCTTGGCACAATATCTATACTGATTACTATTTACTGGTTTTAAAAGCTCAACGTTTTGCCATGGAGAATGCTTCTTAGCATCAAGGAAACTTTGCGATACCGGATAATTTGCCCATTCGTGCCAGGGTTTTGTAGGACCGACATAGTGAATAAATACTGTTTTATCATTCACAGGATTCACAACATCATCTTTCAGTTCATAATTGATACTAAAACGTGTGTTGTACTTCCCGTCGATAAAATTCACTTTACCTGCCAGTAAAATGTTCAGTACGTCCTGATCCAAATGCGTGATTTTCTCTACCCACTCAGGTATACGCAGCATTTCAATCGCTCGGGTAGAAATGTCATTTTTTTGCCATTCATTAATGTTGATCAGCAAAAATCCGGCATTAAAATACCCTGAAGCCAGGGCTGGGGTAGTGAGGGTATTCGCGCGATTGGTCCACCATTCGCTATCCCTTTCTGTTACCACCGCTGCAACTTCATTTTCCGCAAACGTATATTCGGCTAGTTCTTGAATACTGCCCTTACAGGCGATGTCTGCATCAAGATACAATAACTTATCAATTTTATGATAAAAATAATCCGCTATAACAAAACGGAAATAAGTTGCATAAGACCAATTTTTGGTAAACGGAAGCGTCTTAAGTTTATCGCAATTAATCAGATAAACTTTAACAGAAGTGTGGTATTGCGCAGCCAACTCGGAAAAACGTACTTTATCTTCGTCGCTAAAATAATCGGTAAATACATGGAATTCAAAATTTAGCGATTTATTATTCAGCAATATTGATGCTATCGCAACACCACAGCCAAAGAGGAAGTTTTTATCGATGCCGAATGCAATATTAAGGCTATCGTTCGATTTAATTTCTCGACAGTCATAATCAAATACTGAAAGGATGACATCTTTGTCACTAAACTGAGACATGTTAATTCTTGTCCGCTAAATATAAAGAGAAAGGATAGCCCCGGGCGGGTTACAACGACTTGCGAATCGTTCTTTCGCGAATTTTACTGGCTTTTTCTTCTGCCTGCGTCAGTAGATCGCTCTCCTGGCGAAGAATGTCTTTTAATGGCAACTCAAAATAAATCTTCATAAATCGCCAGATATCCCGCTGCGTCAATCCAATATTCATTGACGAAAAATAGAGTCCAATAAGGTCCTTATCGCGCCAGCGGCGTGGGACTTTTTCACGAATTTGCGCACGATGGAGGTCAATCACTGAGATCTTTAAATCCGCTTCGTCGCCACTGAACGGCAGATGCAGAAGAAAGTGACAAATATAACAATCGCGGTGATTGATCCCTCCCGCGTGCATTTTACGAACCATGGTCGCAACACGATCGATAAGCATACGTTTCACGCGCACGTCCGGAGGATTGGTTGCCCAATCCGCACAGTAATCTTCCAGGCTAATCGTCGGGGTTAAATCTTCCGTTATGATGAAGGACGTACGCGTGAGGGGATTGAGGCCTTTCTCACCAAAGCCGACACCATACATGGTATCTACGCCCAGCTTACTCAGCCGATGAATGGCGTGCCACTCTCTGTCGGCACCTAAAACCGGCATACGCAGCGAGAGCAGATTTTTCACGATCTCTTTCAGGGACGTCCCGCGGTGCCATTTCAGAAAATAACTTTTACCAGCCAGCTCGAAGCGCAAGGTACGGCGAGTTTCCAGCTCCCGGAAGACCTCACCCTGCAGATTTTTGACCTCTTCGAAAGCATCTTTACCGCGCCATAATGTGGCTAACGGCTCTTTCAGCTCAACCATCTAAACCACCTGTTATGATATCCGCCGCTTTCTCCGGCAGGCTGTATAAATCCTGGGTATCCGCATAATGGCGCGCATTTTCCGCCCAGGCAGCGCGCAGTGACGGTTGTGTCAGCGCTTTGCGTAACGCTTCATTCAACGCTTCTTGCCGGAAAGGCTCTGCAATGGCGACGCCGCAATTAGCATCCTCAATATAGTGTGCATAGCCGCAAACTGCCGTTGTCAGTACGGGCAAGCCTGCGGTAATCGCCTCCAGCAATACGATACCGGCGGCTTCCTGATAGGCAGGATGCAGCAGTAAATCTGCCGCTGCCATCAGCTCTGCAACATCGTTACGTCCGGAGAAGAAATGAACATTACTGCGAACGCCGAGTTTTTCCGCCAGCGCCTCGAATTTCCGCGGTTTGTCCTGGCCAACGACAAAAAGCTGGGTATTCTGACGCTGCGCCTGAGGTAGCGACGCCAGCGCCTCGATAGAACGGTCTACGCCCTTACGGCTAAAGTCAGAGCCGACCTGCAGGATTAAGTGCTGCTGCTCGTTAATGCCATTTTTCTGACGATAGATTTCGCGACTGTTTGGAATCTGTTGGCTGTACTTCCGGTCGGGGTAAATACCGGGCGGAAGGATGTGAAAACGCTCAGCTTCAGTCTGATAATGTTTCTGAAAATCAGCGATCTGCTTATCCGTCAACATCAGTAATTGCGTTGGCTTGCCGTTCTCGAAGGTCGCACGTTCAAAGGCCGCATAGTGCCGATAGCGCGAAGTCAGACGATAGAAAAATCCCTTCTCCTGCGCCACTTTCTCGGCGTAACAGACATCGGCTGCATAATAGACATCGAGGCCAGGCATCTTATTAAAGCCAACGACCCGATCCACCGGATGGTCACGAAGATGTGCCTGTACCCAGGCATGATATTCCGCGTTACGTCCATGATTGGTGCGGGATTTTACCGGGACGCGTATCAACTCAAATACGTCCGGGCACTCACCTTCCCAGGACTGGGTGTACACGCGAACATGATGCCCACGAGCCGCAACGGTCTGCGCAATGCGCATAAAATCACGCTGCAGACCGCCGAACGGGAAATATTTATATAAACAGAAAGCAACGATCATAGTGCGTCACCTTCCACTGTCGTCACATGACTTACAGGCAACATTTTCTTTACCGCCGCAATAACATCACTGGCAGGAATGACGGACAGATACATCTCATTGCGATCGCGTTGCTCGCGCGGCGGCATTGGTCGGTAATCACCGGCCCAAAACTGAATCATATTCGTAGACCAGGGGCGCCAGAAATTATGGTCTGTCGCACCAAATAAGCACACCAGAGGTGTGTTAACCGCCGCCGCGATATGTCCGGGCGCGGAATCCACGCCAATAAACAGTTCCGCATGATCAATCAGCGCCCCCAACTCAGGGAAAGTCACTTTACCGGCAAGCGCCGTTACGGGAGGCGTTTTACAGCCTTCGGCAATCGCCTTTATACAGGCCAGATCATCACTACCAGGCCCGGAGGTCAGTACAACCTGATAGCCTTCTGCATGCAGGGCATCGATGACCTTGGAAAACTTCTCGTTGTTCCAGCATTTAAAAACCTGACGTGCCGTAGGCTGGATGACAACATAATGTTCGCCGACTCTTGCTTTATCCAGTTCGCTACGCACACGTTCCCAGCATGACGGGTTATAACTCATCGTGGTACGACTGACGGACGAGGTCAGGTTCAGGGGAGCCAGTACTGAAAGGTTACTTTCAACAACATTCTCGCCTACTAAAGGGGCAAGATGAGTAAAGCTATTGCGCCAGAACGATGACTGGCGATGGCTGTAATCTTGTGAAATCCGAACGGGTACGTTGAGAAGCCTGACTAATAGCGCAACCATCCACTGATCTGTCAGGTTAACAATCAGGTCATACCGATTAGCGCGGAGGGTTTTAATTAAATTTGCGAAGTTCGCTATTTTCTCTGCCGCGTTTGCCTTCTTATTTTTAATGCCATACAGCGCATTAATTTCAGGATTCTCTGACAATATCGGCATCGTATCCTGATAAAGAAGCACATCAATCTTTGCGTCAGGATAATTCTGTTTTAGCGTACTGATGACAGGAGTTGTTAATAACATATCTCCATGGAAACGCATCTTTATAACCAGAATTTTTCGAAATGACTTTTCCACAAGCGGCTCTTTTGTTGTGATTGTCCGGTAAAGGCAGGCAGAAAAAAGCACGCTACCGCCCCAGGCTCAACAGCTACCTGAATACTGATACCGCACTCACTTTTGTGCGCTAGTGTAACACTTCTTTCGCTTCAATCCGATACGAATAAAATTTAATCAGAGCATTCATTTTATGCAGTTAAATCAGCATGATAAGCATGATAATTTGTGGTAAAAGCGGCTTGTTCACGTTGGTTCCGGGTGCCCCTGGCGGTAAAATTCAACAAATCGCATAAAAATACAAAAATCATAGGCATCGCAAGTGGCGGTGTACAGGCGTCTAAATAGACCAAAAACAGGAAAAGTAATGGCAAAGGCGCAGCTAAATACATAGAATCCCCAGCACATCCATAACCCAGCGATTTACTATGCTCGAATTGCTTTACACCGCCCTTCTATACCTCATTCAGCCACTGATCTGGATACGGCTATGGGTGCGTGGACGTAAAGCACCGGCTTATCGTAAACGTTGGGCGGAACGCTACGGGTTTTACCGTCGTCCACTCAAGCCAGGCGGCATCATGCTGCATTCGGTCTCTGTGGGCGAAACGCTGGCCGCAATCCCACTCGTTCGTGCTTTACGCCACCGTTACCCCGATCTGCCGATCACCGTAACTACCATGACTCCAACAGGGTCAGAGCGCGTGCAGTCAGCTTTTGGTAGCGATGTTCAGCATGTTTACCTGCCTTACGATCTACCTGATGCCGTTGGCCGTTTCCTGAATAAAGTTGACCCGAAGCTGGTGTTAATTATGGAGACGGAGCTGTGGCCAAACCTGATTGCGGCCCTGCATAAACGCAAAATCCCCCTGGTGATTGCCAACGCGCGTCTCTCTGCTCGCTCGGCGGCGGGGTATGCAAAGCTGGGCAAATTTGTACGCCGACTGCTACGTCGTATTACCCTGATTGCCGCACAAAATGAAGAAGACGGCGAACGCTTTGTGACATTAGGAGCAAAGAACAATCAGGTTACCGTCACCGGCAGCCTTAAGTTCGATATTTCCGTCACGCCGCAGCTTGCAGCGAAAGCCGTCACGCTGCGTCGTCAATGGGCGCCGCACCGTCCAGTGTGGATTGCTACCAGCACGCACGATGGCGAAGAGAGCGCGGTGATCGCAGCCCATCAGGCATTGTTAGAACAGTTTCCTAATCTGCTGCTGATTCTGGTGCCACGTCATCCCGAGCGATTCCCGGATGCCGTTAACCTTGTGCGTGGCGCGGGTCTAAGCTATATCACTCGTTCATCTGGCGAAGTACCTTCTGCCAGCACGCAGGTTGTAGTCGGCGACACAATGGGCGAGCTGATGCTGCTTTACGGCATTGCCGATCTCGCTTTTGTGGGCGGTTCGCTGGTTGAACGTGGTGGGCATAACCCTCTGGAAGCGGCAGCGCATGCTATTCCCGTCTTGATGGGGCCACATACCTTTAATTTTAAAGATATTTGTGCCCGTCTCGATAGTGCAGGCGGTCTGATTACCGTGACCGATGCTGCGACGCTGGCGAAAGAGGTCTCCTCTTTGCTAACCGATGCCGATTACCGCAATTTTTACGGTCGCCATGCCGTTGAAGTGCTGTATCAAAACCAGGGCGCACTGCAACGCCTACTCCAGTTACTGGAACCGTATCTGCCACCTAAAACGCATTGAGGGCTGTTATGCTTAAACGGGCGATTTATCCGGGCACTTTCGATCCCATTACCAATGGTCACATTGATATTGTCACGCGCGCAGCCAGCATGTTTGATCAGGTTATCCTGGCCATCGCTGCCAGTCCCAGCAAGAAGCCGCTGTTCGACCTGGATGAACGTGTCGCCCTTGCGGAAAGCGCTACGGCTCACCTGCCCAATGTCGAAGTGGTCGGTTTTAGCGATTTAATGGCGAATTTTGCCCGCACACAGCAGGCCAACATTCTGATACGTGGCCTGCGTGCCGTTGCTGATTTTGAGTATGAAATGCAGCTGGCGCATATGAACCGCCATCTGATGCCCGAGCTGGAAAGTGTCTTTCTGATGCCATCAAAAGAGTGGTCATTTATCTCTTCATCGCTGGTGAAAGAAGTGGCGCGTCATGCCGGAGATGTCACACACTTCCTGCCAGAAAATGTCCATCAGGCGCTGTTAGCCAGGCTGAAATAAACGCCTGGCTTGCCATGTCATTTCTGGCACTGGCGGCAATAAAATGTTGCTCGCTGGGCATGTTTTGTCGCCACTATGGGCGAGCCGCATACCCGACAAGCCTCCCCTTTGCGGCCATAAACCTGCAGTTCTTGCGCAAAGTAGCCTGGCTTACCGTCGCTTTGCAGAAAATCCTTCAACGTCGTGCCGCCCTGCTCAATCGAGCGCTGTAAAACGGCTTTAATCACTTTTACCAGCAACGCGCACTCATCAGCAGAGAGTGACGACGCCAGGCGATCCGGATGGATCCCGGCTGCAAACAGCGATTCACTGGCATAAATGTTACCGACACCCACGACCAGCTTGTTATCCATCAGCCAGGGTTTGATAGGGGTTTTCTTCTTCTCGCACTTAGCCTTCAGGTAATGCGCATCAAAATCATCGCTCAGCGGCTCAGGGCCGAGATGAGCCAGTACATTGTGCCCTTCCAGCTCTTTCGTCCATAGCCAGGCGCCAAAGCGACGCGGATCGGTATAGCGCAGCACTTTACCGTTGCTCATGACCAGATCAACATGGTCATGCTTATCTGGTGGCAGCTCATGAGGCAAGATGCGTAGGCTCCCGGACATGCCGAGGTGGATAATAATCCAGCCATCAGGCAACTCCAGAAGCAGATATTTCGCGCGACGTTGCACACTGAGCACGGGTTTGTCGCTCAACGCATGAATCTCATCGGAGACAGGCCAGCGCAGGCGACCGTTGCGCACAATCGCATGAAGAATAGTTTCGCCGACCAGGTGAGGCTCAATACCGCGGCGGCTGGTCTCTACCTCGGGTAATTCAGGCATGTTTCCTCCGTTGGGCTACGCAGAATGCAAAAAACCCCGCCGAAGCGGGGTTTTTCTACAAGGAGTCTAAAATTATTTAATTTTAGCTTCTTTGTACAGTACGTGCTGGCGTACAACTGGATCGAATTTTTTCAGTTCCAGTTTTTCCGGCTTAGTACGTTTGTTCTTCGTGGTGGTGTAGAAGTGACCTGTACCAGCAGAAGAAACCAGCTTGATTTTCTCGCGAATACCTTTAGCCATGATTTATTTCCTCTTTAAGTACTTAGTACTTTTCGCCACGGGCACGCAGTTCGGACAGAACTGTATCGATGCCTTTCTTATCAATAACACGCATACCTTTAGCAGATACACGCAGGGTGACAAAACGCTTCTCGCTCTCAACCCAGAAACGGTGAGAGTGCAGGTTCGGCAGGAAACGGCGTTTAGTCGCGTTCAGTGCGTGGGAACGGTTGTTACCGGTCACCGGACGCTTGCCAGTAACTTGGCAGACTCGGGACATGTCTATTCTCCAAAAATCAAATTAGCTCGAGCTTCGTATGGGGTATCGGCGCCTCGTCAGGCTTTACAGCCCGGTCATCGCAGTTCTAAGTGAACTCTCGATTGCCAGGCCCAAATGCCAAACCCGAGATTCTCAAAGGTGGCGTAGTATACGCTGACTCGGCGGTGTGCTCAAGTCCCGAACAGACAAAGATCCCTATGGATCGCGTGAAATGACCTAAATCCAACCATGTTCTGCAAAAGAAACGTACTCTCCGCGGCCAATGATCAGATGGTCAACGACTCTAATGTCCATGAATTGACAACATTTTATGATACGTTGGGTCACTTCTTTGTCGGCGTTGCTCGGCTCTGCGCGCCCCGAGGGGTGATTATGCGCGAGGATCACGGCGGCTGCATTTACTTTTACTGCCTCCCGCACGATTTCACGCGGATGTACCTCAACAGAATTCAGCGTTCCTGAAAACAGACGGCAATGATGAATGACTCGATGCTGATTATCCAGAAAGATCACCATAAAGATCTCACGTTCTTCTTCACTTAGCTGGCTTTGTAAAAAGGTGAGGGCCTGGTCAGGACTCAGCAGCGAGTCATCCTCGTGCATCTGTGACACGTAATAACGACGGGCCAGCTCAGCAATTCCTTTTAACTGCGCGTATTTCGCGATGCCGATACCTTCGACACGCTCAAAATCAACCAGCTCGGCCGACAGCAAGCTATACAATGAGCCAAAGTGTTCGAGCATTTCGCTGGCAAGCGTAAAGACGTTTTTGCCGCGCGTACCGGTGCGCAAAAACAGCGCCAGTAACTCGGTATCTGTTAAGGTGGCAACGCCATCTTTCAGCAGCTTTTCCCGGGGCAGCATCGGGCAGGTTATTTCCATATGCTTATCTCCTTACTATTGCAAAAGCATGCTGCCACAGGCCTGGACAGCACTCGACCTGAAATTTGCCGTCTTGCGTAGCGCCTCGCAAAGTGATTCAAGGGACAACAACACGATGCTTTTCGGATTGTGATAAAATGCTCCACTCTCTGGTGAACCCAACAGGAAAGAATCATGAAGAGCCTGGCCGGTAAAAAAATCGTTCTTGGCGTGAGCGGCGGTATTGCTGCCTATAAAGCGCCAGAGCTGGTGCGCCGTTTGCGCGAGCGCGGAGCGGAAGTACGGGTGGCGATCACCGAAGGCGGTAAAGCCTTTATCACGCCCATGAGCTTACAGGCCGTCTCCGGTTTTCCGGTTTCCGATAGTCTTCTCGACCCGGCAGCAGAAGCCGCCATGGGCCATATTGAGCTGGGGAAATGGGCAGACCTTGTGATTCTTGCCCCGGCGACAGCAGATTTAATCGCCCGCGTTGCAGCGGGCATGGCTAACGACCTTGTGTCGACAATTTGCCTGGCTACACCGGCCCCCGTAGCAGTGGTGCCGGCCATGAACCAGCAGATGTATCGCAATGCCGCAACCCAACATAACCTTGCGACGCTTGCGTCGCGCGATCTGCTTATCTGGGGTCCGGACAGCGGCAGCCAGGCTTGTGGCGATGTCGGTCCAGGGCGCATGCTCGACCCGCTTGCGATTGTCGATCTTGCCGCTGACCATTTTTCGCCTGTAAACGATCTGCAACATCTCAACATCATGATTACCGCGGGCCCGACACGTGAGTCCCTGGATCCGGTGCGTTACATCACGAACAAGAGCTCCGGTAAGATGGGTTTCGCTATCGCTGCCGCCGCTGCAGAGCGCGGGGCAAAAGTGACGCTGGTCAGCGGACCGGTCTCACTACCCACGCCGCCGCAGGTCCATCGTATTGATGTGACCACCGCGCTGGAGATGGATGCGGCTGTTCAGTCAGACGTCCAGCAGCAGCATATTTTTATCGGCTGCGCCGCCGTCGCGGATTACCGCGCAGCTGACATCGCCGAGCAGAAAATCAAAAAGCAAGGCGATGAAATTACAATAAAAATGGTCAAAAACCCCGATATCGTTGCGAATGTGGGGGCATTAAAGATCAATCGACCTTTTGTTGTTGGATTTGCTGCTGAAACAAATAATGTGGAAGAATACGCCCGGCAAAAACGTACCCGCAAACATCTCGATTTGATTTGTGCGAATGACGTATCGCTGGCTACACAAGGATTTAACAGCGACAGCAACGCGCTGCACTTATTCTGGCAGGATGGAGAAAAACGCTTACCGCTTGAGCGAAAAGCGCTCCTGGGCCAACAATTACTGGACGAGATCGTTACCCGTTATGATGAAAAAAATCGACGTTAAGATTCTGGACCCGCGTGTTGGACAGCAATTTCCGCTGCCAACCTATGCCACCTCCGGCTCTGCCGGTCTTGACCTGCGTGCCTGTCTCGACAACGCCGTAGAACTGGCTCCGGGCGCCACCACCCTGTTACCGACTGGCCTGGCAATTCACATTGCCGATCCTTCTCTGGCAGCGGTTATTCTGCCGCGTTCTGGCCTTGGCCATAAACACGGTATCGTCCTGGGCAACCTGGTCGGGCTGATTGACTCCGATTACCAGGGCCAGTTGATGGTTTCTGTCTGGAACCGTGGTCAGGACAGCTTTACCATTGAACCGGGCGAGCGTATCGCGCAGATGGTGTTTGTACCCGTAGTTCAGGCAGAATTTAACCTGGTGGAAGACTTTGATGCCACCGACCGTGGCGAAGGCGGCTTCGGCCATTCCGGGCGCAAATAAACGCCCGAACACTCCGTATTTCACAGCGCCATAATGTCATAACAAACCGCAAACGCCAGTTTGCGGTCGCTGTGTGGATGCGAGCCTGACAAGTGCTTATTTTCAGGGGTATTTTGTAACATGGCAGAAAAACAAACTGCGAAAAGGAATCGTCGCGAAGAAATACTTCAATCTCTGGCTCTGATGCTTGAATCCAGCGACGGCAGTCAACGCATCACCACCGCTAAGCTGGCCGCCTCTGTCGGCGTGTCGGAGGCGGCGTTGTATCGTCATTTCCCCAGCAAGACACGCATGTTCGACAGTCTGATCGAGTTTATCGAAGACAGTCTGATTACGCGTATCAACCTGATTCTGAAAGATGAGAAAGACACCTCTGCGCGCCTGCGCCTGATTGTCCTATTGATTCTGGGATTCGGTGAACGTAACCCCGGGCTAACCCGTATCCTGACCGGACACGCGCTGATGTTCGAACAAGATCGACTGCAGGGGCGGATTAACCAGCTTTTTGAGCGTATCGAAGCGCAATTGCGTCAAGTGCTACGCGAAAAGAGAATGCGTGAAGGTGAAGGTTACACCATCGATGAAACGCTGCTGGCAAGCCAGGTGCTGGCTTTCTGTGAAGGCATGCTCTCCCGTTTCGTGCGCAGCGAGTTCAAATATCGCCCAACCGACGATTTCGACGCCCGCTGGCCGCTCGTCGCCGCGCAATTGCAATAACATCCGTTTCACTCTGCAAAAAGTATAAGCCCGGTAAGCATCGCGCCACCGGGCTATTTATTACACGCCGTATGCTTCCCTGTACGCACGCACCGCCGCCAGGTGATCTGCCATTTCCGGTTTCTCTTCCAGATAGCTAATCAGATCTCTCAGGGTCACGATAGAGATCACTTTGCAGCCGTAATCACGCTCCACTTCCTGAATGGCAGAAATCTCGCCGCGACCACGCTCCTGGCGATCCAGCGAAATGAGCACGCCTGCTAGCTCCGCGTTATTTGCCTGGATAATCTCCATCGATTCACGAATCGCAGTTCCCGCCGTGATCACGTCATCCACCAGCATGACACGTCCCTGAAGTTCGCTACCGACCAGGTTGCCGCCCTCGCCGTGTGTTTTGGCCTCTTTACGGTTGAAGCAGTATGGAACATCGCGTTCATGGTGTTCAGCCAGCGCCACCGCCGTGGTGGTCGCAATCGGAATGCCTTTGTAAGCAGGGCCGAACAGCAGATCGAAGTCAATGCCGGAATCCATCAGCGCTTCGGCATAAAAACGGCCTAACAGTGCCAGATCGCGCCCGGTATTAAACAGCCCGGCGTTGAAGAAATAGGGGCTCTTGCGCCCGGATTTCAACGTAAACTCGCCAAACTTCAGTACCTGCTTGTTAAGCGCAAATTCAATAAACTGGCGCTGATATGCTTTCATGGATTCGCTCCTCATTCACTTTTCTACAGACAAAAAAAAGGGCGACAACGTCGCCCTTAAAATCAGTTTTCCAACGCCGCCTTCTGCGTCGTTACGATGGACTCAATCCCCCCTCGGGCCAACGCCAGCAAGGTAAGAAGTTCTTCATGGGTGAAGGGTTCGCCTTCTGCGGTGCCCTGCACCTCGATAATGCGCCCGTCTTCGGTCATCACCACGTTCATGTCGGTCTCTGCAGCGGAATCTTCTACATATTCCAGATCGCATAGCGCTTCGCCATTAACAATCCCGACGGACACCGCCGCCACCATCCCTTTCATTGGGTTAGTTTTCAGTTTACCAGCCGCCACCAGCTTGTTCAGGGCATCGGCCAGCGCCACACAGGCACCGGTAATAGACGCTGTACGAGTACCGCCATCGGCCTGGATAACGTCGCAGTCCAGCGTAATGGTAAATTCACCCAGCACTTTCAAATCAACAGCTGCGCGCAGCGCACGCGCGATCAGTCGCTGGATTTCCATAGTACGGCCGCCCTGCTTACCTTTCGCCGCTTCGCGGGCGTTACGGGTATGTGTGGCACGCGGCAACATACCGTACTCGGCGGTGATCCAGCCCTGGCCCTGGCCTTTCAGAAAGCGTGGAACGCCCTCTTCAATCGAGGCGGTGCAGAGCACTTTGGTATCACCAAATTCAACAAGCACGGAACCTTCAGCGTGTTTTGTGTAATTACGGGTCAGGGTGACGGGGCGCACCTGATTGGCGCTACGACCTGCTGGACGCATGATGGAATCTCCGGCTTGAAACGAATGTGGCTGCGCATTATACGGATTAATGCTGCTTATTCCTATCCTGGGAAGGCCCCGAAAGCTATAATCCCCCCATCTCTCCTTTAAAAACAGGAACGACTATGATCCGCAGTATGACCGCCTACGCCCGGCGTGAAATCAAAGGTGCATGGGGTAGCGCCACATGGGAAATGCGCTCGGTAAACCAGCGCTACCTGGAGACCTATTTTCGTCTGCCGGAGCAGTTCCGTGGCCTCGAGCCAGTGATTCGTGAGCGTATCCGCTCCCGTCTGACTCGCGGCAAAATCGAGTGCAGCCTGCGCTACGAACCCGATGCCAGCGCGCAGGGGGAGTTGGTCCTGAACGAAAAACTGGCTAAACAGCTGGTTAATGCCGCGAACTGGGTCAAAATGCAGAGTGACGAAGGGGAAATTAACCCGGTTGATATCCTGCGCTGGCCAGGCGTGATGGCGGCTCAGGAACAGGATCTGGACGCCATTGCCGCAGAAATCCTCGCCGCGCTCGACAGCACCCTGGATGATTTCATCATCGCACGTGAAACCGAAGGCCAGGCACTGAAGGCGCTTATTGAGCAGCGTCTGGAAGGGGTGAGCGGTGAAGTGGCGAAAGTGCGCACTCACATGCCAGAAGTCCTGCAATGGCAGCGCGAACGCCTGGTTTCCAAACTGGAAGAGGCCGAAGTTCAGCTCGAGAACAATCGCCTGGAACAAGAGCTGGTGCTGATGGCTCAGCGCGTAGACGTTGCAGAAGAGCTGGACCGTCTGGAAGCGCACGTAAAAGAAACCTATAACATCCTGAAGAAGAAAGAGGCAGTAGGCCGTCGTCTCGACTTCATGATGCAGGAGTTCAACCGTGAGTCGAACACTCTGGCTTCAAAGTCTATTAACTCTGAAGTGACCAACTCTGCTATTGAGCTGAAAGTGCTGATCGAGCAGATGCGCGAGCAGATTCAGAATATCGAGTAACGTTTCACGCGATCTCGCGTCGTCTCACTAAGTCTCGTCAGGATAAAAAGACCATTGTAAATCATGGTCTTTTTTGTTTTATATAGTCTCATGAAGTATCACTACAGCGCGTGTTCTGCGTGTACTTAAAGGTGTACTTATTCAGGTTTAAGTACACACGTTTAAGTACACCCCCCCTGATGATGAGAGACATATGGGAAAACTGACAGACATACAAATCCGTACATGGATTAGAAACAATGAGCACTTTGCGGGTCGCTCTGACGGGAATGGGCTATACATCTGTTTTCCAAAAACTTATAGCGCCCCATTCTGGCGATTTCGCTACAAAATGGCGGGCAAAGCCAGAGTTATGCTGATTGGCTATTACTCCAGTATTTCGCTCGCGAAAGCGCGGGAAATTGCTAAAGAACTTTCTGCCCGTGTCGCTCTGGGACATGACGTAGCGGGAGAGAAGCAGGAACGTAAGGCTGAAGCGCTGAAGAAGATGGAGGAGGTGAAACATGCACTGCGCGTTTCAGAACTGGCGGCAGAATACTTTGAACGTCAGATCCTCAATCGGTGGAAGCACCCCGACATTCTGCGCCGCCGCATAGACAAAGACATCAATCCCGCAATCGGGAATCACAGAATCGAAGATGTTAAACCCTGGCATATCGACGATATGCTACAAAAAATCGTCCAACGTGGTGCTCCTACAGTTGCCAATGACGTTCTTCGCTGGACTCGCCGTATTTTTGATTACGGTATCAAGCGACATATGCTTGAAAGCAATCCTACCAGTGCTTTTGAAATCTCAGATGCTGGCGGACAGGAGCAAAGCAGAGAACGCTGGCTGAGCCGTGACGAATTGATGAAGCTCTTTCAGGCTATGCCCATGACAAAAGGTTTCTCACGTCAAAACGAGCTGACAATGAAGCTTCTGCTGGTGTTTTGCTGCCGTAAAATGGAGCTTTGTGGTGCACGCTGGGAGGAGTTCGACCTTGATGAAGCAGCCTGGCACTTACCCGCAGAACGAGTTAAGAATGGTGATGCGATAGATATCCCTATCCCTGCACCTGCGCTTGAATGGCTAAAAGAGCTGCATCAGATGTCCTGCAATAGCCAGTGGGTGCTTCCAGCCAGAAAGATGCAGCACCGTATGATCCCCCACATACAAGAAAGCACATTGCCTGTAGCCTTAAGCAAGGTAAAGGGTAATCTTCCTGACGTACCTAATTTTACTATTCATGATTTTCGGCGTACCGCACGATCACATCTGGCTGCGTTAGGAGTTGATCCGGTAGTTGCAGAACGCTGCCTGAACCACAGAATCAAAGGCGTTGAAGGGATTTATAACCGTTATCAGTATTTCGATGAGAGGAGGCAAGCGCTTGAGCTTTGGGCTGACTTGCTTGTTTCTTTAGAAAGAGGCGAGGGTTATAACGTGATGCCATTGAGAAAGGACATGGCATAAGGCAAATGAAAACTCAGTTTGTCAGGCTATTGCAGCCTGTAGTCAGCTACCGTGGCCTAAGCATCAGCACGTCCTGTTTCAGGATAGCATCCGCAACAAACTGAAAATCGAATTGCAGATCAGACGCGATACTGTATACTTATACAGTATCGCGTTTAAACGATCAGTAGCATAGAACCGTAAAATGATATTACATTAGGATTTTCATAATCATTACAGGTCTATACACATGGCATTTGAGCAGGCGGTTTTTACTTTTTATAGGATAAATAAAGCGGGTTATTACGCACATGGCAAACCAGTTCCAGAATTCGGAAATGTAACGGAAATGTTGGCAGATCTGCAACACTGGGCTAGTACGAAGACCTTGAAGCAGACTAAAACCTTCGAAGCCAATGAAGAGAGATATCCTTGTTATCTTGTGGATGCAAAAAGGAATGGGGATGACTGGACATTGCTTATGTGGAATGAGATTCCAACCAATGGACAACAAGTACCTTCCATAAGTGAAACCGCAAGATTCGGCGCCGATCCAGAGGTTATCTTAAACGCGGTACAAGGGGGAAGTATACCAGGGTATGCCACTTATTTCTGGTTCCTTCCTGAGAGAGGTTTGAATCGCCACGGGTTTAACAGACACCTCAGAGTCATTTAAGATGACTTAAAGAGAGGTGCCCATGAGCGGTAAGCGTTATCCCGAAGAGTTTAAAATTGAAGCGGTAAAACAGGTTGTTGATCGCGGCCATTCTGTTTCCAGCGTGGCAACACGTCTCGGTATCACCACCCACAGTCTTTATGCCTGGATAAAGGCATATGGCCCGGATTCCTCAACCAATAAAGTCCAGTCAGACGCTCAGGCTGAGATCCGACGCCTCCAGAAAGAGCTGAAGCGGGTTACCGACGAACGGGACATATTAAAAAAAGCCGCGGCGTACTTCGCAAAGCTGTCCGACTGAGGTACGCCTTTATCCGTGACAACACCTATTGCTGGCCTGTCCGACTGCTTTGTCGGGTGCTGGATGTGCATCCGAGTGGTTTTTACGCCTGGCTTCAGCAGCCGGATTCACGGCGGCATCATGCTGACCTGAGGCTGACGGGGCTGATAAAGCAGTTCTGGCTGGAGTCGGGTTGCGTTTATGGTTATCGCAAGATCCACCTCGACCTGCGGGATACCGGACAACAGTGCGGAGTTAACCGTGTCTGGCGACTGATGAAGCGTGCCGGGATAAGGGCTCAGGTCGGGTACCGTAGCCCACGGGCACGTAAGGGTGAAACCAGCATCGTGACGCCCAACAGGCTCCAGCGGCAGTTCAACCCGGAAGCACCGGATGAGCGTTGGGTAACGGACATCACCTACATCCGGACTCACGAAGGCTGGCTGTATCTGGCTGTGGTTGTTGACCTGTTCTCGCGCAAAGTTATTGGCTGGTCAATGCAGCCCCGGATGACAAAGGATATTGTCCTGAATGCACTTCTGATGGCCGTGTGGCGACGTAATCCTCAAAAGCAGGTGCTGGTTCATTCTGATCAAGGCAGTCAGTACACAAGCTATGAGTGGCAGTCGTTCCTGAAATCACACGGGCTGGAGGGCAGTATGAGCCGTCGCGGTAACTGTCATGACAACGCAGTCGCAGAAAGTTTTTTCCAGCTACTGAAACGTGAACGGATAAAGAAAAAGATCTACGGAACGCGAGAAGAAGCTCGCGGTGATATTTTTGATTACATCGAAATGTTTTATAACAGTAAGCGTCGGCATGGTTCGAGTGATCATATGCCACCAACTGAATACGAAAAACAATATTATCAGCGGCTCGGAAGTGTCTAGATTATCTGTGGCGATTCATTCCGTAGCCGCTCCATACCATCATTACTGCTCCAGCCCATCGCCACATTGTTACCCCTCCCTGCAATGAGAATGGGTATAACGCAGACCGACTCCCGGGTGCGATGGGCAAAAGCCAATTCCACGAGGCGTTATTCAGAAATTGTTTTTGTTGCAGCAAACGGGCAATAAATCTGGAAAAAAGCAGGCAAAAATCTGCAAGAGAGGGAAAAAATGTGACAAAGGCTACGTCGCGCAGCGGCGACGTGTATAATAAGCCCGTATGTAGGACTTTCTTCGTTAACACATACAAAAGACTCTCATGGCTCAAGGCACGCTTTATATTGTTTCTGCCCCTAGTGGCGCGGGTAAATCCAGTCTGATTCAGGCGCTGTTAAAAACCCAACCGTTGTACGACACGCAGGTGTCCGTTTCTCATACCACGCGAGCGCCGCGTCCAGGTGAGGTGCACGGTGAACACTATTTCTTTGTTAATCACGACGAATTCAGAGCGATGATTGCCAGAGATGCGTTTCTTGAACACGCCGAGGTCTTTGGCAACTATTACGGCACATCCCGCGAGACCATTGAGCAAGTTCTGGCTACGGGCGTAAATGTGTTTCTGGATATCGACTGGCAGGGCGCGCAGCAAATCCGCAATAAAATGCCTGATTCGCGTAGCATCTTTATTTTACCGCCGTCGAAAGATGAGCTAGACCGCCGCCTGCGTGGCCGTGGCCAGGATAGCGAAGAGGTAATCGCCAAACGTATGGCTCAGGCAGTTGCGGAAATGAGCCATTACGCTGAATATGATTACCTGATTGTGAATGATGACTTTGATGCCGCCCTGAGCGATCTCAAAACCATTCTTCGCGCCGAACGTCTGCGTATGAGCCGCCAGAAGCAGCGACATGACGCATTAATCACCAAACTGTTGGCAGACTGAACCTACATTCAGTATCATGCCCAGTCATTTCTTCATCTGTGGAGCATTTCAAGTATGGCACGCGTAACTGTTCAGGACGCTGTAGAGAAAATTGGTAACCGTTTTGACCTGGTGCTGGTCGCCGCGCGTCGCGCTCGTCAGATGCAGGTTGGCGGTAAAGATCCGCTGGTACCGGAAGAAAACGATAAAACCACCGTTATTGCACTTCGCGAAATCGAAGAAGGTCTGATCAACAACCAGATCCTCGACGTGCGTGAGCGCCAGGAGCAGCAAGATCAGGAAGCCGCAGAACTGCAGGCCGTTACCGCCATTGCTGAAGGTCGTCGTTAATTAAACCTGCGGGTCGCCCTTGTATCTGTTTGAAAGCCTGAATCAACTGATTCAAACCTACCTGCCTGAAGACCAGATTAAGCGTCTTCAGCAGGCGTATCTCGTTGCACGTGACGCTCACGAGGGCCAGACACGTTCAAGCGGTGAACCCTACATCACGCACCCGGTGGCGGTTGCCTGCATTCTGGCCGAGATGAAACTCGACTATGAAACGCTGATGGCCGCGCTGCTGCATGATGTGATCGAAGATACCCCCGCCACCTACCAGGATATGGAACAGCTGTTTGGCAAAAGCGTTGCCGAGCTGGTGGAAGGGGTCTCTAAGCTGGATAAGCTTAAATTCCAGGATAAGAAAGAGGCGCAAGCCGAAAACTTTCGCAAGATGATAATGGCGATGGTGCAGGATATCCGCGTCATTCTCATTAAACTCGCTGACCGTACCCACAATATGCGCACGCTGGGCTCACTTCGCCCGGATAAGCGTCGCCGCATCGCCCGTGAAACCCTCGAAATCTATAGCCCGCTGGCGCACCGTTTAGGTATTCATCACATCAAGACCGAGCTTGAAGAGCTGGGCTTTGAAGCGTTGTACCCGAACCGCTTCCGCGTGATCAAAGAGGTGGTGAAAGCCGCACGTGGCAACCGTAAAGAGATGATTCAAAAAATCCTCTCTGAAATCGAAGGGCGTCTACAGGAAGCGGGTATTCCATGCCGCGTCAGCGGTCGCGAAAAACATCTCTACTCCATCTACTGCAAAATGGTGCTTAAAGAGCAACGTTTTCACTCGATCATGGATATCTACGCCTTCCGCGTCATCGTCCATGATTCCGACACCTGTTATCGCGTGTTGGGCCAGATGCACAGCCTCTACAAGCCGCGTCCGGGGCGCATGAAAGACTATATCGCCATTCCTAAAGCGAACGGCTATCAGTCTCTGCACACCTCGATGATCGGGCCACACGGCGTGCCGGTCGAAGTGCAGATCCGTACCGAAGACATGGATCAGATGGCAGAGATGGGGGTTGCGGCACACTGGGCGTATAAAGAGCACGGTGAAACCAGCACTACGGCGCAAATTCGCGCCCAGCGCTGGATGCAAAGCCTGCTGGAGCTGCAACAAAGCGCCGGCAGCTCGTTTGAATTTATCGAGAGCGTTAAATCCGATCTCTTCCCGGATGAGATTTACGTTTTCACGCCGGAAGGGCGCATTGTCGAACTGCCTGCCGGCGCCACGCCGGTTGACTTCGCCTATGCCGTGCACACCGATATCGGTCATGCCTGCGTAGGTGCCCGCGTCGACAGACAGCCGTATCCGCTGTCGCAGCCGCTGACCAGCGGTCAGACCGTGGAAATCATTACCGCACCCGGCGCTCGCCCAAATGCGGCGTGGCTTAACTTTGTCGTCAGCTCCAAAGCCCGCGCCAAAATTCGCCAGCTGCTGAAGAACCTCAAGCGTGACGACTCCGTCAGCCTGGGGCGTCGTCTGCTCAACCATGCGCTGGGCGGTAGCCGTAAACTGAACGAGATTCCGAAAGAGAACATTCAGCGTGAGCTTGAGCGCATGAAGCTCGCCACGATGGACGATCTGCTGGCGGAAATCGGTCTTGGCAACGCCATGAGTGTGGTCGTGGCGAAGAACCTGCAACAGGGCGAAGCCACGCCAATAGCGCCTGGCGCGTCTGGCCATACCCATCTGCCCATCAAAGGCGCTGACGGGGTGCTTATCACCTTCGCCAAATGTTGCCGCCCGATCCCTGGCGACCCGATTCTGGCGCACGTCAGCCCAGGTAAAGGCCTGGTTATTCACCACGAATCCTGTCGTAACATCCGCGGCTACCAGAAAGAGCCTGAGAAGTTCATGGCGGTTGAGTGGGATAAAGAGACCGAGCAAGAATTTATCACCGAAATTAAGGTCGATATGTTCAACCACCAGGGGGCACTGGCGAACCTGACGGCTGCCATCAATACGGCATCCTCCAATATCCAGAGTTTGAACACGGAAGAGAAAGATGGCCGCGTCTACAGCGCCTTCATTCGTCTGACGGCCCGTGACCGTGTGCATCTGGCGAACATTATGCGCAAAATCCGCGTGATGCCGGACGTCATCAAAGTCACCCGTAACAGAAACTAAGCTGATGAACGCGAAACGTTACGAGCGTATCTGTGAGATGCTCGCCAGGCGACAGCCGGATCTGACGGTGTGCATGGAGCAGGTACATAAGCCGCATAACGTCTCTGCTATCGTCCGTACCGCCGATGCCGTGGGCGTGCACGAAGTGCACGCCGTCTGGCAGGATCACCGCATGCGCCCGATGGTGTCCGCGGCGGCGGGCAGCAACAGCTGGGTGCAGGTAAAAAATCACAAAACCATCAGCGAAGCCGTTTCGCACCTTAAAGGGCGCGGAATGCAGGTGCTGGCAACCCACCTCTCCGATAAGGCCGTCGATTTCCGCGAGATCGACTACACCCGTCCTACCTGCATTTTGATGGGTCAGGAAAAGACCGGGATCACCCAGGAAGCGTTAGATCTGGCGGATCAGGACATTATCATCCCGATGATTGGCATGGTGCAGTCGTTAAACGTCTCGGTGGCCTCCGCTCTGATTCTCTACGAAGCACAGCGCCAGCGTCAGAACGCCGGTATGTACCAGCGTAGTAACAGCATGTTGCCGGAAGAGGAGCAACAGCGCCTGCTGTTCGAAGGCGGTTATCCGGTGCTGGCCCGCGTGGCGAAGCAGAAAAAATTACCCTACCCCCACGTCAACGCGCAGGGCGAGATCGAAGCCGATGCCGGGTGGTGGGCTACCATGCAGTACGCGGGATAAATCATGAAAGGCCGCCTGCTCGACGCCGTTCCTCTTAACACGCTTACGGGCGTGGGTGCGGCGCAAAGCAGTAAACTGGCGAAGATTGGCCTGCATACCGTGCAGGATTTGCTGCTTCACTTCCCCCTGCGTTACGAAGATCGCACCCATCTCTACCGCATCGACGACCTGTTACCTGGCATATACGCCACGGTTGAAGGCGAAGTCCTGAACTGCAATATCACCTTCGGCGGCCGCCGGATGATGACCTGCCAGATTAGCGATGGCTCCGGCGTTCTTACGATGCGTTTCTTCAACTTCAGCGCGGCGATGAAAAACAGTCTTGCCACCGGGCGACGGATTTTAGCCTATGGCGAAGCCAAACGCGGCAAATACGGCGCGGAGATGATCCACCCGGAGTATCGTGTGCAGGGGGATCTCAGTACGCCTGAGTTGCAAGAGACGTTGACGCCGGTTTATCCCACCACCGAAGGGGTTAAACAGGCGACGTTGCGTAAACTCACCGACCAGGCGCTGGAGTTGCTGGATACCTGCGCTATCGCCGAGCTTTTGCCGCCGGAGCTGGCGCAAGGGATGATGAGCCTGCCGGAAGCGATGCGCACCCTGCACCGTCCGCCGCCGTCATTGCAGCTCAGCGATTTAGAGAGCGGACAACATCCCGCCCAGCGGCGGCTTATCCTTGAAGAATTGCTGGCGCATAACCTCAGTATGCTGGCCCTGCGTGCGGGCGCCCAGCGCTTCCACGCTCTGCCTCTTACGCCGCGCGATGATTTAAAAGATAAGCTGCTGGCCTCGCTGCCGTTCAAACCCACCGGTGCCCAGGCCCGGGTGGTGGCTGAAGTTGAGCGCGACATGGGGCTCGACGTACCGATGATGCGTCTGGTTCAGGGGGATGTGGGCTCCGGTAAAACGCTGGTTGCCGCGCTTGCCGCCCTGCGCGCCATTGCGCACGGTAAACAGGTGGCGCTGATGGCGCCTACCGAACTGCTGGCCGAACAGCATGCCAATAACTTCCGCAACTGGTTTGCCCCGCTGGGCATCGAAGTCGGCTGGCTGGCCGGAAAGCAAAAAGGCAAAGCACGCCTTGCGCAACAAGAGGCCATCGCCAGCGGCCATGTGCAGATGATTGTCGGAACCCATGCCATATTCCAGGAACAGGTGCAGTTTAATGGCCTGGCGCTGGTCATTATTGATGAGCAGCACCGCTTTGGCGTGCATCAGCGCCTGGCGCTGTGGGAGAAAGGGCTGCAGCAGGGTTTCCATCCGCATCAGCTGATCATGACCGCGACCCCCATTCCGCGCACCCTGGCGATGACCGCCTACGCCGATCTGGATACCTCCACCATTGACGAGCTGCCGCCAGGCCGAACGCCGGTGACCACGGTCGCTATTCCGGATACGCGCCGCAGCGAGATTATCGACCGCGTGCGCAACGCCTGCATGCAGGAAGGGCGGCAGGCGTACTGGGTCTGCACCCTGATTGAAGAGTCCGACCTGCTGGAAGCGCAGGCCGCCGAAGCGACCTGGGAAGAGCTAAAGCTCGCCCTGCCGGAGCTGAATATCGGCCTGGTACATGGCCGTATGAAGCCGGCCGATAAACAGGCGGTGATGCAGGCATTTAAACTGGGCGAGCTGCATTTGCTGATTGCCACCACGGTCATTGAAGTGGGCGTAGACGTGCCCAATGCCAGCCTGATGATTATCGAGAACCCGGAGCGTCTGGGCCTTGCGCAACTCCACCAGCTGCGTGGCCGCGTCGGCCGTGGCGCGGTGGCGTCTCATTGTGTATTACTTTATAAATCCCCGCTCTCGAAAACCGCCCAAATGCGCCTGCAGGTGTTACGCGACAGTAACGACGGGTTTGTGATTGCACAAAAAGATCTGGAGATCCGCGGGCCTGGCGAACTGCTGGGCACGCGCCAGACCGGGAATGCGGAATTCAAAGTGGCCGATTTACTGCGCGACCAGGCAATGATCCCCGAAGTTCAGCGCCTGGCGCGGCATATTCACGAACGCTACCCTGAGCAAGCGGCAGCGTTAATTGATCGCTGGATGCCCGAGACCGAGCGCTACTCCAACGCCTGAGGCTTAGCCAAAAATGGGCAGCATCAGATAGAGTTTTATGACCAGCGCGTTCACGATATCAATAAAGAACGCACCGACCATCGGCACCACCAGAAACGCCATATGCGATGGACCAAACCGCTCGGTTATCGCCTGCATATTGGCAATCGCCGTTGGCGTAGCCCCCAGACCAAACCCGCAATGCCCTGCCGCCAGCACCGCCGCATCGTAGTTTTTACCCATCAATCGCCAGGTCACAAAGATGGCATAAAAGGCCATAAACAGCGTCTGGACTGCCAGGATCGCCAGCATCGGCAGGGCCAGCGAGGCCAGTTCCCACAGCTTCAGGCTCATTAACGCCATCGCCAGGAACAGCGACAAGCAGACGTTCCCCAGCACCGACACCGCGCGTTCAAACACACGATAGAACCCCATCAGCGACAGGCCATTGCTGAGGATAACCCCAACAAAGAGCACGCAAACGAAGGTCGGTAATTCAAACGTCGTCCCCGCCAGCCATTGCGCAATGAGTTTACCGGCGGTCAAACAGATGGCGATAAGCGCGATGGTTTCAATCAGTACCAGCGACGTGATCACGCGGCCAACCTCGGGCTTTTCAAAAGCCGACGGCACCATTTCATCGTCCGGCCTGCCGTTTGGCGTGGAGGAGCGTTTCACCAGATAGCGCGCCACCGGGCCGCCGATCAGCCCGCCCAGCACCAGCCCGAACGTTGCGCAGGCCATCGCCACTTCGGTGGCATTCTGAAAGCCGTAGCGCTCAATAAAGACTTTGCTCCACGCCGCCCCGGTACCGTGTCCACCTGAAAGGGTAATTGAGCCCGCGAGCAGTCCCATCAGCGGATCCAGCCCCAGCAGAGAGGCCATGCCAATGCCGATGGCGTTCTGCATTACCAGCAGCCCGACCACCACAATCAGGAACACCCCCAGCACTTTGCCACCGGCGCGCAGGCTGGCCAGATTTGCGTTCAGGCCGATCGTCGCGAAGAACGCCAGCATCAGCGGCTCTTTCAAAGTCATATCAAAGTTGATTTCCCAGCCCATGCTTTGTTTCAAAGCCAGCAGCGCCAGCGCTGCCAGCAGGCCGCCGGCGACGGGTTCGGGAATGGTATAGCGACGAAGAAAGGAAACACGATGAACCAGCTTACGTCCGAGCAGTAAAACCAGCGTTGCCGCAACAAGCGTCGACAACGTATCGAGATGAATCATAGAAGGCTCCTTTTATGCGTATGTTCCATGCACACACGGCGTTATCCTGGCCGGTTTGCGCTCCTCATGAGCCCCGGCGATGGAAGTGTAATTAACTTTTTTCTCCCGATATAGAAAAAGCCGCACAAACTGGAGGACTTTATCCGTAAATTTCGCTGGCAATCGTTTGCTTTTATTGCGCCATCGGCTAGAATGCCCGCTTTTCCTCCTGGGATCGCAGCCGATGTCCGTTAACGCCGTAGAACAGCAAGATGCGCAACCGATTGCGCAGCAGCATAACAGTGAACTGATTTACCGTCTTGAAGACCGCCCACCGTTGGCGCAAACCCTGTTTGCCGCCTGCCAGCATCTGCTGGCGATGTTTGTCGCGGTGATAACGCCGGCGTTGCTGATCTGCCAGGCGCTCGGTTTACCGGCACAGGACACCCAGCACATCATCAGTATGTCGCTGTTCGCCTCTGGCGTGGCCTCTATTATCCAGATTAAAGCCTGGGGTCCGGTGGGCTCTGGCCTGCTGTCGATCCAGGGCACCAGTTTTAACTTTGTGGCGCCGCTGATTATGGGCGGCACCGCGCTGAAAACCGGCGGCGCCGATGTGCCGACAATGATGGCAGCGCTGTTTGGCACCCTGATGCTGGCAAGCTGCACCGAGATGGTTATCTCCCGCGTGCTGCATCTGGCGCGCCGCATCATTACCCCGCTGGTCTCCGGCGTGGTGGTGATGATTATCGGCCTGTCGCTGATCCAGGTAGGACTGACGTCTATCGGCGGCGGCTATGCAGCGATGAACGACCACACCTACGGCGCACCGAAAAATCTGCTGCTGGCAGGTATTGTGCTGGCCATCATCATTCTGCTTAACCGCCAGCGTAACCCTTACCTGCGCGTCGCTTCGCTGGTGATCGCAATGGCAGCAGGCTACCTGGCGGCGTGGGCCATGGGCATGCTGCCCGAGAACACCGCACCGACAAACAGTGCGCTGATCACCGTCCCGACGCCGCTGTATTACGGCCTGGGCATTGACTGGGGTCTGCTGCTGCCGCTGATGCTGGTCTTTATGATCACCTCTCTGGAAACCATCGGTGATATCACCGCCACCTCTGATGTTTCTGAGCAGCCGGTGTCTGGCCCGCTGTATATGAAACGCCTGAAAGGCGGCGTACTGGCAAACGGGCTGAACTCGTTTGTTTCTGCGGTCTTTAACACCTTCCCGAACTCCTGCTTCGGCCAGAACAATGGCGTGATCCAGCTGACGGGCGTTGCCAGCCGTTACGTTGGCTTTGTGGTGGCGCTGATGCTGATTGTGCTGGGTCTGTTCCCGGCGGTGAGCGGCTTTGTTCAGCACATTCCGGAACCGGTACTGGGCGGCGCGACGCTGGTGATGTTTGGTACCATCGCTGCCTCTGGCGTGCGCATTGTCTCGCGTGAGCCGCTGAACCGTCGTGCAATCATGATTATTGCACTCTCTCTGGCCGTAGGCCTTGGCGTTTCTCAGCAGCCATTGATCCTGCAGTTTGCGCCGGACTGGGTGAAAAACCTGCTCTCTTCCGGCATTGCCGCCGGCGGTATCACCGCTATCGTGCTCAACCTGATCTTCCCGCCAGAGAAGAGCTGATCCCCATTTCACGGCAGCCGCGTCCGGCTGCCGTGACATCGATTTACCAATCCCGCCTTGAGCATTGCGCCCAAATGTTGCATAACTCCTCTATGTGCGTTTTGCGGGATGGAAGACCATGAAATTTATTGGAAAGCTGCTCGTCTATATTCTTGTCGCCATATTGATTGCGATTATTGCGCTCTATTTTCTGGTCCAGACCCGCTGGGGCGCGGCTCAGGTGAGTGGCTGGATCACCGTCAATACCGATTACGAGCTCAATTTCGACCTGATGGATCACCGTTTTTCGTCCCCGACGCATATCCTGCTGAAAAATGTCACCTTTGGCCGGGACGGGAAACCTGCCACGCTGGTTGCCAAAACCGTGGATATCGGCCTGAGCAGCCGCCAGGTGACCGATCCGCTGCATATGGATACCATCACCCTCTCTGACGGCACCCTGAACCTCTCCCCGCAGACCGCGCCGCTCCCTTTCCAGGCCGATCGCCTGCAGTTGAATAACATGGCCTTTAACAGCCCGAATATGGAGTGGGATCTGAGCGCGCAGAAGGTGACCGGCGGCGTTAACCCATGGCAGCCCGAGGCAGGCAATGTGCTGGGCAAAAAAGCGCAGATTCAAATCAGCGCCGGGTCGCTGACCCTGAACGGCGTAGAGACCAGCAACGTGCTGATTCAGGGCGAGCTGAATGGCAAAGAGGTGGTGCTAAGCACCATCGGCGCCGATATGGCGCGCGGCTCGCTCACGGGCACCGCTCGTCGCAATGCCGACGGCGGGTGGGTGGTGGATAACCTGCGTCTGAACGAGATTCGCCTGCAGAGCGATAAAGCCTTAGCCGATTTCTTTACCCCCATCACGACTTTGCCGTCTTTTAAAATTGGCCGACTCGAAGTGACCGACGCCCGGCTACAGGGGCCGGACTGGGCGGTGACCGATCTCGATCTGAGCTTGCGCAACCTGACGTTAAGCAATGGCGACTGGCAGAGCGACGATGGCCGCCTGTCGATGAACGCCAGTGAGTTTATTTATGGCTCGCTGCACCTGTTTGACCCGATTCTGAACGCGGAGTTTTCCCCGCAGGGCGTGGCGCTGCGCCAGTTTACCTCCCGCTGGGAGGGGGGGATGGTCCGTACTTCCGGTAACTGGCTGCGCAACGGTAAGGCGCTGGTGCTGGACGATGTGGCCATCGCCGGGCTGGAGTACACCCTGCCGCAGAACTGGAAAAATCAGTGGATGGCTGAGCTACCGACCTGGCTGAATAGCGTGACGCTGAAGAAATTTGGCCTGAGCCGTAACCTGGTGATTGATGTGGATCCCGCCTTCCCATGGCAGATCACCGCGCTGGATGGCTACGGCGCGAATCTGCAGCTGGCGAAAGATCGTCAGTGGGGAGTTTGGAGCGGTAGCGCGACGCTGAACGGCGCAGCGGCGACCTTTAATCGCGTGGATGTACGTCGACCGTCGCTGGCGCTCAATGCCAACGCCTCGACGATAAATATTAGTGAGCTGAGCGCCTTCACCGAGCGCGGTATTCTGGAAGCCACCGGCACCGTTTCGCAGTTGCCGCCACGGCAAACTACTGTCAGCCTCAACGGACGCGGCGTGCCGCTAAACGTGCTGCAGCAGTGGGGCTGGCCCGCGCTGCCTGTGACCGGAGATGGCAATATACAGCTTACCGCCAGTGGAAGCGTGCAGGCTAACGCACCGCTAAAACCGACGGTGAACGGCAAGCTGCGTGCGATAAATATGGATAAACAGCAGGTGGTGCAGACGATGACGGGTGGCGTGGTTTCAACGGCGCCGGCTGTTTCACCCTCACCCCAGCCCTCTCCCTGAAGGGAGAGGGGGTAAAACCCAGCCCGCACATAACGGTCCCCTTGTCACGGAAGGGAAAGCGGGCAACCCCCAACCCGCACATAACGGTCCCCTTTACACGAAAGGGAGAGCGGGCAACCCCAAGCCCGCACATAAGGGTCCCCTCTCCCTGTGGGAGAGGGTTAGGGTGAGGGGAGGAAAACCGCATCAGAGCTGAATCACCACCTCACTCCCCTCCGGTTTCACCACCACACCCCACTCGCTCCCCGCATGAGACGCCCCTTGCACACCTCCAACCTGCTGCACATTACGCAGGCACAGCGTCCAGCTGCGGGCATCGCCCTCGCCTTTCACCCTCACAGTGCCGCCGCTGCGCGTCGCCGTTAGCGTAAACACGACAGTGCCGTCTGCCGCAGGCACTTCGCTTACCGCCGTTGCGCCATCGCTCAGGTTAAACAGCTGGAAAGCCGTCCCCTCGTTCCAGGCGTAATCCGGCTTCTGGTTGCTGTTGCCCAGCGCCAGCAGGGTATTGTCGCGCACATAGACCGGCAGGCTCTGGAAGTCGTGCTGCTGCTTATGCCAGCGGCTACCCTGAAGTTCATCGTTATGCCACAGGTGCGTCCAGCGCCCTTCCGGCAGATAAAACTGTACGTCACCCGCTTCGGAGAAGACCGGAGCAACCATCACCGCCTCCCCCAGCATGTACTGACGGTCAAGATAATCACATGCCGGATCGTCCGGGAACTCCAGCATCATCGCGCGCAGCATCGGCGTGCCGAACTCGCGCGCCAGCGCCGCCTGACGATACAGGTACGGCATCATCTGGCATTTCAGCTGAGTAAAGTGGCGCACCACGTCGCAGGACTCGTCATCGTACGCCCACGGCACACGATAGGATTTGCTGCCGTGCAGCCGGCTGTGGCTGGAGAACAGACCGAACGCGCACCAGCGTTTGTAGACGTGCGCCGGGGCGGTGTTTTCGAACCCGCCGATATCGTGGCTCCAGAAACCAAAGCCGGACAGACCAATCGACAGCCCACCGCGCAGGCTTTCTGCCATGGATTCGTAATTGGCATAGCAGTCGCCGCCCCAGTGAACCGGGAATTGTTGTGCACCGACGGACGCCGAGCGGGCAAACAGCACCGCCTCGTCTTCGCCCACCGTCTCTTTCAGTACGTTCCACACCAGTTCGTTGTAGATGTAGGCGTAGTGGTTGTGCATCTTCTGCGGATCGGATCCGTCGAACCATTGGACGTCCGTCGGAATTCGCTCGCCAAAGTCTGTCTTGAAGCAATCTACGCCGATATCCACCAGCCCCTTGAGCTTGTCGGCATACCACCGGCAGGCTTCCGGGTTGGTAAAGTCGTAAATCGCCAGCCCCGGTTGCCATTTGTCCCACTGCCACAGGGAGCCTTCCGGGCGTTTCAGCAGATAGCCTTTCTCTTTCAGCTCCTTAAATACCGGCGACTTCTGGCCGATATAGGGGTTAATCCAGACGCAGACCTTCAGCCCTTTCTCCTTCAGGCGGCGGATCATCCCCTCCGGGTCCGGGAAGGTCACCGGGTCCCACTCAAAATCGCACCACTGGAAGGCTTTCATCCAGAAGCAGTCGAAGTGGAAAACATGCAGCGGCAGATCGCGCTCGGCCATGCCGTCGATAAAGCTGTTTACCGTCGCTTCGTCGTAGTTGGTGGTGAATGAGGTAGTCAGCCACAGGCCGAACGACCATGCCGGCGGCAGCGCCGGACGCCCGGTGAACTGCGTATAGCGGTTCAGCACCTCTTTTGGCGTCGGGCCGTCGATCACGAAATACTCCAGATATTCGCCTTCGACGCTGAACTGCACCTTAGAGACTTTCTCGGAGCCGATCTCAAAGGAGACGTTTTCCGGATGGTTCACCAGCACGCCGTAGCCGCGGTTGGTGAGGTAAAACGGAATGTTTTTATACGATTGCTCGGTGCTGGTACCGCCGTCGCGGTTCCAGGTTTCCACCGTCTGACCGTTGCGCACCAGGGCGGTGAAGCGCTCGCCCAGGCCGTAGACCGTTTCGCCCACGCCCAGGTCCAGGCGCTCAAACACGTAGTTGCGATCGGTGTTGCCATCCTGCACGTAGCCGTTATTTTTCAGCTGGCTGCCGGTGATGCGCTGCCCGTTGCGCAGGAAATCCAGCGCCCAGAACTCGCCTTTGGTGACGCGCACGCTAACGCTGCCGCTTTTCAGCTCGGCAAACGCCGCGTTGTTTTCAATCTCGACCTTCACGTCGTTGAGAACGTTCAGCGGATAGTGCGGGCCGTTATCCAGCGCCCCCTGAAAATGCTCGATGCGCACCCCGACAATCCCCTCCTGCGGGGCAAACAGACGAACCGTGAACATCAATGTGTCGAGCTGCCAGGTGCGTTCGCACACGTCACGCGGCGCCACGTAGACCACCAGGTCGTTGCCCTGCTGCTCCACATCAAACACCTGAACCGGATAAGTCACGTTCAGACCCGGTTGAATAAGCCAGTTTCCGTCACTGATTTTCATACTCTCGTCCTCTTAGTTCCGTAATTCTTTGCTGACCGGCAGGGTTTCAAACTCTTGCTGATTGCGGCGCGCGCCTTGTGCCAGCTCGCCCATGATTTTGGTCAGGAAGGGGGTTTTCAGCGTGTAATAGCGTTTGGCGATGATGGCGCTCAGCACGTAGCAGGCCGCCGGCACCAGGGTAAACAGGCCGATGATGATGCTGATGGTCGCGCTATTCTGGGTTTTGGCCGCCGCGTCGTAACCGCCGCCTGCCAGCATCCAGCCGATGAGTGCCCCGCCCAGCGCCAGGCCCAGTTTCAGTACGAACAGCGTGCCCGCAAAGCTGATGCCGGTCAGGCGTTTGCCGTTAGTCCATTCGCCGTAGTCGACGGTATCGGACATCATCACCCACTGGATTGGCGTTACCAGCTGGTGCAGCACACCAATGACGAAGATAAAAGCGAACATAAGGACAGTGGCCTGCATCGGCACGAAGAACATCGCCACGCTCACCACTGCCAGCGCGGCGTTAGTCCACCAGAAGATACTGACTTTGCATTTCCAGTCAGTGAGCGGTTTCGCCAGCGCGGAGCCAATAAGGTTGCCCACGCAGTAGGTGGTGAGGAAGGCGACGAACACCTCCGGCGACCCCATAATCCAGGTGCAGTAGTACATCATCGCGCCGCCGCGCACGCAGACGGCAAGAATGTTGAGGATGGTGAGCACACCCACGACGCGCCACTGGTCGTTTTGCCAGATGTCACGCAGATCTTCGCGCATGGAGGTGGTGCTTGGCGGCACCTGAATGCGCTCTTTGGTGGTAAAGAAACAGAACGCCAGCATCAGGAAGGCCACCACCGACAGCACGGCGATCCCGCCCTGGAAGCCGAACGCTTTATCGTCGCCGCCAATCAGGTTCACCAGCGGCATCATCAGCACCGTGGAGAGCATGCCGCCCGCCGTCGCCAGCACGAAACGCCAGGATTGCAGGGAGATACGCTGCGTCGGGTCGTTGGTGATCACCCCGCCCAGCGCGCAGTACGGGATGTTGACCACCGTATAGAGCAGGGTCAGCAGGGTGTAGGTGACGGCGGCGTAGATCATTTTGCCGTTGAGGCTGAGGTCCGGCGTGGTGTAGGCCAGCACGCAGACCAGGCCAAACGGAATGGCCCCGAACAGGATCCACGGCCGGAACTTGCCCCAGCGGCTGCGGGTGCGGTCAGCAATCAACCCCATGCAGGGGTCCGAAATCGCATCCAGCGCGCGTGCCAGCAGGAACATGGTGCCGACAAACCCGGCGGGGATGCCGAAGATATCGGTATAAAAAAACATCATGTAAAGCATGACGTTATCAAAAATAATATGGCTGGCGGCATCACCCATGCCGTAACCAATTTTCTCTTTTACAGATAGTACTTCGCTCATCTTTTTTTATCCTTCACGCTGTAGGGGGCGCTGAGACCGGTTACAGAGGTTGTAAACCATTGGCGATGAAGCGGGTATTCTGTTTTCTGGTTAGCAGATTACGATTCTTCTTTTTTGTGATCGCGGTAAAATTCGATGAGCACAAAATGCTAAGCTGAGGAATTCGTTGAGATTTACCTGAAATGGATCAATGCAGGCCCTGTCAGGGGTGAAAATAAGTGTGTCAGGGTATGTGGTTAATGTCTGAAAGTAGCTATAATGCGCCCCGCCTCCATGTAGCAATCGAGGCGCGGAAGATCGTCATCTCCGGTGAGGTGGCTGGACTTCAAATCCAGTTGGGGACGCCAGCGTTCCCGGGCAGGTTCGACTCCTGTGATCTTCCGCCAAAATGCTTAATAAACACTTGTTTATGAAGATGTTTTTATTTTTTCTGCCTCTTTACTACTTTCCCTGATTAAAAGCACCTCTGTCTTTCCGATCGTTTCCTCATTCAGCCAAAGCTAAAGCTCGCCAAATGATAAATTCTTGAAGCGTGCTCGCACGGTCATAAAGACGCAATCTGCTTCCATTGCGCTCTTTGCCATACTCGCTTCACCAGAAAAATGGCTGCCAACGGCATTCATTACAATTATAAACTACAGCTTATATTTCCTGGTATATAAGCTACAGCTTATCATGGACGAAAGCATGTGGACGATTCTGTTGGGAGCGCATTTCGAACAATGGCTGAATGCGCAAGATGAAGGGCTACAGGAAAAAGTCCTGGCTGCTTTGCTTAACTTGCAAGTTTACGGGCCGCGTCTTCCCCGGCCCTATGCCGACACGGTTAAGGGATCACAGCATAAAAATATGAAGGAGCTGCGAATTCAGTATGCTGGCCGTCCGGTGCGCGCACTTTTTGCTTTCGATCCACTACGCCGGGCCATCGTGCTGTGCGCAGGGGATAAAAGTAATGACAAAAGATTCTATGACAACCTTATTCGCATTGCAGATGAAGCCTTTTCTCTTCACATAACTGTCCTGGAGACGTTAAATGAAAACCCTAAATGAAGCGATTGCATCTCGTTCGCCTGAAAGCCAACAGCGTATTCAACAGATGGCTGATGAAATGATCCTCGAAACCGGTTTGCAACTGGTGAGGGAGGAACTCAATTTGTCACAGAAGCAGCTTGCTGAATTAATGGGTATCAGTCAGCCTGCTATTACGCAACTGGAGCAACGAGGTAACGAGCTCAAAATCGCAACGCTCAAACGCTATATCGAAGCGATGGGTGGAAAACTGAGTATCGACGTTGAACTACCGACCGGAAAACGTATTGCCTTTCATATTTGAGAAGAATGGTTAAATCAGGGAACAGCCAGCCGCATATGCAGCAGCGGAAACGGGTTCCCCTGCCCGTCCAGGGCCGAGCGCCCCACCTGCACAAACCCCATGTGTTGATAAAACGCCACCCCTTGCGGGTTTTGCTCGTTCACATCCACTTCGTTGACGCCGAAATGATTAACTGCACAGGTCAGTAACAGTTTGCCGACGCCTTTCCCCCGGCTCGCAGCATCCACAAACAGCATTTCGATGCGGTTCTTGTCCACGCCTAAAAAGCCGTGAATACTGCCCTGCTCATCGCGGGCAATGATCACCTGTAAATTCGGCAGATACACATTGAGCAGGAGCGGGCGTAACGTCGCAATGTCGCTTTCCTGCAAGAAATGGTGCGTGGCACGAACGGAGGATTCCCAGATCGCGGCCAGACGCTCGAAGTGTGAGGGCAGTGCGGTTTCGATTTTCATTCGCTAACGATGCGTGTCAGCCGCCATAAAATCAACCTCCTGCCCCTTACAATCTCTCGCAAATCGCCACGTTCAGCCGGACAAAGTCGTCCCAGGCAATGACCTCGCTCAGCCTGGCGCGGTAGTAGTCCTCTACGCGACAGACCAGCGGTCGGGTGGCGTAGATGGCGCACAGGTGGGTTGTTTCATCGAAATGGCCGCACACCCCGTCGCCGCGATCGAGAAACGCGGTTTCGGGGCTGGCGTTGACCCTGCGGCAGCACTTGCCGCAGGCATTGCAGGGGAAAGGCGTTAACGCGTCGTCACTCATGCCTGAGTACATAACGACGAAGCGAGGCGCTGTACTTCTATGATGCGATCGCTCAATTCACGATCCTGTTGGCTGGCGATATCCCGCGCGGCTTTCACTTTGTCCAGTAACTCTGCGAACCAGGGCTCCAGCGACTCATCCACTAGTCGTAACGCACCGGATTCAAACTGTGCGGCCGTCGTGAAGGCAAAATCGTCGATCTCTTGCTGATAACGCTCCCATTCGCGGCGTTGTTGTTCACTTTGTTCACGCGCCTGTTTGGTTTCGCGATCTTCTGCGAAGATATCCCACAGCGAACTGACTACAGTGATGGCTGGCCCTACGTACGGCAGCCATTTGCCCACCACCAGCGTACCCCACTTCTCCATGGTTTTTGGGCCAATCCCCTTCATCAGTGACGGTAGCCACTCTTTCACCACTTTCAGGCCGCTGACCACGTGTTCCGGTTTTGCCATCGAACCCAGCGTATTGACCGCGTGGTTCATCATCTCGGCGTTAATGCCCCCGGACTCTGGCGATACCCCCTGCTCCTGAGTTGCCTGCGCACCCGGCATGTGCGGAATCGACTGTGAGGCACCCTGTTCTGCCTGTCGGGCGATCGCCGCTTGCAGGCTGTCGACATCATCGGCAAAACGCTGCACCAGATAGGTCATCTCACGGTTTTGCGCCGCTTCCACCTCGCCGCTGGCCTGCCGGAACAGCGCCTCGATGTTTGCCTGCGCGTGTTCAGGATCCTGGCGCAATGCCGCCTTGCTGCCCCGGTACATGACCTCACGCTGGTTCTTCACCTCATCGATCACCGCGTTACGGCAAAGCTGCTGCTGCGCAACGATATTTTTCAAAAGGGTATCGAAACTGCGCACGGTGTCACTGGTGGTCTGCTGCTCTAACGTGTGCAGCAACCTGTCGAGGAAGCCGTTCAGAGTCGCGCCCAGTCGACGGTAGATATGCTGGCTATCAATGCTGGCGATAAAGGTGGTCAGCGCCTCTTCGAAGATCGGGAACTCACTGGCGCGCAGCAGTCCCGGCACATTGTTTAGCTTCGCCTGCAGCGCCATCTCCGCATTGACGCGCAGGATAGGGATATCCTGCAGCACATCCTGCAGACCCTGCGCTTCCGCCAGGCTTTGCAGACGAATACGAATGTCGTTTTTAAGGCGGGTTAAGGTCTCGACGTCCATGCGATCTTTGTCGTTGAGCACCAGGAACAGCTTTTTCCGGGCCTGTAAAATTTCGACCAGCACCTTGAGTGTCTTCTCCTCTTCGGCGGCACCGGACGGGTTTACCACAAAAATCACCGCATCCGCTTTCAGCATCTGTTCCCGGGTGACCGCTTCATGATCCAGCGGCGCATCCACGCCCGGGGTGTCCAGAATGGTGCTGTTATTCCAGCAATAGGAGTCAACAGAGGCGGTTAACGGAACATCGCCGGTCGCTGCCACGCATTCGCCAACCAGAGCGTTGATAAGCGTGCTTTTGCCGGCGTTATACACGCCGTAGACCATAATGCTGGCATCCGGCTGGTTGCGCTTGTCTTCAAACTGTTTCTGCACAGGCGCAAATTCTGCCGCCAGCGCAGGATACTGGCTTGCCAGTTTCGCCGTCAGGTCGTAAGTTTCAAAAAGTTCTGCCGCTGACATCGCCATATTATGCGTTCCCCTCACTCGTTAATTGCTGCTCTGCTTGCTGCTTCAGTCTGCCAATCGCCCGCTTAAACTGTTCCACTTCATGATTTAGCTGGCTACAGTCCTTCTCCATCTCGTTGAGTAAGGTGCTTAAGAGCGTACCAACCTGAGTGGTGATCTCGTTTTCGATACCGTCCAGGTAAAGGCTCAGGATCCGGTTACGGACTTCGCTGAGGTTATCTCCCACCACCATTTCAATGGTGCGGGTGGTTTGTTGGGCGCTGTCTCCGGTCATCGATCCCAGCCCGGCCCCGAGAGTGGCGCCTATGGCCGCGCCCGCAGGCCCAAGCAGCATCCCAATGCCGCCGCCGATCAATGCCCCCAGCCCACCGTTACGGCTACGCGTGCTTTTGGTGTAGCCTTCAGGGATCTGCTCGGTCACTTTTTCTACCGAGAAGGCAGGCAGCGTGAGCGAGGAGGAGGTCCAGGTGGTGACAACCGCTGATTTAAAGGCCTTCATCGCCTTGTTCAGGATCGCCTCCAGCGCATCCCCGGTGAGGGTCGCCATCCGGCTGTCCCATCTTTTTTGTGCGGCTAGCAGGGCGCTATTCAGCCCGGCTTCGTCGTCGCGGCTGGCGGCCAGCTCGTTAAAACTGGCCTGAATGGTTTGACGTAATTCAGACTGGGCAAGGCGTACGGCCGGGGTAATCTGTTTTTTTACGTCCTGGTCGACCGTCGCAATCATCGTAGCCAGAGATGCCGTCAACGCCTGATATTTCTCCACTTCCACCAGGCAGCCGGAGAGGAAGTTTTTGAAATTCGTCATCGGCACCGCACGCTTCATGCGGACGCCCTCTTCCTGCGAGATTTGCTTCAGGCGGGTAAATAGCTGCCCCATGCCGCTGTCGGCGATGGCCGCCGGGTCATTCCCGTGCAGTTCGGCATAGCGGGCGGAAAGGGACAGTACTTGCACACGCCCGGTATCAACGCCCTCTGCCTCCAGCTCGCGCTTTACGAAATCCTGCTGCATCTGGCGATCCTGCGCTGGTTTCATCACGCAGATATCGACAGGCACCTCATTGACCTCATCCCAGCCATGCTGCTTTTTATCGCTGCCCGTCAGCAGCAACATGATCTCCTTCTCTTTCCCCAGCAGTTGACGGATCTCGTTTAAATCGCTGGCGCGTCCCGGCGCATCCGATTTCATGGTGTAGAGGATCAGGTCAGCATGGTCGGCGTGCGCTTTCGCCAGCTCGCCGTTTTGCGAACGCACCGAGTGCAGGCCAGGGGAGTCCACCCAGGTCAGCCCCGGCAGACGGAAGCTCTGAATCGAGCTGGTCGCCTCGGTGGCATCCACGCGAAATTTGCCCTGCAGCGCCGCTTCGTTATGCGCATCACCGTTCTCTGCGTCCGTATTGACGTGGGAGTCATATTTCAGCGTGGTATTCCCGGCCTGCTGGGCCGGAGTCGGGTTGGTATGGCCCCAGGCCATATAATTGCCCAGCGAGCTTTTACCCGACTTCACCTTGCCGTAAACATAGACCAGCAGCGAATCTTCAAAGTTTTTCCGGAAACTCAGCCCCTTGTTCTGATTATCCAGCTTTGCTTTCCAGCCGCTGTCGATCTCTTTCAGGCCGTTGATAAACCCCGCCAGCGACTGGCTTAACGGGCTGGTCTCAGGTAATTTCTCCTGCGCGTCGGCCAGCAGCCCGGCAAGGTTAGAATGAAACTGGCTGTAGTGAGCCGCAAAGGCTTTATCCAGCTCTTTAGCCTGCTCTAATGAAGAGGCGAACTGCATCTCCAGCGTTTCGAAAGAGGTTAGAAGATCCTCGCGAAGCATCTCGTTACTCATCTTTATTCCTGTCTGCTTAGCCGCGCAAATGCTGGCGAATACGTTCAAATTGTTCGCGATAAACTTGCAGTGTCTCAAGCTGGACCTGGCAATCTATCAGGGTATCAACCACGTCATAAAAGTCTTCGGTCATGGTCAGTTCCACGTCGTAGCAGGATTCCAACGCATTCAGGTTCTGGCGCGTTTTGGCGTCCAGGAAGGTTAGCTCATGGCTTTCGGTAAAATGTTCTGCCACCACGCGCTGATACTGCTTACCCGTTGCCAGCACGTTGGCTTTAAAGGGCGATGTGCTCTGATAGTGCACCTCAACCCAGCCGGAGAGCGCCTGCTTTAAGTCGTCAGCGCGCAGCGTGCCGACGTTTTGAAGCGAGGCCTTAATGGTTTCGCGCTCCTCTTTTTGCTCGCGTTCGCGGCGCTCACGTTCTGCTCGTTCCCGGCGTTTGCGCTCTTCGTCGTCGCCATTGCCATTCGAGCTGTCATCATCGCTGGACGAAGAGGCGATTAATGCGCCCACGCCCAGCACCGCTGCACCAATTAACCAGGGTAATGCCATTTTCGCGCTCCTTAGACAGCCGGGAATTTTTTGAGGGTGTTTTTCATCCAGCCGCGGAAATCGGTCATGATCGTATTGAAGGGCTGGAAACCGCTGTTGATTTGCTGATGAATTTGCGCCTGCTTCTCCTGCAGCGCGTGCTCGGCCTGCATAAACTCGGCGAGGATCTCTTCAATCGCCACCCGCTGGCGCTCGCGTTTTACGGCGTAGGCGTCAGTGTTCAGCGCATCCAGATGCTGAGCGAGATCGAAAAGGTGGCTGGCGCGGATCAGGCCGTCTTGTTTCTGCGTCACCCCGGCCTGGAAACGGGAACCAGACAGGGCATAGCAGCGCGGCGTAAAACCGAGATCGTCGCGGCACTGTTCCAGCATGCGTTTTTCAATCGCCGCAATGCTTTCGGCGCTTTCTACGTCCGCTTTGCTGAGTACAAGGATGATGTTTTGCTCGGCATACTGGCCAAACGAGTCTTTTAACTGGCGCAAAAAATCGATCTCAATCTTCTCCAGCTCACCCTGGGGCTGGTGGACAAATAGCACGATGTCGGCCTTTGCTGCCCCCTGCAGGGCAATCAGATCGTCGGCGTTGTTGGCATCCAGGCCTGGGGTGTCCAGAAAGATAAAATCTTCAGTCTCACACTCTTTGAGTTCCGCCGTTTCACGAATGTCGTTAGTGCGAAAACATTCCGTCTGAATATGGTTCGTTAACATATTCAACAGGAAGCTTTTACCGGCATTCATTAATCCCCAGGCGGCGACAACCGGTTTTCCGGGGGCGAGTTGCTGTTCCAGCAAGGCATCCGCCTTGTGTAATAACGAGGCGTGTGGAGAGGTACTGACATCAGCCATGATAAATATCTCGCTACGTTAATGAGTTATTTTTGAGGACGTTGCGTATTAAGAGTTATTAACGGCATACCATCCGAAAACTGCAGTAACCCTGCGAATTTTGGTGGTAACGATAGCGAGAAGAGTAAGACAGGCCGCTGACAGTCCGTGTCAGTGCAAAGGGAGTTTTACGCAACGAAACAGCGATTATCTGCGCGCGGTTCAGGGCAGCCGCACCTCCATCACCGCATAGACCCCATCTTCAGGCACGACCACGGTGACATTTTCTACCGGCACGCCGGCAGCGAGATGTATCTCCTGCAGCTCGTCTAAGGAACGTGGGAAGAGGTGCTGCCAGCCAATGCAGCGCAGGGCAAAATCGATCTGTGGGCTGGTATTCAGCATGTTTGACAGGATCACCGCTCCGCCGGGCTTCACCAGCCGCAGAGCGCGTTTTAGAAAGGTCACGGCATCGTCATGGTTAAAGTATTCGAAGATGCCCAGAGCATCCACCAGCTCGGCCTGCTGCTCCCCCAGCTCCAGCACCAGATCGTCGTTACGGATCAGGTGATACACCAGATTCCGGCGCAGCAGGGTGATCTGCTCGCCCACGACCAGCCTCTGCTGAGCCGCCATGGTCTCGGCCCAGCGCAGGGCGACGGGGTCGTCATCAACCAGCGAAAGATGCACCTTCTGTCCATCGAGCTTCGCGGCACACAGCGCCTCCAGCACCGGGATGGCCGCGCCGCTGGCCAGGCTCACCCAGTCGCTCTCGATATCGTTATGGATGTATTTGTCCACCAGCGTCGCCAGCACCCGGGCGCGGGAACGCACGCCAATGGCATCGTTGGCGTGGATAAACCACTGGCGGCTGGCGCTGTCCATTACCGTCCCTTCCGGCAGTTTATCCTCCAGAGGGTTTTGCACCGCAAACAACGCCAGCGCCGAGGGCACCAACCGCACGCGCCAGGCCGCCAGCGCCGGGCGATGACGGAATGCCTCCTGCGACCAGGCATGTTGGGCGATCAGCGTTAACTCACCGCGGTCTCCCTGCTCAATCAGCGGCGGCTGCAGGGACGGGTCGGCCTTCAGCGCCCGATCGATGGCGTTAATTTCCCGGGTCGTTTCGTCTTTCATCGGCCATTTATCACTGACATCGGGAAACGAGGCGCTGTAAATGGTCATGTTTGCAGGTGCTTTACCGCGATAGGCTTGCCAGGTCATGTCGTTGTCTCCCGTTTGGCCGATAACGGAAGTGTATTCATGCCTGGCAGCATTACCCTACGAAGAAAGCACGAATTCCCGCCTGGGTTAGTGTTTCACCCAGACCAGCTGATCGACGCGGAAGCCGAGGCTACGGGCGATGTGCACGTAATCGTCTTTCACCTTATCCGGGATGGTTGGCGTACGCGCCAGGATCCACAGGTAATCACGGTTCGGGCCGCTTACCAGCGCATATTTATACTCATCATCCAGGGCAATCACGTTATACCCGCCGTAGAAAGGCCCAAAGAATGACACCTTCAGGGCGGCGGTGGTCGGCGCACCGGTAAAGTACGCTTTGCCTTCGCTTTCGTTCCATTTTTGTTTACGTGGATCGTAACCCCGGTTCAGCACGCTAATACCGCCGTCGCTGCGCTGGCCGTAGGTGGCAGTCACCTGCTCCAGTCCGCGTTCGAAGCGGTTTTCCAGGCGGGCGATTTCATACCATTTGCCGAGATAGCGCGAGGCATCAAAATGGGTAATCGGCTGCACCCCTTTCGGCGGGGTGGGCGTTTTGCACGCTACCAGCGTCAGCGCGATCGCCACACCGGTCACAACTGGCCATAATTTCATGTGAGCTCCTTTCGTTTGCGTGATGTAAGTGTAGTGCAGAGGTCGACTGCTTCATTCCGGATACAAATATTCGTAGTATATTGAGATTATTCTTTCTCACCGGACAGGCGCATGGCTTACTCCATTGGCGAATTCGCCAAACTTTGTGGCATTACAGCCACCACGCTGCGCGCGTGGCAGCGCCGCTACGGTTTGCTTAAACCGCTGCGTACCGATGGCGGCCACCGTCAGTACAGCGAAGAGGATGTTCAGCAAGCGCTTAAAATCCTCGACTGGGTAAAAAAAGGGGTGCCGATTGGCCAGGTTAAACCCCTGCTCGAGCGCCCTACCGCGCGGCGTACCAACAACTGGCAGACGCTCCAGGAGAGCATGCTGCAGCGTCTGAAAGAGGGCAAAATCGATGCCCTGCGCCAGTTGGTGTACAACGCCGGCCGGGAATACCCCAGACCAGAGCTGGTCACCGAAGTATTGCGTCCGCTGCGCAGCCAGGTCTCGGCGCGCGTGCCGGCAATGATGACCCTGCGTGAGATCCTCGACGGCATTATCATTGCCTACACCTCGTTCTGCCTTGAAGGGGATAAAAAAGCCCCTGGCGACAACTATTTAATTACCGGCTGGCACCTGAGCGATCCCTGTGAAATCTGGCTCGAAGCCTTAAAACGCACCGGGCAGGGTCACCGTATCGATGTGCTGCCCATCCCGCCAGCCGCCCTGGCACCCGAGATATTGCCGGAGCGCAAATGGCTGCTGATCGCCAGCGGCAAACTGAGCGCCGCCCGAAAAAAACAGATAGAGCAGTGGCAGCAGGCAGTCGCGCTTGAGGTGGTCATCCTCTAGCGCCAGTTATCACGAAAAGTTGAATATTTTCTTTTCGCCAGAGTGCTAACGTTTTCCTGTTACTTATCAAAACACAGGAATTCATGATGAAAAAAAGTGCCGCACTGCTGATGTTGTCCTCCCTCGCTTTCGCCCCTGCCGCCTTTAGCGCCCCGGTCGGTACGCTTAGCGTGCATATTCTTAATCAGCAGACAGGTGTCCCCTCGTCTGACGTGACCGTTACCCTGGAAAAAGAGCAGCAGGGTAACTGGGCTCAGCTTGCCAGCGGTAAAACGGACCAGGATGGCCGCATCAAATCACTCTATCCGCAGGACAAGGAGATGGAGCCGGGCGTTTATCGCGTTGTCTTCAAAACGGGCGACTATTTCAAAAGCCAGAAGGCCGACAGCTTCTTCCCTGAGATCCCGGTGCTCTTCACCGTTACTCGCACCAACGAAAAACTGCACATCCCACTGCTGCTTAGCCAGTATGGCTATTCAACCTACAAAGGCAGCTGATCGCTTACAAAAAAGTGGTTTCGTAACCTTCTGATATCGCAAGTTATAACAAAATAATTCTGCGAATACTTGGACAAATTATTCATGGTGTGTAAGTTTTAAGAAAGGCTTAGGAGGTAGCACACCATGAATACGAAACCCGTACTCGGAATTAGCGGATGTTTAACCGGGTCCGCCGTGCGCTTCGACGGCGGTCATAAACGCATGGGCTTTGTGATGAACGAGCTGGCCCAGTGGGTAAGCTTTAAACCGGTTTGCCCTGAAATGGCGATTGGCCTGCCGGTACCGCGCCCGGCGCTGAGGCTGGTCCAGACCACCGACGGTGAAACGCGTATGCGTTTTAGCAAGGACAGCACCGAAGACGTATCAGAGAAAATGGCGAGCTTTGCCGCCAGCTACCTGCCGGGCATCAGTGACTTTGCCGGGTTTATCGTCTGCGCCAAATCTCCGAGCTGCGGCATGGAACGCGTACGGTTATACGATGAGCAAGGCAACCGGGGGGCGAAAGCCGGCACCGGGCTGTTCACCGCCGCCCTGATGGAGAAGTATCCATGGCTGCCCGTCGAGGAGGACGGTCGCCTGCACGATCCCGTACTGCGCGAGAACTTTGTCGAGCGGGTCTTTGCCCTGCATGAACTGAATACCCTGCGCGCAAACGGCCTGAGCCGCCGCGCCCTGCTCGATTTTCACAGCCGCTATAAACTGCAGCTGTTGTCCCACCATCAGGCGGGATATCGCGCTATCGGGCCTTTTGTTGCCTCGCTGTATGAGTGGGACGACCTGAACGCCTTTTTCGAGGTTTACCGGGATAAGCTGATGGCGATCCTGAAGCAACCCGCCTCGCGCAAGAATCACACTAACGTGCTGATGCACGTGCAGGGCTATTTCCGTAATCAGCTTAACGCCCGCCAGCGCGACGAGTTACGCGAAGTGATCCTTAACTACCGCGCCGGTCTGTTACCGATCCTCGCCCCGCTGACGCTGTTGAAACATTATCTTGCGGAACACCCACACAGTTATCTGCTGACGCAAAACTACTTTGATCCCTACCCTAATCATTTAGGTTTACGTCTTGCTACTGGCTAAATATCAATGAAGCGAAGGCCCCGTTGACCCGCAGAGGCCCATACTGTACCCCTTTAGACGACACCCTCACTGTCGTCTTTTTTTTGCATTTTGCGCAAGAATACTGGCAATATATACAGGTCTTTTCGCCGCTTCGGGAATGCCCCATGATCAAGACGCTGCATATCGAAAACTACCGCTCCATCCGCCGCCTGTCGTTGGATCTGGAGCAGCTTAATATCGTTTTCGGGCCAAACGGCACCGGTAAATCAAACATCTATAAAGCTATCCATCTGATGCACAGCGCGGCGCAGGGGCAGTTTTCTCAGGCGCTGGCGAACGAGGGCGGGATTTTAAAGGTGTTCTGGGCCGGCAAGACGCGCAGCGACCAGCTGCGGCGGATGAATCTGGCGGTAGAGACCGAAACGTACGAGTACGAGCTGCAGGTGGGGTTTGTTGAGAGACTGCCGTATCCGTCGCAGTTTCAGCTGGATCCGGTGATAAAAGAGGAGACTATCTGGTTGAGCCAGCAGCACCGCCGCCCCTCGGCGCGGCTGATGCAGCGTAAAAACCAGACTGTGTTCCTGAACAACGTGCATCACGAAAAAGTGACCCACAGCGGCACGCTGTATGAGAATGAGTCGGTGTTTGGTCAACTGGGGGAGCCGCATCTGTACCCTGAGGTATCGCAGATGCGCGAATCGCTACGCAACTGGCGTTTTTATCATGAGTTTTCGGTGGCTTCTGGCTCGGCGATGCGCGCCCCGCAGGTGGGATTCCGCTCCCCGGTGCTGGCGAGCGACGGCGCAAACCTGGCGGCGGCCTTTCAGACCATTGTGGAGATTGGCGACGAGCTGCTGCTGATGCGAATTCTCGATCAGGCCTTCCCCGGCTGCGTGTTTTACAGCGACAACCGCGACGGCCGTTTTCGGATGATGATGCAGCGCGAGGGGCTAAGCCGCCCGCTGGAGCCTGCTGAGTTTTCTGATGGTACGCTACGCTTTCTCTGCCTGGCGGTGGCGCTGCTCAGCCCGCGTCCGCCAGCGTTTATCGCCCTCAACGAACCGGAAAATAGCCTGCACCCGCAGATGCTGCCTGCGCTGGCAAGCCTGATCGCCGAAGCCAGCCGCTATTCGCAGATCTGGCTGACCAGCCACTCGCCAGAGCTGGCGACCTTAATTGAGAAGCACCGTTCGTTTTCGCTGTACCAGCTGTCGATGGCGGAGGGCGAGACGCGGATGGAGAGGCTGGATTAGGAACCTTATTTTCAATAGCGAAATAGCTGCCTTCTGGTCCGTTACTCAGGCGGTTTTTTACGCCTCTTCCGCTCATCGAGGAGGGCGAATAACCACGATCTGAAGGCTGCCGCGGTTGCTGCAATCGCGCTTACGACAGCCACCTGCTTAATATCTGCCCGTTCAATCACAACCTCATGGTGGATAATGAACTTAATGGTAATCAGGGCCAGAGAGAAAAATATCAGGCAGCAGATAAACAAGTAGACAATAGCCAACAATAGCCTGCCGATAGTCGGTTTATTTTTTATCATTTTTGTTCACCTCATCTTTAACGGCATTACCGATAAACTCCCCCTCCGAAGTCTTTATAAAGTTAGATGTCCGTCTCTACAACGTTTCTGAATATGAACCACTGCGGAAAGTGGATGCTTTCGTCTCTAAATCATTTGGTTTACCCAGCGGACCAGATGTTGACCGGGCAGATCAAACAGTTCTGGCTTGAGTCTGGCTGCGTCTATGGCTATGGCAAGATCCATCTCGATCTGCGTGATACCGGGCAACAGTGCGGAGTGAACCGGGTCTGGCGGCTGATGAAGCGTGCCGGAATAAAAGCTCAGGTTGGGTACTGTAGCCCACGGGCATGTAAAGGCGAAGCCAGCATCGTGTCGCCCAACAGGCTCCAGCGACAGTTCAATCCGGATGCTTCGGATGAGCGTTGGGTAACGGACATAACCTACATAAGGGACCACGAAGGCTGGCGGTATCTGGCCGTGGTTGTTGACCTGTTCTCACGTAAGGTTATCGGCTGGTCAATGCAACCCCGCATGACAAAAGCGATTGTCCTGAACGCATTACTTATGGCGGTATGGAGGCATAATTCTCAAAAAAAGGTATTGGTTCTCTCTGATCTGGGCTGTCAGTACACGAGCCATGAGTGGCAGTCGTTCCTGAAATCACATGATCTGGAGGGCAGCATAAGTTGTCGCGGTAACTGCGACGACAATGCGGTTGCGGAAAGCTTTTTCCTGCTACTGAAACGCGAACGGATTAAGAAAAAGATCTACGAAACAAGGGACGAAGCCAGAAGCGATATTTTTGATTACATCGAAATGATTTATAACAGTAAGCGTCGGCATGGTTCGAGCGAGCAGATGCCACCGGCTGAATATGAAAACCTATATTATCAACGGCTCAGAAGTGTCTAAATTATCCGTGGCGATTCAGTATCCGGCATTTTTATCACCACAACTACCAGGCCACTCAGTATTCCCGCAGCCCCAGCCTGCGTCTCAACGGCAACTGGCTGGCAGATGCGGGATTCAGCACCGACAGGGCGGTTACGGTCAGCGTGGAACCGGGACGACTGGTGATCGAGCCGGTTAAGGGCTGATGGTTAAGAAGAAGATCCCGGCCTGAGGCCGGGATTAGTCATAGCTATCAGGATGTTATTTCTCTGGATTGATATATGTATATCTACTATTTATTTCTAGTCCAAGATCATTAGCTATTTTAAGCACTTGTGTGTATTCATCTTTGCTAATCACAACATCATGATCAGCGATGTGATCACATAGCGTTTCGAATGCTAATACGTTCTCTGAGAACCCAATATAATCTAGGGCAAAGTCAACTAGCGAAGGATCCAACCGATCCTTTAACCTTTCACCTAATGATCTAATTTTGTCATTAATATCCATCGCGCCCACACTATTTCTTAATTGCCTTTAAAGCTGGAGGAGCCGGATTATTATCCGGGAACGCTGTTACTATTTTCCCACTAGCTGGCTCGTATACCACACGAACTCTAACACCCTCTCGCTCTTCCCAGGCAACCCATCTTGCTGGTCTCCCTGCATTTGTATACGTCCCGCCCGTTCCGGTCTGGGCAAACCATTTGGTATCGGGTGAAGTAGCTATATCACCCACAGTATGAACAACCTTGTCTGCTGACCAACTTTGAGGGAAAACTGTTTTTCCTGGATTTCCGGGATACAGATGTCCACCTTGTGTAGGGCTATCCCCATATAAAATATGCTGTTTCGCTTCCGGCGAAAGGATATCCACATATTTCTGGTTTGTAGGTGATAATCCAAGATCGGAGCTTTTCGCAACAGATAAAAACGCTTTAGCTGCTACATACTGAATCAGTTTTGCTTCACTGGTCGGCACACCACTCGCCAGGATTTCCGCTGCCCGTTGCGGCGTCATTTCTCCATCAGCCGTCAACGCACTGACCGGAACCCCAAAGAACTCGCCCCAGGCGGTTAACAGACCTTTAACTGCATCCTGCCCTTCAGGTATCTGACCCTGTGAGTTTTTAATCAGCGCTTCTGTTAACTCATCTGCTGTAGCGCCATTCTGGATCATACTGACAGCAAGCGACTGCTGGGATAACCCCATATCAGCCATGCCTTTTCCGAAGCTTTCAGGACTCAGCGAGTTATTCTCAACCGCATTCTTCCCGGCCTGTGCCCCCGCACCCACCGAGGCCGTGCTGTTTCCCACCAGCCCACCAGCCATGCCTGCGGATATCGATGCCAGGGTACTGACGGTCTGCATTTCTGATTCATTCAGGTCATTGACCGATTTACCCGGATACATCGTCGCAATTATCGCTTTTGCCGCGAGCTCACCCGCAGCCGCCCCCATCGCACCCGCCGCTGCGTTATTGCCCTGCAGTGCCGCCACCGCCCCGCCGAGAATGGCGTGTGCGAGGGTGTTCACCGCCGGGTCTTCTTCGGTGGATTTGATAAGATGCGCCAGTTCCGGTGCCGATGCGCCGGCCAGCGCGCCGGCCACGTTACCGCCCGCTTACCCCTGCAGCGCCGCCGTCGCGGCCTGAATACCGCGCTGAAGTTCGCTGCCGGTACCGAAACTCTTCATCTCTTTCTGGTATGTCGGGGAATTACGCAGGGCAGCAACGTAATCCTGGCGCTCTTTCTCCGTGGCGTTGGCCTTCAGCGGCGCCATCTCTTTCTTCGCAGCCTCGAGGGCGTAGATGTCACCCTGAGTGCGGGCGATATCTGCCGCCTGGCTGCCAATGTCGCTGATCAGCCCCACCGCTTTCAGGCGATTCTGCTCTTTCTCCTTATCGAAGATTGGGCTAATGCTGTCGTTAGCATTCACCGTATCCCGACTCAGGTTCGCCAGGTCCTGCTGCTGGTTAGCCTTATCACGAACGGTAATGGTGCCATCCGCCACTGCCGCCTGGGTGGTACCTTCCGCATGGCCGCTGCTGCCTGCCGCCGCGATCATGCCGCCAGGCAAATTGCCTTTAAAGGTATCGCCAAAGCTGCCGCCGCCGCTCAGGCTCACCCCCGTATGGCTGACTTTGTAATCCGCTTCGTTATGCAGATCGCTAAAGCCGAGCGTGCCGGTATCGAGACTGTTTTTATCCGCCGTCGCCGTCGAGGCGATCACCGCGCCGTCCAGTTGGGTATGCCGCCCTACGGTCACGTCAAAGCCGCCGTCGCCAGCAAACAGTCCGGTCTGCTCTTGCACCGAGTCGAAGGTGCTCTTCATCTTGTCCTGCCTGGCGCTGATGTAGCCGGAGCCGGTCATACTGCCAAAGGTAAAGCTGCCGCCCGCCGCCACGCTGGTCTGCTTCGAGTTGTAATCGTTGCTATCCTGCTGACTGCTCAGCCAGAGATCGCGGCCTATGTCGGCCACAATCTTCTCGCCGTTGACCTGTGCGCCGTTCAGTATGGCGTCACGCCCGCTGGTCATAGAGACCTTGCCGCCGCTGTCGATCGTGGTTTCGGTCCAGGCGGTGCCATTGCCTTTTTCATTACCTTTCGCAGCATTCACGTTGGCAAAGACGCTGATGCCCGCCCCCCCGCTACCGGCGCCAATGCTGACGCCCACGCCACCGCCGCTGCTGCTGTTTTTACCGGTCGTTTTTTGCGTGTTCGCCGCACCCGTCAGCAGGATGTCGTTTTCGGCATTCAGCGTCGTATCGCCTCCCGCCTTCATCTGACTGCCGCCGATCAAAATGTCACCACTGTTGGCGCTGGTGCCTTTCCCCGTCGCAGTGATTGTCAGATCGTCCCCGGCATTCAGCGTACTGCCCGTCACCGTGTCGCTCTCGGCATGCTGCTGCGATTTGGATTTTTGCGTGGTCAGGGAAAGGCTGACGCCAAATCCGTTGGAAGGATCGCCCGTCTGCTGGGCCACCACTGCACCCTGCCCCGCCTGTACGCCGGAAAGTGCAGCTTTCGTTGCCTGAAGCGCGGCCAGTCGACCGTCGCTCTCTTTGGTTGCCTCCTGCGCCGTGGTCACCGCGCTGTTGATCGCGCTACCAACGACGCCAGATAGCGCGACCGTCAGGCCACTGGATTTTTGTTCAAAGGTCTCATCCCGGGTGCGTTTATCATGACCCGGCTCGATCATCACGCTATCGCCGGTGAGCGACATATCTTTGCCCGCCACCAGATCCGCGCCGCCCACATGCAGCTGATTACCCGCCGTGATGCTCACATCTCCGCCCGTGGAGCCTATGGTGCTAAAACTCTGGCTCTGGGTAGTGCCGCTTTCACGCAGATCATGGGTGGATTTACTGCTGCCGATGGTAAAGCCGATGCCGCCGGTGCCCATCAGGCCGCTCTTTTTGGTCTCTTTGAAGCGCCAGTCGGTATTGCTGTTGGTGGCGGCAACGATGTCGACGTTATTGCCCGCCGTCAGGCCGACCGCTCCGTCGCCCACCACGGACGCCCCCTGCACCAGCAGGTTGTTACCTGCCGTCACCTGTACGTTGTCTCCGCTGAGCAGCGTGCCCGCTTCACGCGTTGCGCTGCTCTCCTCAATGGTGTGGGTGGTTTTTTTACTGAGGAACCCGCTTTTGGTTTTGGTCTGCTCTTTGTAGTAGTAATCGCTCTCGGTAGCAGTATTAAGATCGACATCGCGACCCGCTGCCACCGCAATATCGCCCTTCGCCGTCACCTGAGCGGCTTCGGCTGTCACGTCACGTCCGGCAATAATCGCCGTATCGCCGCCGCTGGCAATCTCGGTACCTTGTTGACGCACCGACTCGTTAATGACCGTTTTCTTGCTGGCTTTGTAGCTGTCGCCCTCTGTGGTGGCCTCTGCGTTTAGATTTACGTCGCGGCCCGCCTGCAGGCCGACGCTCTTCCCGGCGGCCAGCGCTGCGGCCTGCGCGTTGATATCCTGCCCGGCTTTCAACACCAGATTATCGCCGGCCGCCAGGGTGGTGCGATCGAGCCCGGTACTGTGAGTTTCACTCTTGCCGCTGCGGTTGCTTTCGCTGGTCTGCCCTGCGTTTAGATTGAGGTCATTGCCTGCGCTCAGCCCCAGGCCGCCGCCCGCTTTCAGGTCGCTGGCGGTCACATCAACATTGTTCCCGGCGTTGACCACCAGGTTACCGCCCGCGCTGAGGCTGCTACCCGCATAAGAGACGGATGAGCGTGCGGTATTTACCCGACTTGAGCTGTACGCGTCGTTCACCTGATGAGCATTCACGGCGATGTCGCCCCACGCGTTCAACAGCATATCGCCGCCTGCGGCCAGGCTCGCGCCGGTAACGGTGATGTTTTTCCCGGCGTCCAGAGACAAGGAATCCTGTGCCACAATCGACGCCGTGCTACCCAGCAGGGTATCTTTCAGGCCGACGTTATCGTATTTGCCTTTAGCGTTGAGGATCGTCTGCCCGGCCAGCGTCAGGTTGTTGATGCTGCCATCCGTGCTCTCCAGCGCCACCGTTTTGCCGCTGATGGTGGAGCTGATGTTGTTGATATTGCCAATGGCGCTCAGGTTGAGATCGCCCCCGGCTTTTATCAGGCTGTCGTTAAGGTTGCTGATACTGTTCTGGCTGTCGAGCGTCAGGTTATTGCCCGCCAGCAGCGTACTGCCGCTGTTGGTGATGTTGCCGCCCTTCAGGGTGACGTTATTACCGGCGATGACGCTGCCGTTATTGACGCTGACATCCTTCGGTGAGAGGTAGAGCTTCGGCACCATCACCGTTTCGCCGTTGATGACGGCTTTTTCCCACCACAAAATACTGTGGTCGAGGGCGGCAATCTGCTCCGCCGTCAGCGAGACGCCAAATTGCAGCCCCAGCGATTGCTGGGCCGCTGCGGCGTTGTCCATCAGGTAGCGCATCTGATCCAGATCGGAGCCGATGCCGTTCAGGTAGCGGTTACCGGTCTGGTTCAGGAGTGCATTCGAGACGTACCGGGTATCGAAGGCCGCATCGCCCAGGAAGCGGTAATCGTAGTCCGGGTTCAGATCCAGCCTGCCGAGCATGTAAGAGGAGCCGAGGAGTTGCTTCTCATCGGTGAAGAGCGCCCGGGTCTCCTGCGGGGCGCTGGAGGCAGGCTTATTGCCTAACATCGCGTTCAGATTGGCAAACAGAGCAGGATCTAGCTGCCCCAGCTCGTTGAGTTTGGGGTTAACGCTGATGAGATAGGGGCTTTTTGGATTATCTGAAATAACGAAATAGCCGTTGTTGCCCGACGGCAGCGGGTACGCGCTGGTATCGACGCGCTGGCCCTGGTACTGCCCACTGGCGCTGCCTTTGGCGGTATTGAGGTCGGCGGTGGTTACGCCCGCGTTTGCCAGCGCACCCAGCTGTCCCAGGTTGGCGTTACCTTTTTGGGTGGTGCCGATGTTGCTGAGAGGCGTGCTGCCGGCACTGTTATTGTCCAGCGCACCGCCGCCGTTAAGCTGTTGCAGGGCGCCCTGCAGCTGATCCTGCCACTGGGGCGAGCCGACCGCCACGGTCCCGGTGTTCGTCAGATTTTGCTTTTGCGCTCCGCTGGCAATGCTCTGGTTGCTGAGGGTGTTCAGCGACGGCGTAGAGATAACGTTGCTGACACCGCCCGCGTTAGCGGTGGTATTGGTGTTGCTGATGTTATTGGCGAAGTTGGCGGTAACGTTGCCGCCGGCCTGGATGACGGCGCGGAGCGTCTCGCCTTGCACGGTTTTGGTTGTAATACCCTCAAGCTTGTAGATGAAAGTCGAACTACCGCTCGGTGAGGTATAGTTCCACTCCGACGACGTTCCGCCCGTACTGCCGAAGAATTTGTAATTATAGTAACTTCCTGTTGTACCGGACTGATAACTCTCATTATTTAGCTGAGAGCCTGTTAATGTAGCATTGCGTCCACTGAGGATCAGGCTGGATTTATTCTCAAGGTTACCTGCATCTATCCTTATATCGCGCCCGGAGGAGATACGTCCCGCGCCACCGCTTGCGCTCGCCTCAACATGCGTAACGGAACCCGCAAACTGCATGGCCATGGCTTCAGCCGTCGGAGCATACGAAGAACTGTAAATATCGTACTCAATCGCACAGGTGCAGTTGCGATAGCCTTTACCGATACTATGCCTTAGCTCGTAAGAACTTGATGGAAGATTCCTGACCAGAAGTTCGATCGTGGCATCGCCTACGTTCTCGGCAAGTTGCGACGTCTCGGTCCAGGTATTCACCGTTAACCCGTCACGAGTGTTTAACAGGCTCCCCGCCTTAATCGTAATATCGCCGTTCTGCGTCTCAATATTCCCCGACGTATTCACGATCTGGGCGCTGGCATTCCCGGCCGCATCTCTCTGCATCGACAGGTTATTGCCCGCCATGATGTCGCCGCGCTGGTTGGTGATGCTGTCTGCATAGAGCGTCAGGTTATTGGCCGCGTACAGCAGGGCTGTATTGATGATCGAGCCCGGTGCGCTCAGGGTGAGCGAGCCGCGCGTGCCGGTGAAACCGTCCACCGTCATATTGCCACGGCTGGCAACGGTGATATCTCCGCCGCCCTGAACTGATCCAGTGCTATTCAGCGCCACGCTGCTACCAGAGAGCGTGCTGGAACCGCTGCCGGTGGTGATCTGTCCGTTATTGCTAAGCTGCCCGCCCGCCGTCAGGTTGACGGCCAGGCCCTGCAGTACGCTGCGGTTATCGATCCCCCCATTGCTGGTGATGGCGAGGGTTTTCCCCGCCGCAATGGCGGTTTTACTGGTGAAGGCGTTGGTCAGCTTCAGGGTCAGATTACCCAGCGACACCAGTTGACCCATCAGATCCAGCCCTTTACTCTCCAGCCACAGGTCGCCGCCGCTGAACAGCTTGCCGCTGGCGCTTTGCGTCAACGAATCCGCGTCGATATTCAGTTGAGAATTGCCGAGCAGCGTCCCGCCATTCGTAAGCTGCCCGTAATTTACCGCCAGGGTGCCCGCCTGAGTGGTGCCCTGATTGGTGAAGGTGGTGCCGGTCAGCGTGGCGCGGTCGGCAATCCAGGTGCCGCCGCCGTTGGCGGCGTTGGCGGCGTTGAGGATCAGATCGGTGGCCTGCAGCCAGCCACTGCCGGTGTACTGCGGTGTATTCAGCGTGAGACGCGCGCCAGAGAGCAGTTTACCGTCGTTACGCGCCTGGCTGGTGGCTTTCAGGAGGGTCTCGCCGCCCCCCTGAATCAGCCCGTCATTCAGAAGCGTCGGGGTCGTCACCGTCAGCCCCTGACGGCTGACAATCTCCCCACCTGCATTGTTGGTGAGCGTGCCGCCCAGCGTGAAGGTCGCGCCGTTATCCCCCTGCAGACGCCCGCTGTTGGTCAACCCGCCGGTGGTGATACCGAGCGTGGCCCCCTGGATCTTGCCCGCGTTAGCGACGGAGGCGGCATTGAGATTTAGCGCCCCGCCGGTCAGCATTGTGCCGCCGGCGAGCTGATTAACCGCTCCCGTCTGGCTCAGCGTCAGACCATTCACTCCGCTCACCGCCCCGCTGTTACTCAGCGAGCCGCCCTTCAGGGTCAGGTTTTTTGCGACCCACTGTCCCTGGTTGGTAAGCGAGGCGGCCTGCAGCGTCGCCGCCCCCAGGGCGGTGATCTTGCTGCCTGTTGTGGCGGTGAGTGTATCCGTCAGCGTCAGTTGCAGCCCGTCTGCGCTCTGCACGGCGCCGCTGTTGTTAAGCGACTGCGCGTTTAGCAGGATGTTTTGCGCCTGCCAGTTGCCGGCGTTGTTCACCGCACCGGAGGTGATGTTCAGCGTACCCTGGGTGAGCAACTTGCCGTTCGCGCCGTTGATCAGCTCCTGCTGCGGCGCAGCCATCGCCATACGTGCCATCAGCCGCTGCTGCGCCTGCAGCGTCAGGCTTTGCAGGCCGGTAAGGGTGCCCTGGTTGTTAATGCTGCGCTGCTGAAGCGCGAGGGTTTTACCCTGTACCGTGCCGCTATTTTTAAGCGCGCCGCCGCCGAGCGTGACGTCGCCTTCGCTGAGGATCTGCCCACGGTTATCCAGCGTCTGGGCCGTGAGGGTCGTATCGTCCTGGCTCATTAGCGATCCGCTGGAGGTCAGGGTTCCACCGGTGTTCGCGGTGAGTGTCCCCTGGCTTAGTAGCGACCCGCTGTGCGTCCACTCCGCGGCGCTTACCTCTATGCCGTTCCCCTGCTGTGTGCCCTGGGTGGTCAGTTGCCCCGCCTCCAGGGTTAATTGCCCGCTGGTCAGAGTGCGTGACGCCGCCCCGGTGGTGAGCGTATCCCCGGTGAGGGTCAGGCCGTTAGCCCCCTGCCAGAGCCCGCCGTTATTCAGATCCCGGCCACTGAGCGCCAGGGTACCGCCCATCATGCGGCCAGGGTTGAGCAACGCATCCGCCGCCAGCGTCGTGGTGCCCGCGCTCTGCATCAGTCCGGTGTTGGTCAGCGTGCCGGTAAAGGTGCCTGTCAGCCCCGACAGGCCATTCAGGGTGCCGCTGTTGGTCAGCGCACCGCCGTTCACTGCCAGCGTATCGCCCTGCAGAACCCCCGCGTTGCTGAATTGTCCGCCCTGCAGGGTGAGTGCCCCGCCGGAGAGCCCTTTCCCGGTCGTCTCGTTAATGAAGCGCGTAGCGGCGGCGTCGATGGCGTTAGTGCCCTGCATCAGGCCGCTGTTGCGTAGCTCGGTCGCCGTCAGATCCAGGGTTTTAGCCGCCACGGTACCGCTGTTGGTCAGGTTCGCCGCAGCGAGGGTGGCCGCGTTGCTGGCCAGGGTGTTGCCCTGATTAGTAAAGGTGTTGGTCAGGCGCAGGTTCAGGTTCTCGGCCTGAATATCGCCCCGGTTGATCAGCGCGTTACCCTGCAGAGTAAAGTCATCGCCCAGCAGCAGCAGCCCGGCGTTACCCAGCCTGTCGAGGTTCAGATCCAGTCCGCTACCGCTCACCAGCTGTCCGCGCTGGTCATTCAGCAATGTCCGGGTGGTGAGCTGCAGGCGCTCATTACCCTGCATAATGCCGGTGTTGGTGATCTCAGGAGCATGAAGAGAGAGCGCCTTTCCGGCCAGCTGTCCGTCGTTGAAGAGCTGCGCCGCCGTCAGGTCAAAGAGATTCTGGCTGAGTAATGCCCCCTGGTTCTCTGCCTTACCCGTAAGGGTGAGCGTCAGGTTATCCAGGGTCTGTACCGCGCCGCTGTTGGTCAGGTTATCGGCGCTCAGCGTCGCACGCTGCGCCTGCATTTGCCCCTGATTGGTGAGGGTTTTCCCGGTCAGGTTCAGCGTGTCGCCGCCCGTCACCTGGCCCTGGCTCTGGTTAGTGAAGGCGTTACCGCGCCAGCGCAAATCGCTGCTCCCCTGCAGCAGGCCGCTGTTTTGCAGATCGCCATGCAGGGCCAGCACTTTGGCCATCAGCTGTCCGCGGTTGTCGATACTGGCAGCGCCCACCTCCTGGTTTTGCTGGCTCAGTACCTTGCCCTGGTTGGTGAACTGACCTGTTACCTTCGCGGTGACGCCCGCTTCACCGAGCGCATTACCGCTGTTAATCCACTCCCCGGTCGCCAGATTCAGCGTTTTACCCTGCAACAAACCGGCGTTGTTGAGCGTAACCTGTTGCAGATCCAGCCCGCCGCCTGCGAGCATTTTTCCGGCCTGCAGGTTATTCAACTGGTTACCGATCGCCGTCAGCGTCGCCGTGCCCTGTAACGTGCCGCTGTTGGTGAGGGCCTCGCTGTTGAGCTGCGTATTTTTGCCCGCCAGCAGTCCGCCATTGGTCAGTGCCGCCGTGGTAAGAGTTAACCCGTCCCGGGCAATCGCCCGCCCGGTCGCGTCGTTAGCGACCTGCTGCGTCAGGGTGAGCAGGAGCGTTGTTGCGCTCAGTTCGCCGCTGTTGGTCAGGGTGTTGCCGTCCAGTTTCAGCGCATCACCACTTTGCAGGGTGCCGCTGTTGGTGGTGTCGGCGACCTCCAGCGTGATGCCGTTATCGCCCTGCAGCAATCCCCCGTTTTGCAGGCTATTCCCTGCAAGATGCAGGTTATTCGCCGCAATACTCCCTTCGTTGGTCAGCGTCGTCCCGTTGAGGGTGAGCTGGTCGTCGGCCAGCAGTCGCCCTGCTCCGAGGTTGCTCAGGCTGGCGTAATCGCTCTCCAGACTGGCGCCGTTGATCTCGCCCCGGTTGACCAGGGAGGTTCCCTTCAGCCGCAGCGTACCGTCGGTGGTGATCAGGCCGCTGTTAGTAAAAGTGGGGATGTTCAGCGTCAGGTCATTCACGCCGTAGAGCGAGCCCTGGGCGAGGTTGGTGAGCGTGTCGGCCTGCAGGGTAAACCGTGTGTTGCCCTGCAACAGCCCGCCGTTGCTGATGGCGCGGCTTTCTAACGACAGGGTATTGGCCACCAGCGTACCGCTGTTGGCGATCCACTCGGGGGCCGTCAGGGTCAGGCTGTCTGCCTTCGCGATCCCGCTCTGCGAGAGTTGTTGTCCGCTAAGCGTTATCGTATCGGCGGTTAACTCGCCGCTGTTGCTGAGCGCCTGCGCGGCGCGAAAATCCAGCGTCTGCCCGGTGGATTTGCCGCCGTGAACCAGAGTGTCGGCAGAGAGGTCCAGCTCGCCCTTCGCGGCCTGAATGCCGTTCAGCGTCGCGCTGTCTGCCTGCACTCTCAGTCGCTGGCCGCTTTGCAGCCGCGCCTGTTGCTGCGTGGTCAGCGTTGCGGCGTTGAGATCAAGGTTGCCTGCGGCATCTGTCAGGCCATTCAGATCCGCACGCTGGCCGGCGGTGAGCTGTATATCGCCCTGGCTGGTGGTGAGGGACGCTTTCCCGCTGGTGAGCACCCCGGTCTCTGCCGTCAGTCCCTTCGTCCCGGACAGCGTGCCCTGTTGAGTAAGCGTGGCCGCTTTCAGGTTTAGCGTGCCTTCGGCAAGGGTAGAGCCAGTGTTGGTCAGCCCATCGTTAACCGCCAGGCTGGCATCGCCTTTGGCACTTAGCGTGCCGTGCTGGTTCAGGGTATCTGCGTTTAAGGTTAGCTGGCCGCCGCTTTGTACTGCCCCGCTGTTAGTCAGCGTGCGCCCCTGAAGCGTGACGTCATTCCCCTGCAGCGTGCCGCTGTTCGTCAAGGAGTTCGTCTGCGTAGAGAGTTTCCCTTTCGCCGCTAACTGGCCGCTGTTCGCTACATTTTTACCGGTGATCGTGATGTCTTTCCCGGCGTTCACCTGGCCCTGATGCGTCATCGTATTCCCGCTCAGGGCAATATTGCCGCTGGCATCCGCCCGGCTTTGACCGTTCAGCGTCAGTCCTGCGCCGCTCAGGGTCAAATCACCGCCGGCGGCGATCGCACTGTCAGAGGCCGTAAGCGTGCCACCGCTGGTGACGGTGGTGCGGGCATCGCTGCCGACGGTGGCGTGGGTCAGGGTCATATCCTGCCCGCCGCGCACGTTCATTTCCCCTTTGCTGGTCAGCGAACTGCCTTTCACCGACAGCGCGCCGTCGGTGGCCAGAGTGGTATTTCCCTGCCCGACCAGCGTGGCATCCGAGAGGGCGACTCCCGCTTTACCCGTCACGCTTAATGCCCCGCCTTTGCCAGAGACGCCGCCCCCGGTCTGGGTCAGCTTGCCCTGGCTGTTCAGCGTGGCGCTGTTGGCGGCAACCAGCGAGGTCTCCTGCAGAACCATATCCTGCCCGCTGTTTATCGTCAGGCCCCGTTTGCTGTCGGTACCGCCGCCAGTGATCTGCAGTTTTCCGTCACTGGTGAGGCGCATCTCGCCGCCGCTGGCGAGGGTGCTGTTGTTAAGCGTCATTCCCTGCGAGCTGGTCACATCAAGTGCCCCACCCGCCTGATGGCTGCCGTTGAGCGTCACGCCCGCACCCTTCGCGGTAATCGCCCCGCTGGCCAGGCTGTTGTTGACCGTCAGCTTGCCGTTGGCGTCGAGCTGAATATCGCCCTGGCGGGCATTCAGGTTGCCCAGGTTTACACCCACCCCCTTCTCGCTGGAGACCAGACGGATGCGGTTGGCATACATACCGCCCAGCGCGCCGGTATCCACGGCGATTTTGGGCGCTACACCCTCGCCGTTAAGGGATTTGACACGCCCATCCGCAGCAACGCGGTTGGCCCCGGCGGTCACGGTAAGATCGTTGGCGTGGATCGCGGCGTTCACCTCGGTGGCGCGCGCAATCAGAGAGAGGGCATCGTTTTTGCTGGCATCAAGCCCCTGCCCCTCAATGGTGATGGCCCCTTTCGTCACATCCAGCGCCAGCAGGTTGCCGTTGGCATCAAGCTGTGGCTTGCCGGTGGTCAGGGTCACATTGGGCGTATTGATAAATCCGCAGCCGTTACAGGTGATGCCGTAAGGGTTCGCCACCATAACGTTGGCCGCTTTCCCGGCCACCTCGGTATAGCCCTGAAGTTGCGACCGGCTGCCGCCCGTCACCTCGTTGATGATCCCCTTCGCTTCACGTCCTGCCTGCAAATGCGGGTTATTCTGGATTAGCCCACCAAGCTGGGTCTGATTCAGGCTATTGGTGGCGTTATTAAGGATCAGCCCCTCTTTGCCTACGTTGTACTGGTTGAACTGGTTATGCGAAATACCCGCCCCGTTTGGCGTGGCGATGTTAACGATGGGCACCCCGTTACCGGCTTTGTCCATAGTGGTGTTGCCGGTCGGCGTCATCACCGCCGCCATGGCGGGCGCCATCGGCTGCCAGACCATTAAGCCGCAGACAGCCCAGCTAATCAGGCGCTGTGAGAAACGAACGGGAGGATGACGGGTTTCCATAGTCGTAAATTCTCTTAAAGCATAAAGGCGATACGCCAGTTAACAGTCACATGATCCGGGCCCAGCCAGTCGGGGTAGTGCAGCGGTGTGCCCACTGAGATCTGGCTGCTGTACCCGCGTCCGGCGCTGCTTAAGCCCACAGACGCGCCCCACAAGGTGCCGGAAGCAAAACGGTCTTCGCGATCTTTTTCCAGCCAGCCGCCATCCACCGCCAGGGTGGCGTTCACCTGGCCGATAAACGGCAGGGTAAACAGCGAATAGCCCAGTTCATTACGCCAGTAGCCGCCGTTATCACCAGAGAGGTACTGCTCTTTAAACCCACGCACTGAGCTTTCTCCCCCCAGCGTGAGCCGCTCGGCGCCGTAGAGGCGATCCGGCGACCACTGACCGTAGGCGCTGGTCAACCACCACAAGTTATTGGTGAGCGGACGCTGGAAGCTGGCGTTCAGGCTCCACTTGCGAAACTCGGCGCGCGGCTCATCACCGGTTTTATCTTCGTCCGTTTCGGCGTTGAACCAGGGCATGCCGTGGCTCCAGGTGGGGTTGAAGGTGGCGACGCCGCCCGCCAGTTTTTGCGTGTGAGTGATGCCAAGGATCAGGCTGGAAAGATTGCGGGTACTGCTTTGCAGCGGGGCGTCATTCAGCCAGTTGCGGCTTGAGCGCTGCACCATGCCCGCCGCGAGACCGGTTTTAATATCGCCATTGCGATAGACGACCCAGGAGGCATTAACACGGTGAGTTTTGGTATCGCCGGTCGAGATCCAGTCAAACCCCATATTATCGATGGTGGTGCGGTAGTTGCTCCACGCGTAGCTGTAATCCAGCAGCCCGTAGCCGAACGGCAGGCTTACTCCCGCCTGGAAATTTTGCGCGTCGTAGCGGGTGGCAAAATCACTGCTTCGACCGCCGCTGATAAACCACTGGTCTGCCAGACCTAACATATTATTGGCATACAGCGCACCATTCAGCTGATTCTCTCCGGTACTCTCTTGCCCGCTATTATCCAGACTGATAGTTGCCCTTAACGGAAATTCGGGTTTCGCCGTAAGATTTACCACTGAATATTCCGGTTGCGATCCGGGTAATATATCAATCTGCACCGGTTCGGCACGCAAACGGTTAATTTGCTCCATGCCTTGTTCGATATCGCGTAAATTGAGGATGCGCCCTGTCCGACCCGGAAAAGCCATCTTTAGCATCAGCGGGGTTTTGCCCTCAAGGCGAATCGCTTCCAGCTTCCCTTCCAGCACCACAATATTTAACTGACCGTGGGAGAGATCTTGTTCGGTCAAAAATGCCCGGCTGGTGATATAGCCGCGGCTAATATACCAGTCAGAAATATGGGTGGTTAATTCGTTTATTTTCACCTGATCCAGACAGCGATTTAGCCAGGGCTCTACCAGCCGCTTACGGGCTTTTTCAGCGATTACGGTAGCGCCTGAAAGAGTAATCGTATGGATGGTGAAGCAAGGCCCGGAGCCTTGCGCGGCGGGCTGCGGCCGGGTGGGGGCTGGAAGGGGGATACTGCGTTCCAGTTCATCTCGCTGCTGCTGATTTTGTATTAAAAGCTGTTGTTGTTGCTGCTGAATGGTATCGCGATCGGCAGGCGACAGCGGGGCCGCTTTCACCGGGAGAGATAAAAGTGCGACCATCAAGATAAGGATATAGTTACTGGCGGAAATTATTCCACCTTTGTGCATGAGGGTGCTCATCCGTGCCCTGAAAATAAACCCTAATAAAAGAGAGTTATTAATATAGGACGAGTCTAATTTGAGTTATATAAAATTTAACTTATGTCACAGGCTAAAATTAATTATGTGAATTACGTCAGGTTTTAATAATATTAGCGAGAAGGATATTTAATATATCCTCAGTTCGTTCTTACTCAATAACGTATTTTCAGGAGGAGAGTAAAATCACCCTCCTGAATTATTCAGAATAGCTTTATTAATAGTTTAGTCATGCTAACACCCGCAAAAATTCAGAAGCGGGTTATTCACGTGATTACCAGCCAGGCACCGCGCCACCATTAAAGATCTTCTCCGCCGCTTTCGCCACCTCCGGCGACTGATAAGCGTGAATAAACGCTTTGACGTTCTCGGCGTCTTTATTGTCTTCCCGTGCGACCACGATATTCACATAGGGTGAGTTTTTATCTTCAATAAATATCCCATCATGCACCGGCGACAGCCCGGTTTGTTGCAGATAGGTGGTGCTGATAATGGCCACATCGACTTTAGGATCGTCCAGCACGCGAGGCAGTTGCGCCCCTTCCAGCTCCATAATGTTAAGCTTCTTCGGGTTAGCCGTGATGTCCAGCGCGGTGGGCAGCAGGCCGATGTCCGGTTTAAGGGTAATCAGCTTCTCTTTTTGCAGCAGCAACAGGGCACGCCCCAGGTTGGTTGGGTCGTTGGGAATCGCGATGGTGGCGCCATCTTTCAGTTCAGCCACTGATGTGATCTTGCGGGAATAGCCTGCCATCGGGAAGACAAATGTATTCCCCACCGCCACCAGCTTATAACCGTGCGCTTTATTATCTTCCGCAAGGAACGGACGATGCTGGAAGACGTTGGCATCCAGTTCGCCGTGGTCAGTTGCATCGTTCGGCAGCAGCGAGCCGCTAAAGCCGACCAGCTCCACATCCAGGCCGTATTTCTCTTTCGCCACCTTTTTGGCGACCTCTGCCACTTCCTGCTCGGCGCCGTTAATCACGCCGACTTTAATGTGTTTAGCATTACTGCCACCCTGATCGCAGCCCGCCAGCAGCAGGCCCGCAAGAAGAAGTGCACCCAATCGACATTTCACCAGCCGGTTCCTTTTGATAAATGTTTACCCGACTATATCGGTAACCCAGCGGCAGGCTAAAAAACGAAAAGGAATCAAACAGAAGAAAAAGATATATGCCGCTCAGCGGTGCTTTTTCTCATGGGCAAGCAGCCACGCTTTGCGGGCAACGCCAGCGCCTGGTAATGCGATGTCTCACCGTAGCCGACGCGGGCAATCCCTTGCCAGACGGCCTGCTGAAACAGGCTGCCCGGCGTATCCAGGGTCGTAAAGTTCATGGGTCTCTCCGGTTGTGAGCAGTGAGTCCAGAGTGGCGTTTTCACCTCTGTGCTCACAACCGAAAAATGGACGACCATTTTTTTGCGCTAGCTTACGCCTGACTTTTGCGTAACGGCGCTTCGCGCAAGAACCATGACAGCACAAACGCCAGCACCATAATCCCTGCCGCCATGATAAACACCGCGTGAATGGCGGAGCCAAAGGCATCCAGATAGTCCGCCCTGAGGGCATCCGGCAGATGGTGGATAGCGTCAGGATCCAGCCCTCGAGGCAGTTCACTGCCTTCGGGGATGCGTGCCATCAGCCCTGATTGCAGTTGATGGGTAAATACCGCGCCAAACAGCGCCACGCCAATCGCCCCGCCGATAGAGCGGAACAAGGTGACACCCGACGTCGCCACACCGTACTGGCTGGACGAGACGCTGTTCTGCACCGCCAGCACCAACACCTGCATCACCAGCCCCAGACCCATCCCCAGCACGCCGGTGAAGAGGTACAGCTGCCAGGTGGGGGAGTCGATGGTGATCCGCGTGAGCAGCGCCATGCCGATCACCCCCAGCAGGGTACCGAGGATCGGGAACAGGCGGTACTTGCCGGTACGGCTGATAATGCGCCCGCTGATGATGGAGGTCAGCAGCAGACCGCCCATCAGCGGGATCAGCTGTAATCCGGCCTGGGTTGGCGTGGCCTCTTTCACAATTTGCAGATACAGCGGCAGGAAGGTCACTGAACCGAACAGCGACATCCCGATGATGAAGCCAATCAGGCTACACAGCAGGAAGCTGCGATCGCGAAAGAGCGAGAGCGGGATAATCGGCTCCCAGGCCAGACGCTCTTCATAGATAAATCCGGCAATCCCCGTCAGGCCGAAGGCCAGAATGCACCACAGCTGTGGGTCGCTCCAGGAGCGTACCGTTCCCCCTTCGCTGGTGAAGAGGATGATACAGAGCAGCGCCATGCTGAGGTAAATTGCCCCGAGATAGTCGATTTCATGTTTGTTTCGTTTGGTATTGCTGTGGAACACCGCGCCGATTACCAGCAGGGCAAACAGCCCCAGCGGCAGATTAATGTAGAAGATCCAGCGCCACGAGGCATGCTGCACGATAAACCCGCCGATCAGCGGCCCAATCACCGTTGCCAGCCCAAATACGCCGCCGAAGAGCCCCTGATAGCGGCCGCGCTCGGCAGGCGGGATCACATCGGCCACCGCTGCCATGCTGATCACCATCAGTCCGCCGCCGCCCAGCCCCTGCAGGGCACGCATCAGCACCAGTTGCGTCATGTTTTGCGCCAGTCCGCACAGCGCCGAGCCCAGCAGGAAGAGCACAATCGCAATCTGCAGTACAATTTTTCGGCCAAACAGATCGCCGAACTTGCCATACAGCGGCACCACGATGGTGGAGCTCAGAATGTAGGCCGTCACGACCCAGGAGAGTTTATCCAGCCCGCCCAGCTCACCCACGATAGTGGGCAGCGCCGTGGAGACGATGGTCTGATCGAGGGCAGACAGCAGCATCACCAGCAGTAGCGCGCTGAACAAGAGCTTTATCGAAGGGGGCTTTTGCGCGTCAGGCATCATAAGAGACCGCTTGAAATTAATTAATGAGATAATTAATATTCAATGAAGTTATGAATACGGTCAAGGGATCGCTCCAGCATGTCAGCACATAAAGATAATTCTGAACCGCGCCGCCCCGGTCGCCCTCGCGGGGGCAAACGTGCCACCACCAGCCGCGAGCAGTTGCTGGACATTGCGCTGGATCTCTTTTCCCGTCAGGGGATCGCCAACACCTCTTTAAACGCCATTGCCAAAGAGGCGGGCGTAACGCCGGCGATGCTGCACTACTACTTCAACTCCCGGGAGCAGTTGCTGGATGCCATGATCGAGGAGCGTTTTCTGCCGCTGCGCAGCACCATCGCTGCCACCTTTAGCGCCCATCCCGACGATCCGGTGGCTTCCCTGACCCTGATGGTCCAAACGCTGGCGAGCCTCGCCGGGCAGCATCACTGGTTTGCGCCGCTGTGGATGCAGGAGGTGATCGGTGAAATGCCGGTTTTACGCGCCCATTTGCGAAATCGGGTGGGTGAAGATAACTACTCCGTGACGCTTGCCACGCTGAAGCGCTGGCAGCAGGAGGGGAAACTGAACCGCGAACTGGCTCCGGAGCTGCTGTTTACCACGCTGCTAAGCCTGGTGCTGGTGCCCTTCGCGAGAAGGCGTAATGACGAGAGGCTAAGCGCTCTCTCGTCTGCACAGATTGTGCGCCACGCCTTAGCGGTGATGGGCCAGGGCATTGGCGCTTAAAGCGCTTTGGTCAGATAGTGGCGCTGCATCCCCTGGTTCGGGAAATCGGGCAATGTCATCTGGAGTTGATAGCCCAGCTTTTCGTAGAAGGGCCGCGCCTGGAAACTGACGGTATCCACCAGCGCATTCAGGCACCCTTTGCGCTTCGCCTCTTCTTCGGCGGCCAGCATGATCTGGCTGCCTACACCACTGCCACGCACCGCGCTGCTCACCCACACATAGCTGATATCCAGCCACTCCCCTTTGCGACGCCCAATAACCCCGCCGATGAGGGTACCGTCGTCATCGCGGGCAAAGACCGCCAGATTGCCCCAGGTGCGGGTATCGACAAACTGCTCGTTATAGGCGCGCAGCCCGGTTAATAACGCTTCCTGATCCTCGGCAGTGATGGTATCGACAATGTCTAGCTGCATCCTGTTTTCCCTCATTTTTTTATCGTTACCCTAAGTTCGCGCAACGGCAGAAAGGAGACAATAAATTTTTGTTGGCGCCCAAGAATTTGGCAAAAAGTGCGGCTACGCTTTTAACGTTTAGTCGCTGGAATGCGCAAATTCATACTTTCCACCTGGATCGCATCGGCGAATGTAACGATATATTTCAAATGGAGTGCCGTGGTTATCAACCGGAGGTCAACATGAAGTCAGCACACCTGTTTTGCCTGATAGTCTGTCTGCTTTTTGCCGCCTTCGCCCATGCGCAAGACAACGACGATCCCGCCAAACTCGAACAGAAAAAACAGCTGATTTTGAAGGATGTGAAAAAAGCCTGCGCTCCGCAGCGTAAACAGTCTGACTCGGAGTGGCAGGCGATGATTATGTCTTCAGAGGCGAATAAGCTTTTGATGCGCAACGCCATGCTGGCGGTAGATCGTAACAACCAGGAGGCCTACTGGGACGCCGTCAGCCGCATGGACTGCATGGAGGATTATTAAGCGTGAAGCGGGCTTCACGCTTGCTGATTAACGTTTACGTATTTCAGGAATAATTAAATCGCCCCGCAGAACCCAGGATTCCAGCATCTGGGTTTTTTCGTTCAGCCAGCTCACAATGCGTGCAGCCATCGCATCCATCGAGTATTCAATCGCCGGAATGGTTGGGATACCCGGTAAATGCAGGGAGCCGGCCAGACTGAAGACCATAATGTCACCCGGTACGGACTTGTTAAATGCCTGCAGCTGCGGGATCACCCGTTGCGCCTCTTGCTCATCAGCAACCAGTAAGGCGTTGAAGTTCAGCGTGCTCGCATTGTTCAACAACTCCTGCAACGCCACGGATGACGAGGTGGCCTCCATAAAGACCAGGTTGCGATTAAAGGGCAGGAAGTTTTTCTCCAGCGCGTGTTTGTAGCCCAGCAGCACCTGATCGGCAAAGCCGCTGCCCTGCGGATGGATCAGCGCTATCTGGCGGCGCCCCTGGCTGGTGAGGAAATTACAGGCGGTTTCTGCGGCGAACGCGTGATCGAACTGAATGCTGTTGACGTTATCCGCCGCCTGCATGCAGTCCACCAGAATGACATTTTCCTGATCGACACTCAGCGGAAAACGGGCGCCAATAATGAGAATGTCGTCGCACAACCCACACGAAAGCTCTTCAAGCGCGTTCATCACCTCGGCTTTGGTGTTGGCAAAACGCAACAGCAGATGCTTTTGATGCTGACTAAGCTGTTTTTCCAGCGCGTACAGGTAACCAGTGCTCTGGTTGATATTATCCTGCGCACAGATCACCCCGATACAGCCGGTTGACTGGCTCAGCAGCGACTGCGCAATCACATTGGGTCGATAGTTCAGCTCATCCACCGCTTTCAAAACGGCCTGACGGCTGGCTTCCTTTACACCGCGCGACCCGCTCAACACCCGTGATACCGTGGCTTTGGACACCCCGGCCAGACGTGATACATCGTTGATTGTAGACATCTTTCTCCCCTGACAGGACGGCCCCGCCCTGCAAATTCCATTACCGCATTGGCTCACATTTTAGCCAAAAAGAAGTATATCCGTTTCCGTTTTCTATGGAAACCGATTTTCCGTTTCCACTCATTTTGATGCAAAACACGCCAAATAGTGTGACACCGATCGTGATAATTAGCGCCATAAGTAACGGATATTGATAGCTGTCACACTTCTGTCTTTTATAAATGGAAACCGGTTTCCGCATGATGTCCAATCAGACCCGCAATAACTTTTTACATTTAGAGGATGGTCGTCGATGTTCAAGATAATGCTGTGTTGTTCTGCCGGAATGTCCACCAGCCTGCTGGTCAGGAAAATGGTTGAAGCGGCGGATGAGCGAGGTCTGCCGGTGAAGATTGATGCGTACGGCGTGGCCGAATTTGATACGCAGTTTCCGCAATACCAGGTGGTACTTCTCGGACCACAAGTGAAATACATGATAAAGACGCTGTCAGACAAGGCTGCTACGCAAGGCATTCCGGTGCAGGCCATCGATATGATGGACTACGGCATGCAGCGTGGTGATAAGGTGCTGGATTACGCTCTGTCGCTCATTGAAGCGGCACACTAAGAAGGTGTTCTCATGAGTTCGTTATATCAGTCTATGGTTGCCGTCATTGAGCAGTCCATTACCCCGCTGGCGGCGAAGCTTGGCCAGCAGAAGTATGTGATTGCCATCCGCGACGGCTTTACCGCCGCGCTGCCGTTCATGATCATCGGCTCGTTTATGCTGGTGTTTATCTTCCCGCCGTTCTCAGCGGACACCACCAACAGCTTTGCCCGCGGCTGGCTGGATTTCTCTCAGACCTACCGCGAACAGCTGATGCTGCCCTTCAACCTCAGCATGGGCGTAATGACTTTCTTTATCTCGGTGGGTATCGGCGCAAGCCTGGGTCGTCAGTTTAACCTCGACCCGGTGATGTCTGGCCTGCTGGCGTTTATGGCATTCTTGCTGGTGGCTGCGCCCTATGCGATGGCAAAATCTCCACCCAGTATCTGTCGGGCCAGGGGATTTTCACCGCGCTGATCACCGCCATCTACTCCACCCGCGTCTATGCGTGGCTGAAGCAGAACAACGTCACCATCCGCCTGCCAAAAGAGGTGCCGACCGGGGTGGCCCGTTCGTTTGAGATCCTGATCCCGGTGATGGTGGTGATCGGTACGCTGCACCCGCTGAACCTGTTCATTGAAGCGCAGACCGGCATGATCATTCCCCAGGCGATTATGCGCCTGCTGGAGCCGCTGGTTTCGGCGTCTGACTCCTTGCCTGCCATTCTGCTCTCTGTGCTGCTGTGCCAGATCTTCTGGTTCGCGGGCATCCACGGCTCGCTGATTGTGACCGGCATCATGAACCCGTTCTGGATGGCAAACCTCTCTGCAAACCAGGCCGCACTGGCCGCAGGGGCTGCCCTGCCGCACGTATACCTGCAGGGCTTCTGGGATCACTACCTGCTGATTGGCGGCGTCGGTTCTACCCTTCCGCTGGCGTTCCTGCTGCTGCGCAGCCGCGTCACCCATCTGCGTACCATTGGCAAAATGGGCGTGGTGCCAAGCTTCTTTAACATCAACGAACCGATCCTGTTCGGTGCGCCGATCATCATGAACCCGATGCTGTTTATCCCGTTCGTGTTTGTGCCGCTGGTGAATGCGTGTCTGGCCTACGGTGCCACTAAGCTCGGCTGGCTGGCGCAGGTGGTGTCGTTAACCCCATGGACCACGCCGGCACCGATTGGCGCCTCATGGGCGGCGAACTGGGCATTGAGCCCGGTGGTGATGTGCGTGGTGTGCATGGTGATGTCGGCGCTGATGTACCTGCCTTTCCTGCGCGCTTATGAGCGTACGTTGGTGAAAAACGAAGAGCAAAAAGCCCAGGCGGCTGTTGTAGGCGCTGAGCCGGCCAGTAACTAAGTTAAAGAGGAAGCATTATGAACTACTCATTTCCCGAGAACTTTTGGTGGGGTAGCGCAAGCTCCGCGCTGCAAACCGAAGGGGAGAGCCAGGGCGGCGGCAAGGGATTGACCACCTGGGATCACTGGTTTAGCCAGCAACCAAACCGTTTCCATCAGGGTATAGGGCCGCAACAGACATCGACCTTTTACCAGAACTGGAAAGCGGATATTCAGCTGCTGAAAACGTTGAACCACAACAGCTTTCGCACCTCGATTAGCTGGGCGCGTTTGATCCCTGATGGCATCGGTGAAGTGAACCCTGAGGCGGTCACGTTTTACAATCAGGTGATCGATGAACTGATTGAGCAGGGCATCACGCCGTTTATCTGCCTGTTCCACTTCGACATGCCGATGGCGATGCAGGAGATTGGCGGCTGGGAAAACCGCGACGTGGTGGCCGCCTATGGCCGCTATGCCCAGACCTGTTTCAAACTGTTTGGCGACCGGGTGTTGCACTGGTTTACCTTCAACGAGCCAATTGTGCCGGTTGAAGGGGGCTATCTGTACGATTTCCACTATCCCAACGTGGTGGATTTCCGTCGTGCGGCGACCGTGGCGTATCACACCGTGCTGGCCCACGCCCACGCGGTGCGCGCGTTCCGCGCCGGAAACCATGCCGGTGAGATTGGGATCGTACTCAACCTGACCCCGTCATATCCCCGTTCGCAGCATCCGGCGGATGTGAAAGCGGCGCATATTGCCGACCTGATGTTTAACCGGAGCTTCCTCGACCCGGTGCTGCGCGGGAAATATCCGGCCGACCTGGTGGCGCTGCTGAAGTCTTACGATCAGCTGCCTGCCTGCCAGCCTGAGGACAGCAACCTGATCGCCGACGGACGTATCGATCTGCTGGGCATTAACTACTATCAGCCGCGTCGCGTGAAGTGTCGTGACAGTGCGGTGAACCCTCAGGCGCCGTTTATGCCGGAGTGGTTCTTTGATAACTACGAAATGCCCGGCCGGAAGATGAACCCGTATCGCGGTTGGGAAATCTATGAACCGGGTATTTACGATATTCTCGTTAATCTGAGTGATAATTATGACAACCCGCGCTGCTTTATTTCGGAAAACGGCATGGGCGTAGAAAACGAGCAACGATTTATCGAAGCCGGACAAATAAACGACCAGTATCGTATCAAGTTTATTTCCGAACACCTTAAATGGCTGCATAAAGGTATTAGCGAAGGGGCAAATTGCCTTGGCTACCATATGTGGACATTTATCGATAACTGGTCATGGTGCAATGCGTATAAAAACCGCTACGGCTTTATTCAGCTGGATTTAACGACGCAGCAACGCACGATAAAGAAAAGTGGAGAGTGGTTTGCCGCTACCTCTCTGAATAATGGTTTTGAAAAAGAGTAATCACTCATGATCGCATTAGAAGAAGCCGTAATGGAAATTATCGTTAACGCCGGTCAGTCGCGCAGTCTGTGCTTTGAAGCGCTGCACGCCGCGCGTAATGGCGATATTGATGAAGCCAAAAGCCTGCTGCGCGAAGCCGATGGCTACGCGCGTCAGGCGCACCATATGCAGACCAAACTCATTGAGCAGGATGCAGGCGAAGCCCGTCAGCCGATGACGTTAATTATGGTGCATGCCCAGGATCATTTAATGAACTCGCTACTGGCGCGTGAATTATCCGAAGAAATTATTCATTTATATCAGAGATAATCTATGGCGAAAAAACGGTAATGTAATACCTCTGTACCTAATAATAGAAATCCACTTGTTCTGATGATAGCGACATATTCTGTCAGAACGGAGCGGGATGGTTATTGTCTGAATAAAATTAAACTATATTGAGATAACCATGAACACAATTAAAAAACTTCCATTAACAATGGCGGTTATCGCCGCGCTTTGCCCAATTTCTGTACTCGCACAGGAGTTCACTCAAGAGCAAATCGACGCCATTGTGGCCAAAGCGGTGGATAAAGCCCTGGCAGAACGTCAGGCAAAAATGGATGCTGCGGTGGCAAAAAAAGCCGACGTGGTCACCGAGCCGCAAAGCGCGGCGCAGTCGCCGGATATGGCTATTCCGTTCGGGGTTAAATTTACCGGTTATGCCCGCTATGGCGCCCATTTCCAGGCCGCCGATCAAAAATACGTAGCGGTGGATGGCTCCTATAACGGTGCGTCGGCGATTGGTCGTCTGGGTAACGAAGGCAACGGCGGTGAATTCCAGCTCTCCAAAGCCTTTAAAGGCGATAACGGCGCCATCTGGGACATCAACGTGATGATCGACCACTGGGGCGATGAAGTTAACCTGAAAAAAGCCTATGCGGGCGTCACCAACATCATGGCGTCCAACCCGAACGCCTACTTCTGGGCCGGTCGTGACTTCCACCAGCGTCCGCAGCAGGGTATCAACGACTACTTCTGGATGAACCACGATGGCCAGGGCGCCGGGGTGAAGAACTTCGACATTGGCGGCGTGCAATTTGACGTGGCGACCGTGGCGGCCGTAGAGTCCTGTAGCCCGGAAGTGATGGAAGACGAAGCGAACCCATCGCGCATCACCTGTACCGGCGGTTCCGGCACGGGCGACAAAGGTAACTACGCGGCAACCTCTAAAATCCACGGCATGAAGCTCGGCCCGATCGATCTGGAGCTGTATGCGAACTACGGCTTTGATTCGAAAGCGATCGACAGTGAAGAGCGTCTGAAGGCCTGGCAGGGTGGCGTGGTGCTGAGCCACACCAACGACAGCGGCGTGAACAAAGTGATTGCCCGTTACTCTGATAACTCGGATAACAGCGTCTTCAACAAGACCGAGGATCTGACCACGGTCTACGCCAGCTTCGAAGGGCTGCATAAATACACCCAGGCCACCCAGGTGGAGTACATCCTCGCCTTCCACGACTATGACAATAGCCGCGACGGCACCGATAACCGCAAGAACTACAACGCCATTGTCCGACCAATGCACTGGTGGAACGACGTCCACTCGACCTGGCTGGAAGCGGGCTGGCAGCACGTTGATTACGACAACGGCGGCGATAACAAAGGCTGGAAACTGACCCTGTCGCAGAACATGTCTATCGCCATGGGGCCAGAGTTCCGTCCGATGCTGCGCTTCTACGTCACCGGCGGCAAAGTGGATAACGAACGTACCGCCCGCGTGAACGGTACCCAGGACGAGACGCTTGACGATTTCAACGTCGGCGCCATGTGGGAAGCCTGGTTCTAAAGTAAATGCAAAACGGCAACGACAGTTGCCGTTTTTAGTCTTTGCCCCCTCTCCCCGTGGGAGAGGGCCGGGGTGAGGGCATCAGACCGCACAAGGTAAACGCAAAACGGTAACGACAGCTGCCGTTTTTAGTCTTTGCCCCCTCTCCCCGTGGGAGAGGGCCGGGGTGAGGGCATCAGACCGCACAAGGTAAATGCAAAACGGCAACGCCATGTTGCCGTTTTTAGTCTTTGCCCCCTCTTCCCGTGGGAGAGGGCCGGGGTGAGGGCATCAGACCGCACCAAACCCACCAATCCTCATGTTATGCTACAAAAAAACCAACATAACAGGGGAGAACATGGGTTCCACACGTAAAGGGATGCTCAACGTCCTGATCGCCGCCGTTTTATGGGGAAGTTCAGGCGTTTGCGCGCAGTACATCATGGAGAAAAGCCACATCTCTTCACCTTATCTGACCATGGTTCGCCTGCTGTTTACCGGGGTGATCCTGCTGACGCTCTCCTTCGTTCACGGCGACAAAATTTTCTCGGTCATCAAAAACCGTAAGGACGCCATCAGCCTGCTATTTTTCTCGCTGGTCGGCGCGCTCACCGTGCAGCTCACCTTCCTGCTGACGATTGAAAAATCCAACGCCGCCACCGCCACCGTGCTGCAGTTCCTGTCGCCAACCATTATCGTGGCGTGGTTCGCGCTGGCGCGGAAAAAGCGCCCCGGCCTGTTTGTGTTATCCGCGATATTCACGTCGCTTGTCGGCACCTTCCTGCTGGTGACGCACGGCGACCCGACGTCGCTCTCAATCTCGCCTGCCGCGCTGTTCTTCGGCATCGCCTCGGCCTTTGCTGCGGCGTTCTATACCACCTACCCGTCAACGCTGATCGCCCGCTACGGTACGCTGCCGATCGTCGGCTGGAGCATGTTGATTGCGGGACTGGTGCTGACGCCGTTCTACGCGGGGCGCGGCACCACCTTTGCGTTCGACGGTAGCCTGCTGCTGGCGTTCTTCTATCTGGTGGTGATCGGTACGGCGCTGACGTTCAGCCTGTATCTGAAAGGGGCACAGATGATCGGCGGGCCAAAGGCGAGCATCCTGAGCTGCGCCGAACCGCTGAGTAGTGCATTGCTGTCGGTGATCCTGCTGGGCGTGGCCTTCACCCTGCCGGACTGGCTGGGCACGCTGCTGATTGTCTCGTCGGTGGTGCTGATTTCGATGGATTCCAGAAGACGGGTTCAGACATCAGCCTGATATCCCCTCACCCTAACCCCAAAGGGGCGAGGGGATTACCCGGTGCGGTCTTTTCACCCTCGCCCCTTTGGGGAGAGGGCCGGGGTGAGGGGTAATTTACAACATCGCCCTCACCTTCACTGCCACCAGCAACGCCGTCGATAAATTCGAGAAGACGGGTTCAGGCATTAACCTGAATTACACATGATAGTGATAGCGGCACATCAAAATAGTGAGTGCGCTACCCGACACGCCGTAAACAAGTCGGTCAGTATCGTTTATCCGGCGGGACCAGTAACCAGAAAGATTCCCTTTAAGCGGTTCAGGCTTTCCCAGTCCTTTGAAAGGCTGGCACTTCGCATCTTCAATCAGCTTGTTGATTCTGCAAAGCGTTTTCTTATCCTGCTCTTGCCACCACAGATAATCGTCCCAGCCGTTATCTGTCCAAATTAGTAGCCTGGTCATCAATCAGATCCCTCTGCGTGGTTTTACCCGTGTTTGCCTGTGCGATTGACTCCATCAGTCGGCTGGCATTAGCAGGCGAACTCATCAAATGGATCGTTTCCATCATCGAGTTGTAGTGCTGAAGAGACATAACAACCGCATCCCCGCCGTTGCGGCGGCTGATGATTGTCGTCTCCACATTGTCATTCACGTCGTCCAACACATCTTTGAGTCGGCTTCGCGCTTCAGTAAAGGTCACAACCTGCATATTCCCTCCTGTACAAGTTACGGTACAAGTATATCGCCGGAGTGACTATTTATCAATCAACGCGCCCTCACCTTCGCTGCCACCAGCAGCGCCGTCATCAGCATCAGCGTACCGGAAATCACCAGCGGTGAGGTCAGCCCCAGATGGTCGAGCGCCACACCGCCCACCGCCGCGCCGCAGGTGTTCGCCAGCTGGATCACCGCTACCTGAATCGACCCCGCTTTTTCCGCCTGATCGGCCAGCGAGCGGGTGATCCACGTCGACCAGCCCACCGGCACCAGCGCAAAGGCGAAGCCCCAGATAATGGCAATCGCCGAGGCGACCCACTTGTCGCTGCCCCACAGAATCAGCACGGCGGCGCTGATCGCCAGCACCAGCGGCGCACCGGCCAGCGCCACTTTGAGGGAGCGTTTCAGGAACTGCGCCGACAGCGAGGTGCCGACAAAGCTGGCGATACCGAAGCTCAGCAGCACCAGCGTCAGGCCATCCACGTCAAAGCCGGCCATGGTCATAAACACCGGGCGGATGTAGGTGAAGAAGGCAAACTGCCCGGCGAAGGCCATAAAGATAGCGGTCATCCCCGCCAGCACGCCCGGACGTTTCAACAGCGTAAACATGTTCTGTTTGTGATGTGCCGCTTCACCCGGCAGCGACGGCAGCGCTTTCCATACCCAGACAATGCAGAGCAGACCCATCACCGCCGCGGCGTTAAAGACATTACGCCAGCCGATGATCCCGCCGAGAAAACTGCCCAGCGGCGCGGCAATCACCAGCGCGATGGAGACCGCGCCGAAAATCACCGACAGCGCTTTAGGCACGGTGCGGGCGGGCACCAGGCGCATGGTGAGCGAAGCGGACATCGCCCAGAAGCCGCCGAGCCCTAACCCCAGACAGGCGCGCCCGAGCAAAAGCAGGCTAAAGCTATTGGCGAAGGAGACCAGCAGGCAGGATGCCGTCAGCAGCACGCTGAAGAGAATGACCACTTTGCGGCGGTCGATGGTGCCAATTGCCTGGGTAATAAAGAGGCTGGCGAACATCGCCACAAAGGCGGTGACGGTAACGGACTGCCCCGCCACACCTTCCGAAATACCCAGATCCTGCGCCATCGGCGTCAGCAGGCTCACCGGCAGAAACTCAACGGTAATCAGGCAGGCCACGCAGAACGCCACCGAGAAAACCGCCGACCAGTTGGGCCGGGCGACCTCTTTAGCGTGGGGAGCGGGCTGAATATGTTCTGTCATGACGTCACCTGAAGATAAAAATGTGCGGAAAAGTCGCGCAGTTTATCATCAAAAGTGTGACGAATTTAACGTTTCGACAACTTTTGCCGGGGTTTGCCGGATGAGGTGGTGCTGGCCCCGGCCTGCAAGGCCTCAGTGAAGATAAAACACACCCTCTTCCGGCAGGAAAAGTTGGTTATAGCGCAGCTGGAAGGCGTTCAGCTCCTGCGGATCGGGGTCCATTTCGCGCATAAAGCCAAGGGCCAGGCGGACCTGCGCATCGGTGAGCGGTGCGGCGAGACGGGCTTTACGCAGCAGGCGGTGCCAGCTGAGCAGATTTTGTTCACTGCCATCAACAATACACACCTGCCAGATCAACAGCACCTGGGCCGCGTTTTGCAGATGCGCCTCGTCCGGGCGCTCGAGGTAGCGGATAAACTCATTTCCGGACGTTTTACCAAACTGGTCGATCATCGACTCGACCGTCACCAGCGAAATGCCCAGACGTTCACTTAAACGTTTGATGGCGCGGCGAGAATCGGAGGTCAGGATACGAAATCCTATGACAAACACGACTATGAGGGTCGCCAGCATTATCCAGATCATGAGTTCTCCTAAGTAACAGCCGCTCATAATATCGGGAAAAGCAGCGTGGTCGCCAGCAGACAACGTCATATAAGTGAACTGAAATTACGTAGAAAACCGCGGCCCTTCGAGCGCGCTTCGCACCGGGCGAGGCGAGCATGGGGTCAAATTGCACACCAGAGGCGCTACAGCCTTACCGACAAACCAAAAAAGCCCGGCATCACACCGGGCAAAGAGGTCACCTGCACACTCAGGCTGCTTTCAATTTCTGTTTCTGCGCACGATTCTCACGGCGGATCTTACGTTCTTCCAGCACCGCGACCATCGCCATCAGGACGATACAGCCGATGGCGGCGGCGTCCAGCGCGGCGAAGGTGCCTGCCCAGCCGGTGAGGCCAAAGACCGGCGTGCCGTCGGCAATCATCCCCAGACCGAGCTTGGCGAAGCTGTCGCCGATCAGGTAAGCGAAGGTGCCCTTAATCCCATCGGCGGCGCCGATCGCTTTTTTCGGCACAAAACCGACCGCCGCCACGCCAATCAGCAGCTGCGGACCAAACACCAGGAAGCCGAGCGCGAACAGGGAGGCGAGGTACACGTACTGGTTGCTGGCGTGCTGGTATACGCCGAGCGTGGCGATAATCAACGCCAGCGCAACGCAGGCCACCAGCGCACGACGCCCATTGGCGAGGTCAGAGAGCCAGCCCCACAGCAGCGTGCCGACCAGCGCACCCACTTCAAACAGGGTGAAGCCCTGAATTGCCACTTCTTTCGAGAGTTTCAGCTCCTGGAAGGCGTACACGGTTGACCACTGGTCGATACCGATACGCACCACGTACAGGAAGATGTTCGAGAAGCAGAGCAGCCAGATCACCTTGTTTTTCAGCACGTACTCAACAAAGATCTGCCATTTGGTCATCTCGTTTTCTTCGGTCTCTTTATCCTCTTCGCTGATCTCCTCACCGAACAGCTCTTCGGCTTTGCCGAGGCCGTAGGATTCCGGGGAGTCGCTGCCGAAGCGCAGGCCGATAAAGCCGACGATCAGGGCGATAATCGACGGGAAGATAAACATACCGATGACGTGACCGTCGAACAGATAGTTGGCGCCGAACAGCGCCACGCCTGCCGCGCCCGCTCCGCCGAGGTTGTGGGAGATGTTCCACATGCCGAGGTACGAGCCACGCTTGCGGCGCGGGGTCCATTTGGTGATGGTCGAGTAGCTGCACGACCCGCCGGTGCTCTGGAAGAAGCCGCTCAGGGCGTAGAAAGCGATCATCAGGAACAGGCTGACGGAGCCTGAACCCATGCTGGCGCTGAAGCCAAGCATACAGATGGCGGAGAGGATCAGCATAAACGGCAGGAACTGCTTGGTGTTTTTGCCGTCCGCGTAGTACGACACCAGCGTTTTCCCCACGCCATAAGTGATGGAGAAGCCCAGGCCAATCATCCCCAGCTGCGTCATGCTCAGACCATAGGTTGAGATCATGTCGTTCTGCGCGATGTTAAAGTTCTTGCGGATCAGATACATGGTCAGGTAGCCGATAAAGACCACCAGGTAAGACTGCATGAAGGGTTTGAACCACATTTTGCGCCGCACATCGAGCGGCAGATCCAGGGTCGGCTTGCGCACCTGGTTAAGGAAGGCCAGCATGGGTTGCTCCTGAGCTGATTTTTATACCTGCGAATGGCAGGCATTGTAAAAATCAGCCGGGTGCGACGCCTGAGACAGCGTCCAGGTGAAACCGGGAAAATTTCTTAGTTTTGCGCCACTCGGCGCCAAAAGGTGAGGCGCGTCACGCTTCGCGCGGAGCCTGCGCGTGCAAAAACGGCAGCAACAACAGAGCAGAGATCCCCGCCGCGATGGCGATCACCGCGAAGAAGCCGCTCCAGTGCCAAACGTCGATCACCCATGCCAGCGGCCAGCCAGAGAGCGATGCGCCGAGGTAGGCAAACAGCCCGACGAAGCCCGTCGCCGCACCTGCCGCCTCTTTGTGCGAGCACTCTGCCGCCGCCATGCCGATCAGCATCTGTGGGCCAAAGACGAAGAAGCCGATGGTGAAGAAGCACGCCGCCTGCATCACATAGCTGGCAAAAGGCATCAGCCACAGCGAGCCAACGGAGAGCAAAATGCCGGCGGCGAAAATCAGGTTCATCGGCCCGCGGTTGCCATTAAACAGTTTGTCCGATCCCCAGCCCGCCACCAGCGCGCCGATAAATCCGCCCAGCTCGAACATGGTGACCGCCGAGTTGGCGGTGACCAGATCGACGCCGAGCGTCTCGGACATGTACAGGTTGCCCCAGTCGTTGATCGCCGCGCGCACCACATACACCAGCACGTAGCACAGCGATAACAGCCAGATGTAGGGATTTTTCAGCACATATTTCGTCAGAATCGCTTTGTGCGTCAGCCCCGCCCCCTCCTGCTGCTGGGCGATCTCCATCTCGTCGTGCCGCCAGTCGCCAACGGGAGGAAGCCCGACGGTCTGGGGCTTATCGCGCAGGCGCCAGCAGAGGAACAGCCCGGCAAGGATGGCAAGCCCGCCCGCAATCATCATTCCCGCACGCCAGCCGTAGTGCAGCGCCGCCGCGCCCACCACGATGGGGATCAGCGCCCCGCCGACGTTATGCGCCGTGTTCCAGATTGCCCACCAGCCGCCGCGCTCATTGCGTGAGTACCAGGTGGTGAGCAGGCGGGCGCACACCGGTGCCCCCCAGCCCTGGAAAAAGGCGTTCAGGGCCCACAGCAGGGCAAACGCCCACAGGGAGGTGGAGAAGCCGAACAGGATGTTCACCACGCCGGTGGCGATCAGCCCCGTGCCCATGAAGTAGCGTGCGTTAGAGCGGTCGCTGACGATACCGGAGAAGAACTTCGACAGGCCGTAGCTGATGTAAAACAGCGTCGCCAGCAGGCCGATATCGGTGCGGGTCATCACACCGCTGGCGAGGATTTCCGGCGCGGCGGCGTTAAAGCTTTTGCGGGTGAAGTAAAACAGCGCATAGCCGAGCCAGATAGTGATCAGGATATGGCGCCGCCAGTAGCGGTACCGCGCGTCGATGTCGGCCTGGTTGCCGACGGGCGCGGCATTGGCGGGGGTATTAAACATGGTGACTCCGTAGCGGCAAACTGGCGCTGACGCGTGTGCCGTGCGTGCAGGAGAGGGTCAGGGTGCCGCCCAGCGCCACGACGCGCTCGCGCATCCCCGCCAGGCCAAAGCCCTGCTGGCCGGAGCCCGGCGGCAGGCCGCAGCCATCGTCTTCAATAATCAACATCAGGCGGTCTTCCTGCTGCCAGCCCTGCAGCGTAACCGCGCTGGCGTTGGCGTGTTTCACCACGTTGTTTAGCCCCTCCTGGCAGACGCGGAACAGCGTGACGCGCTGGCCTTCGCTCAGCGTCCGTTCATCAATATTCCAGTCGAGATGGCTGACGATGCCCCGGCTTTCCAGCTCCATTTCGCGCATCAGGGAGCGCACCGCCTGCTCAAGCGAAAGATCGTCGAGCTGGCGCGGACGCAGTCTGCCGAGCAGGCGGCGCACGGAATCGTACACCCCCAGCGACAACTGCTCGATATGCGCCCCGCCCTGCTTCACGCCTGCGTTTTCCGCCGCCAGACGCTGGACAACGCCCGCCTGGGTGCGGATAGCGGTGATGGTCTGGCCGATGTCATCGTGCAGCTCGCGGGCCACTTCCTGGCGCACGCTCTCTTCGGTCTCCAGCAGACGCTCTGCCAGGAGCCGGTTGCGCGCCAGCTCGGTTTGCAGGGACTGATTCAGTTCGCGCAAGCGCTGGATACCCGCCCCCAGCAGCAGCCCGGTCAGGCTCTGGGCCAGCAGCGAGAGCAGCAAATCAACGGGGTGATCGTGCCATGTCTGGCTGGCGATCAGCGCGATGGCGTTCATCAGGGTCGCGATCAGCGCCCCCTGCCAGCCATAGTGCCAGGCGAGGGCGATAATCGGCAGCGCCAGACAAAACGGCGTAAAGCGGGAAAGCTCGGCGGGCAGGCCAAGCTGCAGCCACAGGCTCAGAACAAACAGCAGCAGGTACCAGATAAGATGCCGGGCGCGCCAGTTTACCGGCTGGGAGACCAGCGCCGGGCCAAGCGGCTGCCATACGGTGCTGGTGAGGTAATGCCAGATGACCAGACAGGTGGGGGCCAGCGTCAGGCCGCCGGTGAGGGTCAACAGCAGGGCGTTCAGCATCTCTTGCTCGCCGAGCCACGGCAATGACTGTAACAGCGCGGCGGCCATCAGCGCCGTGCCTTGCCACAGCAGCGTGCGCCAGTCCCGCTGATGGCGATAGCGCGAGATCAGCGTGACTGGAAGAAGCGTCAGCACACTCCCGATCATCAATAATGGCAGATGGGCCAGCGCCACTTCCTGCGCCAGCCAGAACAGCATCAGCCACTCCGCGCCCAGCAGCACCGGCCAGTAGCCGCGCGGGCATTGCAGCATCAGTCCAAGACGCAGGCCGAACGGGAACAGCAGCACTGCCAGTTCGGGGCGTTCAACCAGATGCAGGCTAATACTCCACAGGCAGAACCAGGCGGCGGAGAAGATAAAAAAGCTGGCAACGACGGCGATCAGCCGCGAAAACACCGGGCTCATTGCCAGTTATCAAACATACGTCGGGCCAGTTCAACGTCGTTACTGACGCCCAGTTTTTCCATCAGGTTTGCCCGGTGAACGTGTACGGTCTTTGGCGATAGATCCAATTCAGCGGCAATTTCTTTAACCGACATTCCCTGGGCGAGTTTCTCTGCCACCTGACGTTCACGCTTTGTGAGCGGATCCTGGCGTCCGGTCGCCAGCTTGACGGCGATATCCGGGGTTAAATAACAGCCGCCGGTGGCAACGGTGCGTACGGCGGCAATCAGTTCGTCCGGACTACAGCGTTTTGAGAGGAACCCACGCGCCCCCGCGTTAAGCGCCTGCTCCACCAGCGCCGGGCTGTCGTGAACCGACAGCATGATGGTCGCCATCCCTTTCGGCAGCTGGCTTAACAGTTCAAGACCGGAGAGATCCGGCATGGAGATATCGCAGATACAGACCTGCACCCCGCGCCCCGGCAGACCTGCCAGCGCCTCACGGCCAGAGCCAAATTCCGCGACAACCTGGAAATCGGCCTCCAGACTCAGCAACTGGGCGAAGCCGGAGCGGACGATAAGATGGTCGTCGATGAGGGCAATGGTGGTCATGCGCGTTCCTAGCGGGCGGATAAAAAAACGCGCTTACCTTAACGATAAGCGCGCGGGCGTTCAAGCAATGAGCGATTTATTCGAAGAAGACCGCAATTTTGTTAAACATGGTGGGATCGGACTGGTTACGCACCACTTTGGTCACATCTTCCAGCTTATCGATCTGCGCCATCATCTGCTCCAGGCGCTGGTCATCGTTGACCAGTAGCCAGATGCGGCTGTGTTCACTGCCCAGAATTGGCAAACAAAGAATGCCTTCCACGTTGAATGCGCGGCGGGCAAACAGCCCGCAGACGTGGGTCATCACCCCCGGGTGGTTGCGGACGGTAAGTTCGAGAATGACGTTGTCGTGTTGTTTCTGCATGGCTTATTCCCCCACCATTTCTGTATTGGCCGCACCGGGTGGGACCATCGGATAGACTTTTTGTTGCGCGTCGATACGCACGTGGATCAGCGCCGGGCCAGGGCGGGAAATCGCCTCCTGCAGGGCGGCGTGCGCATCGGCTTCGGCATTCAAATCGCAAGTGTGCAGACCAAACCCGGCGGCAATCTGCATAAAATTAATCATCCCCGGATAGGTCGCCGCAAAGACGCCCTGCTTGTAAAACAGACTCTGCTGTTGGTGTACCAGCCCCAGCGCTTCGTTATTCATCAGAATAATTTTCACGTCTAACTGGTTTTCCGCCGCGGTCGCCATCTCCTGAATATTCATCATCAGGCTGCCATCGCCGGAGAAGCAGATCACTTTGCGATCCGGGTTGGCCAGCGCCGCCCCCACCGCCGCAGGCAGGCCAAAGCCCATGGTGCCCAGGCCGCCAGAGGTGAGCCACTGACGGGGACGATTCAGTGGATAGGCTTGCGCAGTCCACATCTGATGCTGGCCCACGTCGGTGGTGATAATGGCGCTGTCGTCCACGCAGGCGGCCACGGCGTTGATCAGGCCATAGTGGCTCAGCGGATCGCCGCCGGTTGGGATGGCACCCGGGAACTCCTGTTGTAAATCGGCCACCAGTTGGTGCCACTCCGCACGCGGGGCCGCCTCAATTTGCGGCGTCAACTGGGCCAGCACTTCGCCCACATCCCCCTGAATGGCCACGTGTGGCTGCTTAATTTTACCCAGCTCGGCGCGGTCGATATCCACATGAATGATTTTCGCGTTCGGGCAGAACTGCTCGGTTTTACCAATCGCCCGGTCATCAAAACGGGCCCCGAGCACAATCAGTAAATCCGCCTCTTGCAGGATGTAGTTGGTGCTGCGCGCGCCGTGCATCCCCAGCATGCCCAGCGACAGCGGGTGCGCTTTTGGCAACATACCCAGCGCCATCAGCGTCATGGTGGTGGGTAATTGCGCCTTTTCGGCCAGCTCGCGCACCGCCTCCGGCGCGTTGATCACCCCGCCGCCCAGATAGAGTACCGGGCGTTTGGCGGCGTTAATCATGGCCGCGGCATCACGCACGCTCTCTGCGCTGAATTCTGGCGCAGTGGCGCGATCGCCCGGCTCTGGCAGGACATCGATGTCAATCTCTGCGGTCTGGACATCCTTAGGAATGTCTATCCACACCGGGCCTGGGCGGCCGGACTGCGCAATGCGGAACGCATCGCTGATAACCTGCGGAAGCTCGGCGATGTCGCGAACTAAGTAGTTATGTTTGGTGATGGGGATAGAGATGCCGTAGGTATCTACTTCCTGAAAGGCGTCGGTGCCGATCATGGACGAGGGAACCTGGCCAGTAATGCAGATCAGGGGGATAGAGTCGAGACGCGCATCGGCGATGGCGGTGACCAGGTTAGTGGCCCCCGGGCCGCTACAGGCCATACAGACTGCCGGTTTACCCTGGGTACGCGCCATGCCCTGGGCGATAAAACCCGCGCCCTGTTCGTGGCGTGCCAGCACGTGGCGGATTTTGCTGCTCTGGCTTAACGCATCATACAGCGGGAGTACCGTGCCGCCAGGGATACCTGCCACCGTGGTGATGCCCTGCCGTTCCAGTAAATGAACGATTAACTGCGCGCCCGTAAAACGCGTCTTGTTGGATGTTGTGCCCGAACTTGCCATGCTCCAGTCCTTTTATTCTGATCTGAGCCGACTTTCCGGGAGAGGGTCGCTAAAACGAAAAACCCCGCCCGGTTTGCGCCGGCGGGGTTTTGGATTCGTGTGTTGATCCAGTCCCTACGGCGCATTGCCGACGACGACCACCACACGCACGACGACCACTGCGGCGGGTTGAGCAGTTTTTAGTAGGGTCGCGGTGAACAGGGATGGAGTCATGAGGAACCTGTGTTTGGAATCATTGATAGAATTTATACAACCACAGGTTTTAAGGCGTGACAATGGAAAAATAGATATCCGCATAAAAATGCGTCAGGGATCACGTTTCGTTTGTTGCGCCGTGAAAACAAAAAACCCCGCCTAAGCGAGGTTTTTATCAGGGTTTTGCGGTTGGTTTCCGCAGAACACACTGTGTTACGTCAACGGCAAAAGTATACGCGATCGAAGACGAACGCGCAATTTCTGGCACGGATTTTGACGTTTTTGAGTATGGACCGCCTTCTGATTTTTGTCCATAAAATACTGTTCATACATACAGTATTTATCTATACTGAGTCTGTTCGCAGTGAGCGAGGGGGCCGCAGTTCTACCGGCGCAACGACGTCCTGGCTGAAACGGGTGGTGCCGTCAGTGCCTTAACCCCCTGAAGTGAGCACACTGTGTTACGTCAATCCAGGTGCTGGTAACAGGCGGCGGAAAGGTACGCCAGCATCGTGCTCCTTTTTACCAAAAGGAGACGCGTATGAGCGTAGTGGATATGGTTGTACTTATCCTCAAACTCATTGTTGCAGCACTGCAACTGCTTGATGCTGTCCTGAAATACACTCGGTAATTCAGGTTCAAGTCGCACCTGAGAGGGGCGGGAAACCGCCCCTCTTTAATAACGAGGGAATGCTATGTCGCGTCTGTTAATTGAGCCTGTCACCCCGGACGAACCGGGATATATCGCCCTGAAGGCGGAGAGTATTGCGCTACGTTTCAATATGCTGCGCAGGCTGGAAGAGAACTGGCAACGGGGTGAGAATCGCTTTAACGCGCCGGGCGAAAAGCTGCTGGGAGCGTTTCTTAACGGCAAGCTGGTGGGCGTGTGCGGCTTAAACCGCGATCCCTTTAGCCAGCAGCCCCGTGCGGGGCGTATTCGCCACCTTTACGTCAGCGAGAAGTGCCGGGGGCTGGGCATCGGGAAGCAGCTTTTGACCGTCGTAATGGCCGATGCCAGCATCTGGTTTGATTTTCTGAATACCCATGCACCGGACACCGCGTACGGATTTTATCATCGGGCTGGTTTTACGCTGGTCTGCGACGAACCCCGGGTGACGCACCGCCTTTTCTGTGCGGTATAACCGCCTGGCAGGCTCAGGATGTGAATGTTACAGTTAGATGACAATTCACCACCCGATACGCTATGACCTTCACCGTTTTCTGCATTCTGTTGTTTGCCGCTCTGCTGCATGCCAGCTGGAATGCCATCGTCAAAGCCGGAACGGACAAACTCTACTCCGCGCTCGGCGTGAGCGGCTCTGCCGCGCTTATCGCTCTGGTAATACTCCCTTTCTCTCCACAACCCTCTGCTGCCAGCTGGCCGTTTTTGGTCGTCTCTTGCGCGCTGCAGGTGGTGTACACGGTGTTGGTAGCAAAGACCTATCAGGTCTCTGATATGAGCCAGACCTACCCGCTTATGCGCGGCACGGCGCCGCTGCTGGTGGCGCTAATCAGCGTGCTGGCGCTGGGGGATAGCCTCTCAGGGCTGGCATGGTCCGGCATCGGGGTGATCTGCCTGTCGATTCTTGCTATGGCGATGAACGGTCGCATGCGGTCGCGTAAAGGGATCGGGCTGGCGCTGCTGAATGCCTGTTTTATTGCCGGTTACACCCTGGTGGACGGCACCGGCGTGCGTCTGTCTGATACCGCGCTGGGCTATACGCTCTGGACCTTTCTGATGAACGGCTTCTGCCTGCTCGCCTGGGCGATGGTGGCCCGCCGCCGGGAAGCCACCCGTTATCTGTGCCTGCACTGGAAAAAAGGGTTGCTCGGTGGCGTGGGCACGCTGGGATCCTACGGTCTGGCGTTATGGGCGATGACCCAGGCACCGCTTGCCGTCGTTGCTGCCCTGCGCGAAACCTCGATACTCTTCGGGGCGCTTATCGCCTTTGTGCTTTTAAAAGAAAAGGTTGCCGGTTTACGCATCGCTGCGGCGCTGGGTATAGCAGGCGGAGCCATGCTGCTTCGCCTGGCATAAATTCATGGCAACATTCGTTGCCGCCCATGTTTACAAATCCTGCCTGACCCGGTTTTTCCATTCCTTATCGCAATGCTTAAATTGTCATCTCATTGTGGTAGATTCCTCGCGCATTTATGGGAATGCGCAGTCACTTATTCTTTCTTTTATCTTTAAGCAAACATATTCAGCGACATGAAAAAGCAACGGAACGTTAATTTATTGTTGATGCTGGTGTTACTGGTGGCCGTCGGGCAGATGGCGCAAACCATCTACATACCGGCGATTGCCGATATGGCAAAGGAACTGAATGTCCGCGAGGGCGCAGTACAGAGCGTAATGGCGGCCTACCTGCTGACCTATGGCGTATCGCAGCTCTTCTACGGGCCGCTCTCTGATCGGGTCGGGCGTCGTCTGGTGATCCTGGTGGGCATGACCATTTTTATGGTCGCGACGGTGATAGCGATCGCGACCCATAGCCTGACCGTCCTGATCGCCGCCAGCGCCCTGCAGGGTGTCGGAACCGGCGTCGGTGGAGTGATGGCGCGCACCTTACCGCGCGATATGTATCAGGGCACCCAGCTACGTCATGCTAACAGCCTGCTGAATATGGGCATTCTGGTCAGTCCGCTACTGGCACCGCTGATTGGCGGCCTGCTGGATACGGTGTGGTCCTGGCGCGCCTGCTACGCCTTCCTGCTGGTGCTGTGCATGATAGTCACCTTCAGCATGGCGCGCTGGATGCCGGAAACGCGTCCGGTGGATGCGCCGCGCACCAAACTTCTCACCAGCTATAAGACGCTGTTCGGCAACGGGGCGTTTACTTGCTATCTGCTGATGCTGATCGGTGGCCTGGCGGGTATCGCGGTGTTTGAAGCCTGTTCCGGGGTGCTGCTGGGTGCGGGGCTTGGCCTGAGCAGCATGGTGGTAAGTATTCTGTTTATTCTGCCGATCCCGGCGGCGTTTTTCGGCGCCTGGTTCGCGGGTCGCCCCAACAAGCGTTTCTCCACGCTGATGTGGCAGTCCGTTATCAGCTGTCTGCTGGCGGGGCTGATGATGTGGATCCCAGGGCTGTTTGGCGTGATGACCGTCTGGACGCTGCTCATCCCGGCGGCGCTGTTCTTCTTCGGGGCGGGAATGCTGTTCCCGCTCGCCACCAGCGGCGCGATGGAGCCGTTTCCGTTCCTGGCAGGCACCGCCGGCGCACTGGTTGGCGGCTTGCAGAACATCGGTTCTGGCGCGCTGGCCTGGCTTTCCGCCATGATGCCGCAAACCGGACAGGCTAGTTTAGGTTTACTGATGACGCTGATGGGGCTGCTGATTTTGCTGTGCTGGCTGCCGCTGGCGTCGCGCGTGCCGCATCACGAGCAGCCGGTTTAATCCCATGATGGCCCGACTTCTCGTCGGGCTTTTCACAGCGCGGGGCTATCATCGTTTGCAGTAACGGCTCTGATGAGGGTCGCCACGCCCCCTCTTCTCCGTCGTAGAATTGATTATCCGCATTGATGGCATAGGGTATTTTTGCCTTTTGCAGTTCACAGGCCATAAAGGTAGCAAAGGCCAGCTGCGAGGCCGTCGGCGTAGAGTTGATGGTCTCCCCTACCGTCCAGCCCCCTACCCAGCTGCTGTGCCCGGTTTTTTGCTGCCAGCGCAGGGCCGCGCTTATCCGCCCATGAATCGCCGCCTTTTCGGCCGCCGTGCCGGAGGTCCAGGGGTATTTACCGTTACTCTTCAGCGGCCCCCAGGGGAAGATGTGCCACTCTGCCAGTACATAGCCCTGGCTGTGGGCCGGTAATTTCAGGCCGGGAAGATCCTCAGGTGCGGCCCGCAGACGCGGGGCGATAAAAATCATCCGCTGCGGGTCGATGCCGTGGATGGCTTTGATGGTTTTTTCGTAGACACGATTAAGCGCAGCGAGGTTATGGTTGAGCTTTTCGGCAGGCTCATAAATCAGATCAAAACCCAGCAGCGGAGAACTCTGGCCGAAATAGCGGGCTACCGCTATCCACCAGTTCACTACCGCTTTCTCATTTTCCGGCTTCGGGTCGCTTTTCCAGGCATCCGCCTGATAAGTGATAATCGGGATCACGCCGTACTGCTCGCACGCCTCCACCAGCTTACGCAGATGAATCAGCCGCGCCTCGGTGGGTGCCCCCGCAACGCGGATACGCACATGGCTTAGTCCTTTAGCGTGAAAGTCACGCACCACCAGCGGGTCAAATTCGCGTATACCACGCTCGGTACGCGCCCAGTCAACATCCATTCCCACGCCCAACTGCTGAGCATAACGTGCCGCCGTCAGCGGCGGCTCCGCGGCGGCGGCCCAGCCAGAAGCGCACAATAAGAGGGTGGCCATTAAGGGTCTTAACACGATCAACCTTGCGAAAAAATCGAAAGTAATAAGCCGTATTTAGCACGCTTTTTACCATTTCGTGTAGAGTCAGAATGAACTAATTTCTGAGACAGATTATGAATAACGACGCCGTTAACACGCTGACCGCCAAATTCCCCCTGGTTGCCGATCTGATCGCCCTGAAAGAGCTCACCTGGCTTAATCCGCGCGCCACAACCCTTGCGCAAGGCTTGCCTTATGTCGGGCTGACCCAGGACGACGTCAACGACGCGCATGCTCGCCTCAGCCGCTTCGCGCCATATCTGGCGAAAGCCTTCCCGGAAACGGCAGCAGCGGGAGGGATTATCGAATCCGAGCTGGTCGCGATCCCGGCGATGCAAACGCGGCTGGCGAGCGAAACGGGTGTCGCGATCCCCGGCACGCTGCTGCTAAAAAAAGACAGCCATCTGCCCATCTCAGGCTCCATTAAAGCCCGCGGCGGCATCTATGAGGTGCTGACGCATGCGGAAAAACTGGCGCTGGAAGCAGGCTTGCTGAACCTCAATGACGACTACAGCATCCTGCTGGAGCCCCGCTTTAAGGCGTTCTTTAGCCAGTACAGCATTGCGGTGGGCTCAACCGGCAACCTCGGGATGTCCATCGGCATGATGAGCGCCCGCCTCGGTTTTAAGGTGACGGTGCATATGTCTGCCGATGCCCGCGAATGGAAGAAAGCCAAACTACGCAGCCACGGCGTGATCGTTGTGGAATATGAGCAGGACTACGGCGTGGCGGTTGAACAGGGACGAAAAGCGGCCGAAAACGACCCAAACTGTTTCTTTATTGACGATGAAAACTCCCGCACCCTGTTCCTGGGCTATGCGGTAGCGGGCGAGCGCCTGAAGGCCCAGTTTGCCGAACAGGGCCGCGTGGTCGATGCTCAACATCCGCTGTATGTTTACCTGCCGTGCGGCGTTGGCGGGGGCCCCGGCGGCGTGGCGTTTGGTCTGAAGCTGGCTTTTGGTGATAACGTCCACTGCTTCTTCGCCGAGCCGATGCACTCCCCTTGCATGCTGCTGGGGGTCTACACCGGACTGCACGACGACATTGCGGTGCAGGATCTCGGTATCGATAACGTGACGGCGGCAGACGGACTGGCAGTAGGTCGGGCCTCTGGCTTCGTGGGGCGCGCGATGGAGCGGTTACTGGACGGATTCTATACCCTGTCCGATCAGAGCATGTATGACATGCTCGGCTGGCTGGCGCAGGCGGAAAATATTCGTCTGGAGCCGTCGGCGCTGGCGGGTATGGCCGGCCCGGTGCGTTTCAAAGCCGATGCACAGGCCACCCATCTGGTCTGGGCGACCGGCGGCGGCATGGTGCCGGAAGAGGAGATGGCGACATATCTGGCTAAAGGGAAAAAATAACCTCCAGGTGCGTCACCGCAAACAGCAGAGAGAGCGACAGCACCGCAAGCGCGATCAAGAGCTTATCCCGGACGGCTTTCGGCTGTACGAATTCATCCTGCGTGACGTCCATCAGGTTACGGCTGCGGGTATAACGCCATAACATAAGGGCCACCAGCGCCAGCACCACCAGTGAGATCCAGAACGGCAGGCCGGTACGGTGCCAGTTGTGTTTAATCGCCAGCGCAATCAGGGCGCCGTACCCCAGCAGCGTGCGCAGCCAGGCGAGTGATGTCCGCTCCGGCTGCAGGCCGGGGTCCGCTTCGCGTCGCGCTTTGCGGCTATCCGCCATAGAAAACCAGCACCATCACGACGCCTGCCACCGTCAGCAGAATCGCGCTGATGATGAATAACCCGCGCGTATAGGGCAGATCCTGCTTGAGTCGCATCGCCTTCTCATTACGCAGCCAGCGCAGGTAGCCGTAGATGGCCAGCACGCCGGCGAACAGGCACAGCAGCAGCGCCAGCACTTCACGGATCAGCGGCGTGGCAAAATCAGGCGCCAGCTGGTCAAGACCCACCCCGGCGGCCAGAAAGCCCAGTGCGGTACGGATCCACGCTAAGAAAGTGCGTTCATTAGCCAGAGAGAAGCGGTAGTCCGGCGCTTCGCCGAGGCGGGACATTTTCATCAAGAGTCCTTGTCGTGCTACGGCCTGGCTTCAGCATAGCCTAATGCGGGCAGCGTTGTTAACCCGCCCCCCAGAACAGCACCGCCAGTAGCTGCGGGGTGATAATGCGCAGGAACATCACCAGCGGATAGACCGTGGCGTAAGACAGCGCCGCCGCGCCGCTGGTGGCGTGCAGGTTGTTAGCAAAGGCCAGCGCAGGGGGATCGGTCATGGAGCCGGCCAACATACCGCAGATCGTCAGGTAGTTCATTCTGGCGAACATTCGCGCCAGGATCCCCATGGTCAGAAGCGGGATGGCCGTGATAACGATCCCGTAGCCAATCCAGCTCATCCCTTCGCCCTTGACCAGGGTAGCGATAAAATCCCCACCGGATTTCAGCCCGACCACGGCCAGAAAGAGCACGATCCCCAGCTCGCGCAGCGCCAGGTTGGCGCTCGGCGGCATAAACCAGTAAAGCTTGCCGATACAACCGATGCGCCCGAGGATCAGCGCCATAATCAGCGGCCCGCCCGCCAGCCCCAGCTTGAGCGCCACCGGAAAGCCCGGCACGTACAGCGGAATGGAGCCCAGCAGCACGCCCAGGCCAATGCCGATAAAGACCGGTAGCATCTGTACCTGCTGCAATTTTTGCTGGGCGTTACCCACCATATCCGCCACGGCATCGATAGAGGATGGGCGCCCAACCAGGTTGAGGATATCCCCAAACTGCAGGCTGGCGTCCTGGCTGGCAACCAGCTCAACCCCGGCGCGATTAAGCCGCGAGATCACCACGTCATACCGCTCTTTTACCTGCAGATCGCGGATTTTCTTTCCAAGAACATGCTCGTTGGTGACGACGACGCGCTCTACGCGCATATCGGTGCCGCGGGTGGAAAGCGAGGTATCGACCTCCTTGCCAATGACCAGCTGCGCATTGTGCAGATCGTCAGGCTGACCAACCAGGTGCAGCAAATCTCCGGTATGGATCACCGTGCCCGGTGACGGCACCATCAGTATCTCTTCCCGCTTCAGGCGCGAGCAGACCACATTTACGCTGTTCAGAATCGGCACATCCTGAATCGCCAGCTTATTGAGATTGGGGTTGTCGACACGAATATTGATGGTTTTGATGGGCATATGGCCGTTGGTATGCGCGGTTTCGTGCGCCTTCGCCTCCTCTTCGACGTTGATACGAAACAGCACCCGTACCAGCCACATAGAGAGCAGAATACCGCAGATGCCAAACGGATAAGCCATGGCGTAACTCATCCCCATCTGGTCGACAATGCCGGGCTCGATCCCCAAATCACGCAGAATTTGCTGGCCTGCCCCGAGCGCCGGCGTATTGGTGACCGCACCGGAGAAAATACCCAGTACCACCGGCAGAGGGATAGCAAAGATTTTGTGCAGAATGGCGGTGACCAGCCCGCCCATTACCACGATACCAAGGGCAAAGAGGTTTAGCCGTAGCCCGGAGACGCGCAGGGAGGCGAAAAAACCCGGACCGACCTGAATACCGATGGTGTAGACGAAGAGGATCAGGCCGAACTCCTGGATGAAGTGGAGCATATCGGCGCTGAGTACCAGGCCAAACTGGTCGGCAAAATGGCCAACAAAAATCCCCCCGAACAGGACCCCGCCAATCCCAAACCCGACGCCGCGGATTTTGATGTTGCCAATCCACAGTCCTACTACTGCGACCAGGGCCAACACGCTGACGGTTAACGCGATATCACTCATGATCCACTCCCTGTGCATAACCTTAGTTATGGTGGGGATTCTCTCAGAACCGGTGGCGGTTGTATGGGCGATGGCGCACAAAAAAACCGAAGGTAAAAGCAAAACGGTCACCCGAAGGTGACCGTTTTTAGTGTTTGCGCCCTCCCCCTGTGGGAGAAGGCATCAGCCCGCATACTGTTAGCTGTTTAACGCAGGGCGTTCGCTAATGGCGATACGCTGCGGAGCGATTGCTTCCGGCACGTTGCGGGTCAGGTCGATATGCAGCAGACCGTTGGTATAGGTCGCACCAGAGACTTCCATATGGTCCGCCAGCGTAAAGCTCAGGCTGAACGGCTGCGTCACCAGACCCTGATGCAGCCACTTCGTCTCGGTTTCTTGTTTTTCCGGGGTACCTTTCACCGTCAGGCGCGTTCCTTCAAGCTGGATATCCAGATCGTCCTGGCGGAATCCGGCTACCGCAAGGGTGATGCGATAGTGGTTATCGTCGCTTTTTTCGATATTGTACGGCGGAAATGTCTGTTGCTCGGTGGTGCTTTGCAGGGCGTTAGCCAGTTTGTCAAAACCAATCCACTGACGCAGCAGGGGGGATAAATCGTAGTTACGCATACTAAATCTCCTTCTGAGAAGCGAGTTCGGCACAGTCTAATTTTGTGCGCAGTTGTTCCTGCAAATCCTTACGGATTCGCCTATGCTCCCGGTTCGGCAAGCAATTCTGAGTGGGCCGCGATGGCGACCCGTCTAATTAGTTGATTTCGATACGACGCGGTTTTTTCTCTTCCGGAATCACACGTTCCAGTTCGATAAACAGCAGGCCGTTGACCAGATTTGCGCCTTTAACGTGAATGTTCTCAGCAAGCTGGAACTTGCGTTCAAAGTTACGCTCGGCGATGCCCTGATAGAGGTAGGTACGCTCTTTCTGTTCGGCCGTATGCGAGCCTTTCACCAGCAGCAGATTATCCTGGGCGGTGATCTCCAGTTCGCTCTCTGCAAAACCGGCGACGGCAATGGCGATGCGGTAGTGGTTTTCGTCAACCAGTTCAACATTGTAAGGAGGGTAGCCGTTGCTCTGGCTCTGGTTATTTTCTAAATGGTTGAACAGGCGGTCAAAACCAATTGCAGAACGGTATAGCGGGGAGAGATCGAAATTACGCATAAGTTAAAACTCCTGAAATCAGCGAGAAATTGTAGCCTTCCACCATGGACAGGCTGCGGTATCCCAAACACCCATCAGGCGCGTTTGTTCATGGACACATCTCTAAAATGGGTCTGATTTCGATCATTTCAAGCGGATCCTGAACAGTTTTTTTTGCACTTTACTGTCACTGGCTTAGACTGGGATGGCAGCACAAAGGGTTAAATTGCGATGGCTGCCACAGAGCGGCGCTTTTCAACTGTTCAATTTGCATATGGCCCGTTATAAACCGGGTTGCTGGTTCATATCGCGCCATTGATGATGACAAACTGATGATGAAAAATGTTCTGATAAAGTTGACGACGTTCAGCGCGGTGGTGTTGCTTTGCGGATGTTCAAGCGTGATGTCGCACACCGGCGGTAAAGAAGGGACCTATCCCGGCACGCGAGCCAGTGCCACAATGTTGTCAGATGATGACACCAACTGGGGCACCAAATCTCTGGTGATTCTGGATATGCCCTTTACGGCGGTATTCGATACGCTTCTGCTGCCCTGGGATTTCTTCCGTACGGACAGCTCCGTGCGCTCGCGCGTTGAAAAAAGCGAGCAGGAGACGCTGGCCACCAACTCGGTTATTCCCCCTGCCGCCATGCCCGTGCGCTGATCAGCGCCCGGTTTCAGTGATCCACAGCTGGCGGAAGCCCTCCGCCTCTTCCATCCAGGCGATATAACGCCCATTCGGTGAAAAGACCACGGCATCCGCAGAAGGCGGATTGCCGTGATCGGACGTCAAAAACGTCACGCTCCCCGTCACCGCATCGCAGTATGCAAGACGATTTTCCAGCACAAATCCCAGCCCGTTGCCGGACGGATGCCAGTTGAAGGCCGACTGAATATCGCTGCGGTTAGCGGTTAACTGGCGCGGCTCGCCGCCCTCGGGTGAGAGAAGCCAGAGTTGCACCACTCCCTGGTTATCGCGCATTAAAAAGGCAATCTGCGTACCTTGCGGATTGCTACGCACCCAGTGGCGCGGCGCGTTCACAAGCCCCGGGTACGCGTTCTGATGCGTAAAGGTTAACCGACGCTGCACCATGCCCGCCGGAGGTGCCGGCAGGGTCTCTGGCGTACCCTGTAGCGGTGCATCCCCGGCGTGCTTCCAGCCCTGCTCATCTTTCGGTAAATCGACAATAAAGAGCTCCGGCACCTTGTCGCCTTTCTCAGACAGGGTATCGCCAATAAACGCCAGCGCGTGGTTCCCTACCCAGCCCTCTTCGTAGGCGCGATTGATCGCATCGCTGCCTGGCGGCGGGTTCGGCGTCGTGCGAGTGACCAGCACGCTCCAGAAGGTGCCCGCATATTCTCGGGGATGCGTAGCCGGTGGGTTCACGGGACCAAAAGGCGCGGCGACCCCCACGTTGCGCAAATCAAGCGCTGGGTCGCGCTCGTGCAGAACATGGTCGTTATAGGTGAAGCTGACGAACTGCCCGTTCGGGCTAAAGACATGGACATGGCTGCCGCCGCGCAGTGCGCCGGGCGTGTAGGGAGCGGTGATATCCATCGCATCGAGATTATCCACCCGATCATTGTGCGCAACCACGCCCTGACGATGGTGAAAATCGTACTGCCAGTCGGCATCCGGGTTTTCCGGGCCATGGATAAAGACATATTTGTCTTCTGCAGGATGAACGGTCACCACCCCGGCATGCGCGCCGTTTGTGGCGCGATAAATCACCTCAACCTCGCCCGTACTGATATTTACCCGCTCGATGGTTTCACCGGTGAACGATGCGCCGGATGGGCGTACGTCAAAGGCCAACCACTGGCTATCTGGCGTCCAGGTGTTGATATTGGTGAGCTGGTGATGGCGGGAAGCGAAGGTGACTTGTTTCATGAACGAATAAACTCTGAAGCGACAGTTGCGCTTCAGAGTAATGGATCTGCCGGAAAATGACTACGCGTCCAGCTCAGGGATGGGGGTTACCAGACGCTTATTGCTGGCCCAACCCAAAACATTTTCCAGCATTAACCGGGACATCGCCTCTCTGGTGCTCCAGGTCGCGCTGGCCATATGTGGCGTCACCACCACGTTAGCGCGCTGGAGCAACGCCTGCGGAACGTCCGGCTCGCGACTGAACACATCCAGTCCGGCCCCGGCGATGGTGCCCTGTTCAATCGCGTTAATCAGCGCGGGCTCATCCACTACGCTACCACGCGAAATGTTGATCAATATTCCTTTCTCACCCAGCGCCGCGAGAACCCGGCCATCAATCAGCGCCTGGTTTTTTGCACTACCCGGCGTACATATCATCAAGAAATCACTTTCTGCCGCCAGGGAGGCAATGTCCTCAATTCGGGTATAATTCAGCCCCGGGATAACTTTGCTATCGCTATAAGCAATGTGCATGGCAAAGCCTTCACAACGTTGTGCGATGGCCTGGCCAATTCTCCCCATGCCCACAATGCCGACTCGCGCCCCCGAAACCTTGTGTGTCCACGGATATCCTCCCTGATGCCAGCTTCCCGCCTCAATAAACTTCTGAGCAGAAACGATCTGGCGCGATGTCGCCAGCATGAGTCCCATCGCCAAATCGGCAACATCGTCCGTTAACACGCCCGGCGTATGGCTGACGGCCACATGATGATCTGCCGCAGCCGCCACATCGACACCGTCGTATCCCACGCCAAAAACAGCAATCAGTTCCAGAGAGGGCAGGCTGGCGATCAGCTGGCGCGTGACGACGGCCTCACCGTTAGTAATCATCACGGTAAATTGTCCGGCCAGGTCCGCGAATGCCTCCTCGCTAAGCGCTGCATATTCATAAACGTCGTAACGTTTTTCCAGTTCTGCCGTTAGCTGGTCAGGCAGGGAGGCTTGTTTCAAAACTTTCAATTTCATCGTTATCCGTTCACTTATAAAGAAGAGGGGGCTGACTGCTTGAGCGATGTGCTTTTACCCGGGCGAGAGACGGCGATACCGATAATCCCCCCTAGTATCAGCGCAATAGCTACAATCAGCAGGCCGTAGTGATAGCTGTTGGTCAAATCCTTAATCTTGCCTAAAACAGGCGGCAGGCCTAATCCGGTAATGACTCCAACTTATTGATAGTGTTTTATGTTCAGATAATGCCCGATGACTTTGTCATGCAGCTCCACCGATTTTGAGAACGACAGCGACTTCCGTCCCAGCCGTGCCAGGTGCTGCCTCAGATTCAGGTTATGCCGCTCAATTCGCTGCGTATATCGCTTGCTGATTACGTGCAGCTTTCCCTTCAGGCGGGATTCATACAGCGGCCAGCCATCCGTCATCCATATCACCACGTCAAAGGGTGACAGCAGGCTCATAAGACGCCCCAGCGTCGCCATAGTGCGTTCACCGAATACGTGCGCAACAACCGTCTTCCGGAGCCTGTCATACGCGTAAAACAGCCAGCGCTGGAGCGATTTAGCCCCGACATAGCCCCACTGTTCGTCCATTTCCGCGCAGACGATGACGTCACTGCCCGGCTGTATGCGCGAGGTTACCGACTGCGGCCTGAGTTTTTTAAGTGACGTAAAATCGTGTTGAGGCCAACGCCCATAATGCGGGCGGTTGCCCGGCATCCAACGCCATTCATGGCCATATCAATGATTTTCTGGTGCGTACCGGGTTGAGAAGCGGTGTAAGTGAACTGCAGTTGCCATGTTTTACGGCAGTGAGAGCAGAGATAGCGCTGATGTCCGGCGGTGCTTTTGCCGTTACGCACCACCCCGTCAGTAGCTGAACAGGAGGGACAGCTGATAGAAACAGAAGCCACTGGAGCACCTCAAAAACACCATCATACACTAAATCAGTAAGTTGGCAGCATCACCAGTCGAGCAGTTCCGCGCCCTTGTTATAGTGAATCCCCATGCTCTGTTCCTGGAACACCGCGTTGCGGGAGACAAAATCGACGTGCAGACAGGCCGCCAGCGCAATCGGCCCCAGCGGGCAGTGCGGAGCCAGCGCCACGTCGTAGGCTTCTGCCATACCGGCGATTTTGTAGCATTCGGTGATGCCCCCCGCGTGGGAGAGATCCGGCTGCAGGATCGCGATTCCGCCCGCCTCCAGTACGCGTTTAAACTCGAAGCGCGAGAACATACGTTCCCCTGCAGCGATAGGAATAGCGGTTTGCGCCGCCAGCCGTGGATAATATTCTGCCTGCTCCGCCAGCACCGGCTCTTCAATAAAGAGCGGGCGGTATTGTTCCAGCTCTTTAATTAATATTTTCGCCATTGGCGCGCTGATGCGGCCGTAGAAGTCCAGGCCAAACTCAATGTCGTTGCCAAAGGCTTCGCGGATCTGCGCCACGGTGTTTACCGCCCGGTCTACCGCACGTGAATTGTCGATGACTCCCATCTCTTCACAGCCGTTGAGCTTGAAGGTATCAAAACCAATCCCGCGCAGCTTTCTGATGCCATCAATGACTTCGGCAGGGCGATCGCCCCCTACCCAGCTGTAGGCCTTAATTTTGTCGCGCACCAGGCCGCCCATCAGCTGCCACACCGGAGCATTCAGCACTTTCCCTTTGATATCCCATAGCGCCTGGTCGATACCGGCGATGGCGCTCATCAGAATGGGGCCGCCGCGATAGAAGCCCCCGCGGTACATCACTTGCCACAGATCGTTAATGCGCGCGGGATCCTGCCCAATCAGGTATTCACCCAGCTCGTGCACAGCGGCCTCGACGGTGCGCACACGGCCCTCAATTACCGGCTCGCCCCAGCCCACTACCCCTTCGTCGGTTTCGATTTTCAGGAACATCCAACGCGGCGGTAAACGGTACGTGGTGAGTTTGGTTATTTTCATTTCACTGCCTCTCGATACGCTTTCACAAATGCTGCCGCCTGCTGTGCGGTGCGCTCTACGGTCTGTCCGGCGCGATAGAGATCGCTACCCAGCCCGGCGCCTGCACAGCCAGCTTTCATCCACTGCGCCAGGTTTTCTGGCGTCACGCCGCCCACGGCCAGGACCGGTACGCTGGCGGGTAATACCGCTTTCAGCGCCTTGATGTACTCCGGGCCAAAAGCCGATGACGGGAAAATTTTCAGCGCCTGCGCGCCCGCATCGAGAGCGGTAAAGGCTTCGGTTGCCGTTGCACATCCCGGGCAGACGGTCATGCCGTAGCCCACCGCGCGGCGGATCACCTCGGGGTTGATGTTGGGCGTGACGATAAGTTTGCAGCCCATTTTCGCCAGCCTGTCGACCTGCTCCGGCTGTAGCACCGTGCCTGCGCCAATCAGCGCCTTATCACCAAACGCATCGACGACGGCCGGGATGCTCTTTTCCCACTCCGGGGAGTTGAGCGGGATTTCCACCGCGTCGAATCCGGCCTCAATCACCGCGCCTACGTGCGCCAGCGCCTCGTCGGGGGTGATGCCGCGCAATATCGCGATAAGGGGAAGGTTAGTTTGCCACTGCATGAGCGATGCTCCTTATTCCAGCCTGAAATGCCGTGTCGCCCTCTACCACCGCCACGTCCCGGCCGATGGCGTGAAACGCCTGGCGATAACGTGAGCTCAGCGATGAGCCTGCGACCAGAGTAATGGCCTGCTGCCCGGCGAAGCGTTCACTCAGGCTGGCGACTTCGGCGCCAATCAGCAGGCCGGACAGAAACTCGCTAACCTGCTCGCGCGGGAGTTGTCCCAGCACGTGCGAGGCGCGAACCTCAAAAAGTTGCGGCAAAACGGCAGGAGAAGCGATCCCGCGCGCAAGCCCGGCGGCAAATGCCTCCGGCGAGGGGGCTTGCTCCGGCAAACCCGCCCCCACCAGCGAATGCTTAAGGAGCAAATGGTGTAATTCACCGGTCATCACGGTGCGAAAATCGTGGATCTGCTCTGCATCGGTTTGTACCCACTTGCAGTGGGTACCGGGCATAACGTAGACAGAAGAAGGAGAAAGCGTGCGCGCGCCGAGCAGTTGCGTCTCTTCGCCGCGCATGACGTTGTGGTTATCGTCGCGAGAGACGCACAAGCCGGGAATAATCCAGATCTTGTCGCCAACGGACGTTAACTGTTCGCCAATAGCGGAGAAACGAGCCGGTACGGGCAGATAAGGCGCAATTTTCCAGCCTACGTTACTGCCCACCATGCCCGCCATTACCACTGGCGTGGCGCCGTCGCGCCAGTTTTGTGTCACCTCTGCTAACACCGCCTCGGGGGATTTACCGTTCAGGCGCGTAACACCTGCTTCTGATTGCCTGCTTTCCAGGCACTGCTCACCCTGATAAAGCCAGGCGCGCAGATTGGTCGATCCCCAGTCAATAGCGATGTAGCGAGATGTCATGTGATTTCCTTTAACCTTCGTGTCGAGCTGGCGATCATCGTGAGCGCCGCCTGCTCTGCCGCATCGCCGTCCTGATGCCGTATCGCATCGAACAGCGCTTTATGTTCCTGGAGCGTTTTCGGCATGTTGGCCTCATCGCCCATCCAGGTCCGTTCAAATACCGCGCGCTGTAGCGAGCTGATCGCCACGCTAAGCTGCTGTAGCACCGGGTTATGCACCGACTGGAGCACCGCCTCGTGGTAGCGAATATCCGCTTCGTTGAAGGCATCCCGATCCTGGTTATTGGCGATCATGTCGTTCAGCGCCGACTCAATCTGCGCCAGGTCGCCCGAGGTGGCGCGTTCGGCGGCCCAGCGGGCTATCGCCGGTTCTACGAGGTTTCGCACCTCGCTCATGGCGCCAATCAGCCGTGGGTCATAATCGTTTTCCAGTATCCACTGCAGAACATCGGTATCGAGGTAGTTCCACTGACTACGTGGGGCGACAAAGGCTCCGCGATAACGCTTCATTTCAATTAGCCGCTTCGCCATCAGCGAGCGGAACACTTCCCGGATGATGTTGCGCGAGGTTTCAAACTCTTCGCATAGCTCCGCCTCTGCAGGAAGCGGCGAGCCGGGTACGTATTTGCCACCCACAATCTGGCTGCCCAGCGTGATGACAATGCGGTCGGTTTTATTGAGAGTCATGGAGGGTCCTTATGATTTTTGTGTCCATCACTACTTTACCGCGACCGCTGAATTCCGCCTCACTTTTGCAGTACAAACGTGATGCAATTCGTTAAGACCTTGGTTGCAATGTAGTACAATCAAATTTGTGTTGTACTACAATCTGGATCACAAAAAGAACAATTTGATAAATTCAGGGCAAAAAAAAGCCCCGGTTGATAACCAGGGCCGATGTATTTAGCCACGCTTAGTTCAGGACAAATTTCTCGATCGCGTAGGCAACGCCGTCTTCCAGGTTAGATTTGGTGACGAAATTGGCCACTTCTTTCACCGATGGGATCGCGTTATCCATTGCCACACCCATGCCCGCATATTCGATCATCGCAATATCGTTTTCCTGATCGCCCAGGGTCATGATCTCTTCAGGCTTGATACCCAGCGTATCGGCCAGCGATTTCACGCCGGTGCCTTTATTGACGCGTTTATCGAGGATTTCGAGGAAGTACGGCGCGCTTTTCAGCACAGTGTATTTCTCTTTTACCTCAGCCGGAATGCGGGCGATGGCTTTATCGAGAATGGCTGGCTCATCAATCATCATCACCTTCAGGAACTGCGTTTGCGGATCCATTTTTTCTGCTTCGCAGAAAACCAGTGGAATAGTGGCGACATAGGATTCGTGTACGGTGTAGTAGCTGATATCGCGGTTGGCCGTGTAGAGCGTGTTGCGATCGAGCGCGTGGAAATGTGAACCCACCTCGCGGGAGAGTTTTTCGAGATAGAGGTAATCGTCATAATTCAACGCGGTCTGGGCGACGGTGCTGCCGTCGGCGGCCTTCTGAACCAGGGCACCGTTATACGTAATGCAGTAATCGCCCGGTTTATCCATGTGCAACTCTTTCAGGTAATTATGCACACCGGCATAGGGGCGACCGGTCGTCAGTACCACATTCACCCCTTTTGCACGGGCGGCGGCAATCGCATTTTTAACGGCTGGAGAGATGGTGTGATCTGGCAGCAGCAGCGTGCCGTCCATATCGATTGCAATGAGTTTGATGGCCATGGGATCCCCGGATTGAATGAGTCTGCACTCATGCTAACGCGATTCCGCTCAAAAAACACGGTAAGAAAGGGGATTGGATATGAGGAGGGGATTCCTCTTTTGCAGGCTAAGAATCTCCCCTCACCCCGGCCCTCTCCCCACAGGGGCGAGGGAGAAAAGGCGGTACCGTACATCCCCTCTCCCCTATGGGGAGAGGGTTAGGGTGAGGGGGATAACAGCTTAGATATCGATATTCGCCGCTTTCAGCGCGTTCTCTTCGATAAAGGCACGACGGGGTTCAACCGCATCGCCCATCAGGGTGGTGAACAGCTGATCCGCTGCAATCGCGTCTTTTACGGTAACGCGCAGCATACGGCGGCTTTCCGGATCCATAGTGGTTTCCCACAGCTGATCCGGGTTCATTTCGCCCAGGCCTTTATAACGCTGAATTGCCAGACCACGACGGGACTCTTTCACCAGCCACTCCAGCGCCTGCTCGAAGCTGGCAACCGGCTGACGGCGTTCGCCACGTTCGATGTAGGCATCGTCTTCGATCAAACCGCGCAGCTTTTCGCCGAGAGTGCAAAGGCGACGGTATTCCGGCCCGGTCACAAACTCGTGCTCCAGCGGATAGTCTGTATCCACACCGTGGGTACGCACGCGGACGATCGGCTCGAACAGCTGGTCAGCGTTCTGCTGAACATCGCATTTCCACAGGCTACCGTGCTGTTCGTTCTCGTTCAGCTCGCTTACCAGCGCGTTGACCCAGCGGCTGACAGTCTGCTCGCTGCTCAGATCGGCTTCGGTCAGCGTTGGCTGATACACCAGCTCTTTCAGCAGCGCTTTCGGATAACGACGCTCCATACGGCCAATCATCTTCTGCGCAGCGTTGAACTCGGACACCAGACGTTCCAGCGGCTCGCCGGCCAGTGCCGGAGCGCTGGCGTTCGCATGCAGCGTTGCGCCATCCAGAGCGATAGAGATCTGATACTGATCCATCGCTTCGTCGTCTTTGATGTACTGTTCCTGTTTGCCTTTCTTCACTTTGTACAGCGGCGGCTGCGCAATGTAGACATGGCCACGTTCAACGATTTCCGGCATCTGACGATAGAAGAAGGTCAACAGCAGCGTACGGATGTGCGAGCCGTCGACGTCCGCATCGGTCATGATGATGATGCTGTGATAACGCAACTTGTCCGGGTTGTATTCGTCGCGACCGATGCCGCAGCCGAGCGCGGTAATCAGCGTTGCCACTTCCTGCGAAGAGAGCATCTTGTCGAAACGCGCTTTCTCGACGTTGAGGATTTTCCCCTTCAACGGCAGGATCGCCTGGTTCTTACGGTTACGGCCCTGCTTCGCAGAACCGCCCGCGGAATCCCCTTCCACCAGGTACAGTTCGGACAGCGCCGGGTCGCGCTCCTGACAGTCTGCCAGTTTGCCCGGCAGGCCAGCTAAGTCGAGTGCGCCTTTGCGGCGGGTCATTTCACGGGCTTTACGCGCCGCTTCACGGGCACGTGCCGCATCGATAATTTTGCCGACCACGATTTTCGCGTCAGACGGGTTTTCTTGCAGGTAGTCGCTCAGCAGTTCGTTCATCTGCTGTTCAACCGCCGATTTCACCTCAGAGGAGACCAGTTTGTCTTTGGTCTGAGAGGAGAACTTCGGATCCGGCACCTTAACAGAAACCACGGCAATCAGGCCTTCACGAGCATCGTCGCCGGTGGCGCTGACTTTCGCTTTCTTGCTGTAGCCTTCTTTGTCCATGTAGGCGTTCAGGGTACGGGTCATCGCCGCACGGAAGCCCGCCAGGTGCGTACCGCCGTCACGCTGTGGAATGTTGTTGGTGAAGCAGTAGATGTTTTCCTGGAAACCATCGTTCCACTGCAGCGCCACTTCCACGCCGATACCGTCTTTTTCGGTAGAGAAGTAGAAGATATTCGGGTGAATAGGCGTTTTGTTCTTGTTCAGATACTCAACGAACGCCTTGATACCGCCTTCGTAGTGGAAATGGTCTTCTTTGCCGTCGCGTTTGTCGCGCAGGCGAATGGAGACGCCGGAGTTCAGGAACGACAGCTCACGCAGGCGTTTGGCCAGAATTTCATATTCGAATTCGGTGACGTTGGTGAAGGTTTCCAGGCTCGGCCAGAAACGCACCAGGGTACCGGTTTTTTCGGTATCGCCAGTGACTGCCAGCGGCGCTTCCGGCACACCATGCTGATAGATCTGGCGGTGAACTTTGCCTTCACGCTGGATAACCAGCTCCAGCTTCTGCGACAGGGCGTTAACCACGGAGACGCCTACGCCGTGCAGGCCGCCGGAGACTTTATAGGAGTTATCATCGAATTTACCGCCTGCGTGCAGAACGGTCATGATAACTTCCGCAGCAGATACGCCCTCTTCCGGGTGAATACCGGTTGGGATGCCACGACCATCATCGGTGACGGATACGGAGTTGTCCGCATGGATCGTCACCACGATGTCTTTACAGTGACCCGCGAGCGCTTCGTCGATAGCGTTATCTACCACCTCGAATACCATGTGGTGCAGACCGGTGCCGTCATCCGTGTCGCCGATATACATACCCGGGCGCTTACGCACCGCATCCAGCCCTTTCAGGACTTTGATACTGGAGGAGTCATAAGAATTCGACATCAACGTTTCTCGCTCATTTATTCTTGGGTTAATCCGTTATTTTACCCTTTTCCACGGTGAACATCTTCGAATTTTTGTCCGACATGTCCATAACGTGTTCAGCGCTAATCGCGCTGACGAAAACCTGCGACTGCGTGGCTTTTAAGCGGCTGGCTAGCAGCCCTCGCCGCGCGTCGTCGAGTTCCGAGGCAAAATCATCTATCAGATACAGGCAGCGTCGGCCGCTCTCGCGGGTGAGAAACTCCCCCTGTGCCAGCCGTAGCGCGCACATCAGGAGCTTAAGCTGCCCACGCGATAATGTATCTTCTACCGGCGCACCGTCAGCACGAATGCGGAAATCCGCTTTATGCGGGCCATGCGCGGTATAGGTCAGCAGGCGGTCGCGCTCGAAGCTTCTCTCCAGCACCTCGGCATAATCCGTCTCTTTCTCCCAGCCACGCTGGAAGGAGAAGGTGAGAGAGAACTCCGGTAAAAACTGTTTGCAGGTGTCGTCCATATCTTCGGCGATACCTGCGCTGTATTCGGCACGCCAGGTGCTGATTTGTTCCGCCAGCGGGACCAACTCTTTGTCCCACGGGCGCAGTTGGGCGTAGCGCGTCACCTGGCGCAGCGCGGCATTGCGCTGCTTGAGCAAACGCTTGAGGTTGCTCCAGGCGTTAAAGAATCCCGCTTCATTGTGAAAGCATCCCCAGTCAAGGAACGCTCTTCTGTATTTGGGGCCGCCGTTGAGTAAAGTAAACCCCTCGGGCGTAATCAGCTGCATCGGCATCAAGAGCGCCAGTTCGGCCACCTTATGCCCGTCGGTACCATCAATGCGGACTTTACTGTCACCCTGCTTGTCTTTGGTCAGGCCGACGGCGGTTTCACGCTCTGCGCCCTGGAGACGCCCATGCAGAACAAAGGACTCTTGCTCGTGGCGAATGACGCGGCCAATTTGCAAGCTGCGAAACGCCCGACCGTGGCCAAGCGTATAGATGGCTTCCAGCACGCTGGTTTTGCCGCTGCCGTTTGCGCCAACCAGGAAGTTAAAGCCGGGGGATAAAGCGAGATCCGCATTTTCAATATTACGGAAATCTTTGATTAAAAGGCGCGTCAGTGACATATCTGAATTTCTTCGGGCCAGGGCGTAATCGGCGCAGCCAGTTTCAACGCGGACTGCGCGCAGACCCTGGCGCGTACACGCAGTACGTGACAGGGGCGAGCACAGCCCAGGTTGAAAATGGCAAGTAAGATAGCCCGATAGTTATCACTACAGTCTCATTGGCATAACAACATAAGCAGCGGACTGGGATGCAGCATCTTCAATCTGTACGCTCGATACAGAGTCGGTCAGCAGAATGCGAACATTCTCGCATTTCAGTGCATTCAGTACGTCCAGCACGTAGCTAACGTTAAAGCCGATTTCCATCTCTGCGCCGGCGTAGGTGACGTCCAGAATCTCTTCTGCCTCTTCCTGCTCCGGGTTATTCGCGGTGATTTTGATCTGGTTTTCACTCACATACAGACGCACGCCGCGGAACTTCTCGTTGGAGAGAATGGCCGCACGGGCAAATGCCTGCTTAAGGCTGTCGCAGCCCGCTTCCAGCGTCTTGTCGGGATTCTTCGGCAATACGCGGCGATAATCCGGGAAACGCCCGTCAACCAGCTTCGAGGTGAAGACGAAATCCCCCACGTGGGCGCGAATGTTATTGCTGCCAATTTGCACGCGCAGCGGAGTATCACCGCCGTCAAGCATGCGCATCAGCTCAATCACCCCTTTACGCGGCACGATCACCGAATGGTTTGGCAGGCTAACGCCAATTGGCATAGAGCAGACCGCCAGGCGGTGTCCGTCGGTGGCGACGGTACGCAGCTCTTCCCCTTCGGTTTCAAACAGCATGCCGTTTAAGTAGTAGCGAACGTCCTGATGTGCCATAGAGAACTGCGTGGCTTCAATCAGACGCTTCATCGTCGCCTGTGGCAGGGTGAATTCCACTTCGCTCTGCCAGTCATCCAGGTTCGGGAAGTCCGCGGCTGGCAGGGTAGAGAGAGAGAAACGGCTGCGGCCAGAGCGGACCAGCATGCGGTCGCCCTCGAGCTGCACGGCGATCTCTGCCCCTTCAGGCAAGCCACGGCAAATATCAAAGAATTTACGGGCCGGAACCGTGGTGGCGCCTGCGTCGTGCGGCTGAGTCAGCGTCACCCGCGCAACCATCTCCATTTCCAGATCGGTGCCGGTTAGCGACAGCGTACCGTCTGCGACCTGCAGCAGCAGGTTACCAAGAATAGGCAGCGTCGGGCGGCCGCCTAATGGGCCACTCACCTGTTGTAGCGGCTTTAATAAATGTTCACGTTCAACGGTAAATTTCATAGCGTCACGATGATAATGTTCTGATTAAATTGGAGAAGTCTTCTTTTATGTCGTGGCTTTCTTCCCGCAGCTGCTCGATTTTACGACAAGCGTGCAGCACGGTGGTGTGGTCACGGCCACCAAACGCATCGCCGATCTCCGGCAGACTGTGGTTGGTTAACTCCTTTGCCAGCGCCATCGCCATCTGGCGAGGTCGGGCTACCGAGCGTGAACGGCGTTTCGACAATAAGTCGGCCACTTTAATTTTGTAGTACTCCGCCACCGTCTTCTGAATATTGTCGATGGTGACCAGTTTTTCCTGCAACGCCAGCAGATCGCGCAGCGCTTCACGCACGAAATCAATAGTGATGGCCCGGCCGGTAAAGTTGGCGTTGGCGATGACGCGGTTCAGTGCCCCTTCCAGCTCACGCACGTTAGAGCGTAGGCGCTTGGCGATGAAGAATGCCACTTCACCCGGCAGGCGAATGTCGTTTTCATCTGCCTTTTTCATCAGGATCGCCACACGGGTTTCCAGCTCCGGCGGTTCGATCGCCACGGTCAGGCCCCAGCCGAAGCGGGACTTAAGACGATCTTCAACGCCGTTGATCTCTTTTGGATAACGATCCGAGGTCAAAATGATCTGTTGATTACCTTCCAGCAGGGCGTTGAAGGTGTGGAAAAACTCTTCCTGGGATCGTTCTTTATTAGCGAAGAACTGAATGTCATCGATCAGCAGGGCATCAACGGAACGGTAGTAGCGTTTAAACTCTTCGATCGCATTGTTTTGCAGGGCTTTTACCATGTCCTGAACGAAGCGTTCGGAGTGCATATACACCACTTTGGCGTTTGGCTTGCGCGCCATGATGCCATTGCCCACGGCATGCAGCAGGTGCGTTTTACCCAGACCGGTACCGCCATATAAAAACAGGGGGTTATACGCCCCGCCGGGGTTATCCGCTACCTGACGGGCTGCCGCACGGGCCAGCTGGTTTGATTTACCTTCTACGAAGTTATCGAAGGTATGTTTGACGTTAACGTTGGAACGGTAGGTCGGCTCCGCCGGGGCCGGAACGTTATCCCAGCCTGAACGTGCCGCAGGCACGACGCGCGGCTGATGGACCTGTGTCGCCTGCGCAGGAGCGGCTACGTTAACGGTCTCTTTAAGGGTTTGGGTGACCGGCTTGGTGCCCACTTCAAAACGCAGCTGTGGGGCATCGGTACCGCAAAAATCGTTTAGCAGTCCATTGATATTATTAAGGTACTTGTCCCTTACCCAATCGAGCACAAAACGGTTTGGCGCATACAAAGCCAGCGTGTTATCGCTCAGTTCCGCCTGCAACGGGCGGATCCACATACTGAATTCTGTGGCTGGTAACTCATCCTGCAATCGGGCAAGACATTGCTGCCAAAGCGAAAGTGACAC